>NZ_JAALCR010000008.1 GCF_011065895.1 Paludisphaera rhizosphaerae | reverse complement strand
TAAGATCGGTGTCAACGAACCGGGGGAACGAACGACGGAGGAGGCGCGGATGGGGAAGGCCTGGTTGTGGCTGATCGTCGTCGTGGCGGGGTCGGGTCTGGGGATTGCGCGGGGACAGGAGCCGACGGCGGACGCTTCTCCAGCGGTGACCGCGGCGTCCGAAGTCGATGAGAACGCGCCGGTGGCCGTGCCGGAGGCTTCCGAGAAGGCCATGGAGTTCTATCGCACCGGGATGGGATTCTGGGCCTTCAACCGGGTCTGGGGGATCCTGCTGCCAGCGGCGATCCTGTTCTCCGGGTTCTCGGCCAGACTGCGGAACATGGCGTCGGGGAGTGGTCGATGGCCCTGGGCGGTCGCCGTCGCGATTTATGTGCCGCTGTACATGCTGCTGGTCACGCTGGTCGAGTTGCCGCTGGATTATTACCAGGGCTACGTCAGGCTCCACGCTTACGGCCTGTCGAATCAGACGCAGGGCAAGTGGCTCCAGGACCACTTCATCGCCCTGGCCGTCGACGCCGGGGTCGGAGTCCTGATAGCCCTCGGGTTGTTCGCCTTTTTGAGACGGACCCGGAAGCGCTGGTGGCTCTGGATGTCGCTGGCGTCGATTCCCTTCCTGCTGCTGGGGATGATCGTCAAGCCGCTCTACATCGACCCGCTGTTCAACACGTTCGGGCCGATGAAGGACAAGGCGCTGGAGCAGTCGATCCTGAGCCTGGCCGAACGAGCGGGGATCGAATCGAGCCGGGTCTTCGAGGTGGAGAAGAGCGTCGACACCAAGGCGGTCAACGCCTACGTCACCGGGTTCCTCGACACCAAGCGGATCGTCCTCTGGGATACGCTGCTGGCCAAGCTGAATGAGCGCGAAGTCCTCTTCGTCATGGCCCACGAGATGGGGCATTACGTCCTGGGCCACGTCGTCCGATCGATCCTGTTGTCTTTCGCGGTAACGCTGGCGGGGCTCTACTTCGTGCACCGAACTGCGCACGGGCTGATCGACCGCTTCCGGGGCCGGTTCGGATTCTCGGAACTGGCGGACGTGGCGTCGGTGCCGCTCTTCCTGGTCCTGCTCCAGGTCGCAACGCTCGTTCTGATGCCCGTGGCCATGGCTTATAATCGCTATCAAGAGCACGAAGCGGATAGGTTTGCGCTCGATTTAACGGGAACGAAGCACTCCGGCGCGACGGCCTTCGTGAAGCTCCAGCAGGAGAATCTGGGAAACCCGCGGCCCGGTTGGGTCTACCGGGTCTTCCGCGCCTCGCATCCGAGCATCGGCGAACGCATTGATTTCTGCAACGAATACCAGCCCCCCCAAACGACTTCCGTAACCCCGACGACCCCTCCCGGAGGGTGATGGGTGGGTGCGGATTCGGATTGTCGGACGGGGCGATGGTACTTATAAAGAGGATTTGAAGGTCGTCATTCACTGGTCCGGATGAAGGGTTTGCGAGCGACCGACGACGGGTTGCAACCCCACCCGAGCCGGGGACGGCACGAGTTTTTCTGTGATCGAGGGGCGTCGACGGACGGAGCGACGTGGTCCCCAGGAGCCGGGAACGATGCCTCTGCTAGAATCGATCAAGACGGCATCTAGCCGACACCCAATTTGGGTGACGCTGGCCTGGCTCGCGCTGGCGGCGGGCGTCGGACTGAAGGCGCCCGATCTCACCAGGTTGGCCGCGGAAGGGCAATCCAAGCTTCTGGGCGAGGAGGCCGAGAGCCGTCGCGCCGCCGAGTTGGTGCGCATCTGCTGGCCCGATTCGGCCTATGAATCGACGGCCGTCGCAGCCATGACCCGGCCGGGAGGGTTGACCGAGGCCGACCACCGATTCGCGGCCGCCCTGGCGAAGCGATTCGAGGCGGCCGACCGGCCGTCGACGATCCTTCGCGTGCTGGGGCCGGAGTCGCAGAAGGAGATCGCCGAGCGGCTCGTCAGCCGCGACGGGACGGCCGAACTCGTCGTCGCTCCGCTCGACGCCACCAACGTCGCCCCCGCAGCGCATGAGGCCGTCGCCTGGATGCAGGAGCAGGCCGAGGCCCTGGCGAAAGCCTCGCCCGACGCCGCCGGCCTCCAGATCCTCTGGACAGGGGACTCGGTGATCGGACGCGACTTCATGCGGCTGGTGCAGGTCTCGCTCGACCGCGCGGCCGTCGTCACGGTGATCCTGCTGCTCATCGTGCTGATCGTCGTCTACCGCTCGTTCTGGCTGGCGCTCGTGCCGCTGGCGACGATCGGCGTCAGCCTGGTGATCTCGCGGAGCCTGCTGGCGTGGCTCTGCGGCGTGGGCTGGCAGATCTCGCCGCTGGTGGAGCTGTTCCTGGTCGCCCTGCTGTTCGGGACTGGGACGGATTTTTGCCTGTTCCTCTCATGGCGGTTCGGGGAGCACTTCAACCCCCGGAACCCGGCCGGCGTCATGCGAATGACCCTGGCGCGGTCGTTCGTCCCCCTGGTCACCAGCGCCGGGACGATCATGGTCGGGCTGCTGCTGATGGGGACGACCCAGTTCAAGTTGTTCTCCACCACCGGCCCGAGCGTCGCTCTGGGGCTGGCGATCTCGCTGCTGGCGACCCTGACGCTGACGCCCGCCCTGCTGGTCCTGCTGGCGAAGGTCCGGCCGTCCTGCTTCGAGGCGTTCGGCGCCGCGCCGAGCGGCTGGTGGGAGTCGATGGGCCGCAAGGCCATGACCCGGCCGTTCCGAAGCTGGGCGCTGACGCTGGGGGCCATGCTCCCGCTGGCCGCGCTGGCCAGCCAGACCCGGTTCGTGATGGACCTCATCAGCGAGATGCCCGCGGACTCGGAGTCGGCCCAGAACCTCCGGCTGGTGCTGGACAAGTTCGACGCCGGCATGACCGCGCCGGTGACGATCGTCCTGGAATCGGACGTCGACCTACGGGAGTCGACCGGGTTGGCGATGATCGACGACGTGAGCCGGCTCCTCTCAAACCAGCGCCGCAACGGCGAGGTCCGTTCGGCCACCCAGCCGCTGGGGAGCCCGGAGCCGCTCCGGCGGGCGCGGCTGGCCTCGCGGTTCGGCGAGGTGAACCAGGGCTTTCAGCAACTCGCCGATGGGGCCTTGAGCCTGGAAGAAGGGCTCAACACCGGCGCGGCCAAGCTCCGCGCGGCCCTCTGGATGGAGGAGAAGCTCGGCCTGAACATGAGCGGCCCAGCCGCCCCGAAGCCTCCCGCCGAGACCCCGCAGCCGCAGCAGCAGCAGCCGAAGCCCGCCCCGTCGTCCCCGGAGGCGATCGCCCAGGGGATGCGCACGGCCTCGACCGCCATGCTCTGGGCCCAGGGCGCCCCGGCGACGTGGAACGTCCCGGCGCTGGCCTCGGCGTTCAACCAGGTGGCCCTCGAAGGGGCTCAGACGGCCCTTCAGGGGGCCAAGGACGGCGCTCGTCGTCGTGTGGGCGAACGCAACGCCGGCCTCTTCGACGCGGCCGTCCGGCTCGTCGGCGGCGGCGCCGCGCCAAAGTCGGAACCATCGACGTCCCCAGCAACCAACGTCGCGACTGCCCCCGCGGCCCCGACCCAGATCGCGCCCGAGGCCCCTTCCACCCCATCGACGCCGCCGGAGAAGCCCGCCCAGACGCTGCTCCGCGAATTGACCCGGGCCGCCGAGGGCGCAGGGCAGATCGCGGCCGGCGCCGAGCGGGCCCATCGCGAGGTCAGCGCGATCCTGACCGATCCCCTGGGTCGGATCGCCCTCGACCGGCTCCTGATCACGCCCGAGACGGTCGAACAGAACCCGGACCTGCTCAAGAGCTTCGCGGCTTACATCACGCCGGACGGCCGCCACGCCCGGATCGACCTGACGCTCAAGGATCGGGTCTTCTCGGATGGTGCGATGAGCCAGGTGGAGACGATCCGCCGCCGGCTGCAAGACTACCTGGCCGATTACGAGGGCGTGCACGAGGTCCGGGCGTACGTCGCCGGGGCCAACGCCGAGTCGGCCGACGTCCGCAAGATGACCCGCGCCGACCAGGTCCAGAGCTGGTTCGTGGTCCCGCTGGGGGTCTTCCTCGTGCTGCTAATCGCCCTCCGCGATCCGCTGGCCTGCTTCAACCTGGTCGCCACGATGGTCCTGACCTACGCCTTCGCGCTGGGGGCGACCCACCTGGTGTTCGTCACGATGCTGGGGGCGGAAGGGCTCGACTGGAAGGTCCCGTACTTCCTCTTCGTGCTGCTGGTGGCGGTGGGAGTGGACTACAACGTCTTCCTGATGACGAGGCTCCACGAGGAGACCGCCGAGCACGGGTTCCGGGGCGGCATCGTCCGGGCGATCGGCCAGACCGGCGGCCTGATCACGTCGGCCGCGGCGATCACGGCGTGCAGCTTCGCCTCGTTCCTGTTCAGCCCGCTGGGCTCGCTCCAGCAGTTGGGCTTTGCCCTGGTGGTCGGCATCACGGTCGACGCCGTGCTGGTCCGCCCCCTGCTCGTCCCCTGCGGCCACTGGCTGCTGCGGCGTTCCCGCGAGGTCCTGGCCCCCCGCTACAGCGTCTCCACCGAAAGCTTCCGCCTGACCAGCGTGCCGGATTGATTCGATCGGCCCGATTGCGTCGGCATTCCGGTGGCGGCGCGAGCTGAACTCGGGTATAATCCTGAGCGTCGGCGAGGTTCCCGAACCACGACGACGCCTCCCGACCGTCCCGCCCGCGCCCGGCTTCTCCCCGCCGGCCGGAGGACGCTCACCCGCCGTAGCTCCTCAGGCGCTGAACAGAGCGCCCCCACAGGCCCCACCCAACCGACCGCCGCACGGCTCCCTTGAGGGCCGCTGAAGACGAGCGGGGCCTCGTCCCGAGTTGGAGTTTCTTAACATATTATGAAAATTACCCAATTTGAGGTTCTCCTCACCCTGGCGACTGCGCTGGGGATCGGCTGGATCGTTCACGACTACACCGGCTTCGGAACGGTTCCGACGCAGGGTCTTACGGGAACCGTCCGCCTTGGGGGACGGCCGATGTCCCGAGGGATCGTGCGGTTCGTTTCGTTGGACAGCCAGCAGTGCGCCTCCGGCGGCTACGTCAGGAACGGCCGCTACGAGGTCTCCGCCGATCTCGGACTGATGCCGCATCGGTACCACGTCGAGTTCAGCAGCAACGACGACGAAACCATGAAGCAGGCGGCCGCGGCCAACATCCGCGGGGAAGTGCTGGAGGTGAAGGAAGAAGTCCCCGAGCGCTACAACCGACTCAGCCAGATCGAGATCGACCTCTCGTCCGGCTCGGTCCTGGAAGCCGACTTCGACCTGAAGTGAGCCCGAGGGTGAAGGCGTCGATGGGCAGGCTGGGGTGGGTCAATACCCGCTTCGGCCCCAGCCGCCAGAGCCCAGGTGCTTGCGGTCCAGCCGAAAAGGTCCTTGACGACGGCCGTCGGAGCCGCCGGGTGCCGGCGGCGACCCGCCGAGCGCGGGGTCCATCATCCCGCCTTCCATGTTGAACCCCGGACTCCGCCCGAATTCACGGTGGACCGATGGGGCGTTGAGAATGGAGGGATTGAACGAGGTCGCCACGGGCGTGATTCGGTTGACCTTCCAAACCCCGGACTTGGTCTGCTCGAACCCCAGCGACCAGGTCGAATCCGAGCCGCCGCTGCCGGCGAACCCGAACGGCCCCTGCACGGTCCCCTTCACGAGCGCCTTGAATTCGGCCTTCCCCCGTTTCGTCAGCCGTCCGGCGCTGGTTTGAAGCTCGCGAATCCGCACGATGTCGAGCTTCGAGCCGTCCATCGCGTTGCGGATGAGATTCCGGGTCTCGTTGGACGACCGCGGCTCACCCGACTGCACGTACTGGACGTCGGGCGTCAGGTGAGCCAGCACGCCGTCCGCGTCCGAGGCCAGCAGCGCGCGGCGGAGGTCGTAGACGACGGCTTCAATCCGCTCCTCGTCGGTCACCCACATCCATTCCACCGTCAGGACCAGGGCCGCCAGCCCCAGCGCCGTCAGGCCCCAGATCAGGTACTTTCCCTCCTGCCGCACCCTGAGCCCCACGAAACAGAGCGCGGCGACGAAGAGAAGCGCTCCTACCGGCCAGGTCGGGTCGTCCGAGAACATACTCATCCCGCCCCCTCCTTCCCTCTGGTCTTACGACTGTAGTAGCCAGGGGAATTGTCGCCCGATTCCGAGGCCGCGACCAGTCTGATTTTACTCGGATTTCGCGGATTTTGAGTCGCCGGGGGCCTTCTTTTCCTCTTCGCCCTTCTTTTCGTCAGCCTTCTTCTCCTCGGCTTTCTTCTCGTCAGCCTTCTTCTCCTGGGCCTTTTTGTCCTCAGGCTGTTGGCGGCGGACGGTCTGGACGTCGGAGAAGGTGATGGGGACCTGGTTGTAGCGGGGTTCCCACTCGTTGGGGCGGAGCTTGATCTCGGCGTCGAGGAACTTCACAAGGGCCTCGGCGGCGCCGGGCTCCAGGCGGAGGAGTTTGTAGCCGCGGAGGGAGGAGGGGAAGATTTCGATCTTGTTGCTGCGGCTCCGCTCCAGGTCCTTGCGGACGGCCTCGACAGCGTCCTTGGAGGCGGCGTCCTTGGCCCCGGCGCTGATGAAGATGGGGACGCGCAGGGCGAGCGGCGGCAGCACCCGTGACAGCACGTAGCCTGAGCCCTCCGGCTGGGGCGAGATCATCGCCAGCGCCCCGAGGTCGCCGGCGCGGCCTTCGGTGGAGACGGCGGCGCCCGGTTGATAAGCCCAGGCGGCGGCCAGGTTGGCACCCTCGCCGACCCCCACCACGCCCAGCTTGCCGACGTTCAACTCGCCCCGATTGTGGCGGTCCAGCAGGAACTGGTAGGCCGCCTGGAGGTCGTCGGCCATGGACTCCCGTTCCTCGGCCCCGACGTTCCGACGGGGGTTCTGCCCCTGCCCTCGCAGGTCGAACGAGAACACGGCGTAGGTCTCGTCCTGAAGATGCTCGGCGAAACCTTTCCCCTTCAGCGCGAGAACCGCGTCCTCGAAGTCCTTGCGCGAACGGTTGTGCTCATGGACGAGCACCACCACCGGCGCATTGGCGCCGATCTTCGACGGATAGTACGAGGCTGCCAGCGGCGTGCCGTCGAACGACCGAAGTTTGAACGTGTAGTGGTACGTCCCCGGCCCGGCTTTGGGGTCGTCGGCCTGCTTCAGCAGGGGGTCCCCCCCTTGGGGCTGGACCTTCTTCAGGGGCGCGCCTCCCTGGTTCCGCAACGGACGCCCGTTGCGCCGCTTCGGCTCCTGAGCCGCAGCCGCGGCCAGCGTGGTCGCCAGGGCGACCGCGACGACCAGGAGGAACTTCCGATTCGCCAAAGCCTTGCGCATGGGTCGCCCCCGCCGTTCCCGCGTCGCCTCGACAGTTGTTCCGAGCCAGCGGCCCGTTTCCCCAATCCTAAGCCGCCGGCCGAAGAACCACAAGCGGACGCGGAGCGTCTTGCAAGGCGGCCTCGCTCAGCCCCGCGCGGCGACGCGGCGACGGGCGTCGGCCAGCATGTCGGCAAGGGTCTGCTCGATGGGGATCAACGGCTCCCAGCCGACGTCGCGGCGGAGCTTGAAGGCGTCGGCGACGAGGTACGGAAGGTCGATCGGCCGGACCCGCGCCGGGTCGACGCGGACCTCGATCGGGCGAGTCGCCAGCGAGCGGAAGGTCTCCAGGGCGTCGGTCAGCTTCAGGCCCTTGCCGGTCCCCAGGTTGTAGATCTCCCCGGCGCGTCCACGCTCGGCCAGCAGGCGATAAGCGCGGACGACGTCGCGGACGTCGGTGTAGTCGCGGACGACGTCAAGATTGCCGACCTCCACGGCCTCCTTGAGCCCAGCCTCGACCTCCGCGACCTGTTCGGCGAGCGTCGCCAGGACGTACCGCGACGACTGCCGGGGCCCAGCGTGGTTGAACGGCCGGGCCATGACGACGTCGAGGCCGTCGGACAGGTGCATTTGCACGCCCAGCAGGTCGGCTGCCGCCTTGCTCGCGGAGTAGGCGTTGTTAGGCCGCAGCGGGCAGGATTCGGAAACCGGGATGCACTCCGGCGGCGGGTCGCCGTAGCAGACGCCCGAGCCCACCACCACGATCCGGGGCTTCGGCTGCAGCCCCGCGGCCTTCACGGCCAGGAGCAGGTTGAGAGTTCCGCCGAGGTTCAGCGCCCAGGTGCCGCGAGGATCGTCGAAGCTGGCCCGAGGGTTCGACTGCGCGGCCAGATGGTAGATCGCCTGGGGAGCCTTGTCGGCGATCAGGTCGACGAATTCGGCCGGCCGGGCGGCCATCAGGTCGAACCGCTCCACCCGCGCCGAGCGCCCGAGATGGACCAGGTCCTCGGAGAACGCTCCCGAGGTCGAGAAGCCGACGACCTGGTCTCCCTTCTCCAGCAGGTGTTCGGTCAGGTGCCCGCCCACGAATCCACTGATGCCGGTCACGAACGCTCGCACGCGGAGATCCTCTCCAGTTCAGGGGGTGCTGCTGCGATGAACGAACAGCCGGCCGTCGCCGAACGGTCAGCCCTCGCGGTACGCGCCGGACTTCACCCGCTCGACCCACCGGGCGTTGGCCTTGTACCAGGCGACGGTGTCTTCCAGGCCCTGCTCGAAGGTCACGGTCGGCTTCCAGCCCAGCTCACGCTCGGACTTGGCGCAATCGACGGCGTAGCGGCGGTCGTGGCCGGGGCGGTCGGTGACGTACTTGATGAGGGCCTCGGTTTTGCCGGTCAGCTTCAGGACGCCCTTGGTGACGTCCATGTTGAACCGCTCGCTGCGGCCGCCGAAGTTGTAGACCTCGCCGGCCTTCCCCTTCCGCAGAGCGGCGTCGACGCCCAGGCAGTGGTCCATCACGTGAATCCAGTCGCGGACCTGCATCCCGTCGCCGTAGACCGGCACGGGGACGTCGGCCAGGGCGTTGGTGATGAAGAGGGGGATGAGCTTCTCGGGGAACTGGTACGGCCCGTAGTTGTTCGAGCAGCGGGTGGTCACCACGTCCATGCCGTGGGTGTGGAACGCGGCCCGGACGAGCAGGTCGGAGCCCGCCTTGCTGGCCGAGTACGGGCTGTTGGGCGTAAGCGGGGTCTCCTCGGTGAACGCCGGGTCCTTGGGGCCGAGGGTGCCGTAGACCTCGTCCGTCGAGACGTGGACGAACCGGGGGACCTTCGCCGCGCGGGCGGCGTCGAGCAGGTTCTGGGTGCCGATGACGTTGGTCCGCAGGAACGGCGTGGCGTCGTCGATCGAGCGGTCGACGTGGCTCTCGGCGGCGAAGTGGACCACCGCGTCGAAGCCGCCGTCGGCAATCAGCTTGATGACGAACGGCCGGTCGGCGATATCCCCCTTCACGAACGTATACCGCGAGTCGCCGGCCAGATCGGCCAGGTTGTCGGGGTTGCCGGCGTAGGTCAGGGCGTCCAGATTCGTGATCGCAACGTCTGGATATTCCCCGAGTTGCAGCCGGACGAAGTTGGACCCGATGAACCCGCTGCCGCCCGTGACGAGGATCCGCCTGTAAGAGGATGCCATGTCCGCCCCTGTCCAACCCTGAACCATCGACGATTCCGTTTACATACGCGAATCGACAGGGTAATGGCCGCAAGCTTTCACGACAAGGCGGATCGTCGCCGCCCCCGGTTCCAGCTCACCGGAGAACTTCCCGACGACGTCGCGCCGTTTTCACGCAACCTTCATGTCGACGCATAAACTGCTATTGAGGCCCTGTCGCCTCCCCCCTTTGCCGATTTCCCTACCTGTTTCCGCGATCAAGCGCCGGCCGGCGCCGCGGAACTCAATCAGAGAAGAATCGAACGTTATGCGCCTCTCTCGTGGTCGGTCGGGTTTCACGTTGATCGAATTGCTCGTCGTCATCGCCATCATCGCCGTGTTGATCTCGCTCTTGCTGCCGGCCGTGCAGTCGGCCCGCGAGGCCGCTCGGCGGGCCCAGTGCGTCAATAACCTCAAACAGGTCGGCCTGGGCCTGCACAACTTTGAGAGCGCCAACACCTTCTTCCCGCCGTCGGGCATCCGGGCGTCGGGCGTCTGCCGGCCGATGAACATCAACGTCGACGCCTCCGGCGCGCAGCTGCCCAAAGGCCAGCGGGCGGCGAGCTACGTCTTCACGCACATCCTGCCCTACATGGAGCAGCAGGCTCTCTACAGCGCTTACAACGTCAAGCTGGACTTCCGCTGGGCCCAGAACTCGACGGCCATCGTCACGGTGATTCCCACGCTGCTCTGCCCGTCGTCGGCCAACGGCAACAAGTTCGACGTCGAGGCCACCGACAACGGCAGCGACTACGCGGACGCCGGCGGACCGTTCACGAACGTCAAGTGCGCTGTCACCGACTACGCAATCAGCAACGGCATTGAGGCCGGCCTGGCCGCCTCGGGGTTGGTCGACCTGACCTCCAGCGGCCAGTATTCCATGCTTCAGAACGTGACCGGCGGCGAGCCCGACAACATCACCCGGATCTCCCAGGTGACCGACGGCCTCTCCAACACCATCATGATGAGCGAGGACGCCGGCCGGCCCGACTACTACATCGCCGGAGCCAAGCGGCATCCGAGCTACCTCCCCGGCCCGGAGACCGGCGGCGGCTGGGCCGACTACGACACCGGCTACACCCTCCACGGCTACACCGCCGACGGCAGCAAGTACCCCGGCCCCTGCTTCACCAACTGCTACAACAGCAACGAGGACTACTCGTTCCACCCCGGCGGCAGCAACTACCTGATGGGCGACGGCTCCGTCCGCTTCCTCAAGCAGTCGACCAGCATCCGGGTCTACGTCCGGCTCCTGACTCGGGCAATGGGCGAGATCGTCTCCACCGACCAGTATTGATCGAGAGGAGAGATCCACCATGCCACGCCTGTCCCTCATCCTCGCCTCGACCCTCGCCCTCGCCTTCGCTGGTTGCGGCGGGGGCGACGTCGACCTCGGCTACCGCCTCCCCGTCCAGCCCACCTCCGGGACGTTGACCTGGAAGGGGGGGCCGGTGAAGGGAGCGTTGGTGCGGTTCCACCCCGTCGACCCGCAGGCGGTTCGCGCGCCGGCCGACGAGCAACTGGCGGAGCCCTCGCTGACGACCGAGACCGACGCCGACGGCCGGTTCATCATGAGCAGCTACCTCGCCGACGACGGCGTCCCGGCCGGCGACTACGTCGTCACCGTCGCCCCCTCGGCCCTTGAGGCGATCCAGCCGATCGACGCGACGGTCGCCCCGGCGGAAACCCCCGAGGACGTCGCCCCCGCCAAGGGGCGTAAGCCCGCAGCGCCGAGCTTCTCGAAGGTTTACCGCGACGCCGCCACCTCCCCGCTCAAAGCGAGCGTCAAGGAGGGGACCGACAACACGTTCATCTTCGACCTCGACGCCGTCGACGCGAAGCCCGCTCGCAGCCGGACTGTCGCTGTCCGCTGATCCGGCTTCGATTGGCTTCCCTCGCGCCCGCCTGCATCGAAGCCATCGGACGCAAACTTATACGAAGCCAGCCCTTGCTGCGGAAGAATCCGCTGCCGGGGTTGGCTTCGTTCGGTCGTTTTTCCACGATCCGGCATGCCAAGGAACCGACCTGGAAGCGAGCGTCCGCCTCGCTTCCACTAAGTCAGTATGGTTCCAGGAAGCCGTTCGTGTTCGACCAGGGTCGAGTTATTTCCACGACTCGCTTCACAGCCAGTCGCTACTTCAGGCCGAGCGCTTCCGAGCCCGACGAACAGTCCGCCAGGCCAGACCGCTAGCGACGAGCGACCAGGTCAACACCGTGGCGGGCTCAGGCGTCGATGTAGTCTGTGGCACCGGGGTGGTGCTCGGGATGTATGTCCAGTCCATATAGGTCTCGCCGGCGACGCCGTCCAGTCCAGACCCCGCGTAGAAACGGACCCAGAATCCCGTGTTGTCGCCACCCAAATTGGCAAGCGACTTGATGTCCTTGATCGAGAACTCAAGCTGGGGGTGCGAGGGGGAGGGGTCGAAGGCCAGGTTGCCCATGTACTGGGGCATGGTCTTGCCGAACATGTACGCCAGGCCGCCCGCCTCGCGGCTGGTGTCGACGGTGGAAACCGTGTAGCCGTTGATGCCGGGGCCGTTGAGCGACTTGTCGGCCGGGACGCCGGCGATGGCGACGACCTGGCCGGGCTTGCTCGGGTCGGCGGGGTTGAACTTGGCGATCTCCAGGGCGAACGACTTGTCGCTGGTGGGCGTCCCCGCGCCCAGGTGGGCCGGGTCGTAGGACGTGGGCGTGCCCGAGGGGTCGCCGTTGGCCTGGCCGAACGGGGCGTAGGTCCCGCTGCTGTTGGCCCAGGTGTTGACGCCGACGTACAGCACGTTGTTGCTGGACGAGGGGTCCTGGTAGTAGCTGAAGCGGATGTCCTTGACGTTCCAGCCCGAGACCCAGCCGTTGTTGGTGATCCAGCTCGACTGAGCAATGGTTGTCGGGCTGGAGGTTACGGACTGGGTATAGATCTTACCGGTCGAGGCCGAGCCTCCCCCGATGGGGAAGTCTTTCTCGACGTAGCCGGTGAGATTCACGGGAGCCGCCCAACCGACAGGGACGAGAGGGCCGACCAACAAGCCGACGGTGAGGCCCCACAGCCCCAGGCGACGGTGAACCATGACGAGATTCCTTCCGCGTATGGTCGTTTCGCCCCGTGTGAGCCAGGTGGCACGATGCGCAGTCCTTGCGCCGGCCGGGACGATCATGCCCCGCGTTGATGCAACCAGGGCCCGGTGAGCTAACCAGAACTCGGCCAGGCGGTCAAGGTGAACGTCCGCGGCGCGTGCACCTTCGGATTATTTGCCGAATCGTGGTCCGACGCGCTCTTCCCCCCTCGCGGCAGAGGCATGGACACAACTTTTCGACCTGGAATTTCGGCAAACCTGGGAAGCAAGACTCTTGGGCTGAGTTGTGGCCATGCCTCTGCCCGCGAGGGGGTCAGGCCGTTATGGCAGCCACTTTGAATCCCCAGATCAGCCGCCCGTATCCAAAGCCACCGAGCCCTCCGTCCTCGCCTTGGTCGCTCAGCATGGGTAGGCTTGGAACGTCTTGGCGTCTTGAATTTCTCCGGGTGAACAGACCAGGGACCGTCGATGTTCGATCAAGTGAAAGTCAACTTACTCCTTGTTTCGATCATGGGCCTGGTGCTGGCCGTCCCCGGCGGGAGTCGGGCTCAGGAGGCTGCCAGGACGGAATGGGTTGGATCGGAGGAGCTGCTTCGGCCGTTCTGGTTGGGCGAGGTCATGGAGGGGGAGTCCGTCCTGTTCATCAAGGACGAGAAATCGGGCGAGGCCCGCGCATCGGTGCTCTTCCCGATCCGGAAGATGATCGCCGTTCGCAGTTCGACGGGCGAGGTCCAGTTCGAGGAGGGGCGGGACTACGTCTGGAAAGAGGGGTCGCGCGAGATCGTGGTCCCGCCGGGCTCTCGGATTTCGACGTCCACACCCGAGTCACTCCGCCGGCCGGCGAAGAGCCAGCGCCATCAGCTTACGCACCGGGACGGCAACGGCGAGATTTACTTCGGCGGGGAGCTTGAGTACCACAAGCTCCAGACCATCGTCAGCTACGCGCACGAGCCCGGCCTTTGGAAAGCGCCGACGCCGAGGTTCGATCCCGGAGCCCTTCCGACCACGTTGGAGAGGCTTCGGAAGCAAGAGCCGCTGAAGATCGTCGTACTGGGGGACAGCATCTCCACGGGATGCAACGCCTCGGGATGGGCGGGCGGCAAGCCGTTCCAGCCCGCCTATCCGGAGCTGGTGAGCAGGAGCCTGCACGCTCGGTACAAGGGCCGGGTCGACATCGTCAACCTGTCCGTCTCCGGGATGGACTCGGCGTGGGGTCTGACCATGGTCGACAAGGTGGTCGAGGCGGCGCCCGATCTCCTGATCCTGGCCTTCGGCATGAACGATTCCAGCGGAAGGCCCGCCCAGGACTTTCAGGACAAGATCGCCGCCGCCATCAAGGGCGTCCGCGAGAAACGCCCCGAGGTCGAGGTCGTCCTCGTTGCCACAATGGTCGGCAACCGGGATTGGGTCAGGCTTAATCAGGATCTCTTCCCGCAGTACCGCGACGCCCTCGCGAAGCTCTGCGGCCCAGGAGTGGCGCTGGCGGACGTCACCTCGATCTGGAGCGAAATCCTCCGGCTCAAGAAGGACTGGGATCAGACCGGCAACGGCGTGAACCACCCCAACGACTTCGGCCATCGGGTCTACGCCCAGGTCATTTCCTCGCTCCTGATCCCCGTCGATTGAGAGGCCTCGCGCATCCTGTTCACCGCGGCTTATTGGCCCCCTGGGGCTGCTGGATGAGGTCCCGGCCGACGCCCTGGAGGATGTTCATGGCGTCGCGGCCAAGGGAGCCGCCGGATGCGTTGTTAGTGCCGTTGCCTCCTGCGGTCTGAGGCAGGGCGCGGTCGAGGAGGCGGCCGGCCTCGGCCTGGACGTTGCGGCGGACCATGGAGCGGGCGGCTTCGCGAAGGGCGACTCTCAGGCCGTTGCGGTCGATGGTCGGGTGGGCGATCGTGCCGCCGATGGGGACGGTGATCTCGGTGCCGCCGACGAACTGGTTAGCCGCGGCGTTGCCGCCGAGCATCTGGGGCGTGATGGGGACCTTCGCCCGCATCGCCAGGGTCTCGTCGAAGCCGATGGAGCCGTCGATCTTCGCGGCGAGGTCGCCGCTGATCGGGATGGTCAGGCCGCTCTGCTTGACTCGGCCGTCGGCGATCTCGAACTGGAGCGGCTGCGCCAGGGTTAGCTTCTTGATGTCGCGGCCGGTCAGCGAGACCAACTCGGTCGCGAACGGGCCTGGCTCGAAGGCGACGTCCTTGAAGACGAGCTGCCCCAGGACGTTCAGCGTTCCGTCTCCCAGGATGGGAATCGTCGCCGATTCGGTGGTCAGCGAGACCTGGCCGGAGACGTTGCTGGACTTCGCCAGCACGGGGGCGATGAACGCCAGCACGTCGTCCGAAACGGCCTTGTTGATCGCCGCGTTCTCGATCCGGCTCCCCCTCACCAGCCGCAAGGCCAGGGCGTTCGGGTCGTCCACGAACAGGTCCGCGCCCATGGACACCTTGCCGCCGTTGAGCGTCGTCTCGATCGGGTCGAAGACGGCCTTGCCCCCCCCCAGTCGGAGGGCGATCGGCGTCGCGCCCAGTTCCATCCCGAACGCCCGCGCCGAGGCCAGGTCGACCACCAACGCACCCTCCATCCCCTTGAGCATCTGCGACGTCGTCCCCGTCAGCGGGCCCTTCAGGTGATAGGGCCGCACCGTCGCGCGGACCTTCGCCGTGGGCTCCACGGCCCCGGCGATGATCGGGTCTAACGTCTCCCAGCGCGGCTCCAGCACGCCCGAGACGTCGGCCAGCCGTCGCGAGCCGACCTCGGCGATCGTGCCGTTCCCGGCCAGCCGGCCGTAGGCCGTGTTCAGGTCGAGCGTCTTCAGGGCGAGTTTGTCGTCGGCCGGGCTGTAATCGCCGTTGAGGGTGAGGTTGGCCGCGCCTCGGTGGGTGGTGAGGAAGAAGTCGGGCGAGGAGATCCGGGTTTCAAAGCCAAGCCGGCCGTCCTTCGCGCGGGTCCCCTTGGCATGGCCCGTCCAGGGGCCGCCGAAGCCCTGGAGGCTGTCGACCTGGGCCCAGTAGGCGAGCGTGCGGTCGAGCGCTGAGAGGTCGCCCTGGAGCACGGCTTCGAAGCCCAGCGGGGAGTCCCCCTTGCCGATCCCGGAGACCATCATCCCCTGCGGGCCGACGACGATCGACTGCGACGGCTGCGGACCGACCGGAATCAGCACGACGCGGCCGATCGCCGGCTCGTAGGTCCCCCGGGCGTTCACGCCGATCGCCGCGAGCGTCTCCTTCGGGTCGGCCGGTGTGGCGGTCAGGTGGACGGATTGAAGTTCATAGCCCTTCGGATTCGGCCGGGTCGAGACCTTCGCCGCGACGACGCCGGCGGCGGGAGTGGTGATGGGCGTCGTCCCTTCGAGGTCGTAGGTCCCGTCGGCCTTCGCCAGCACGCTGAGCTTCGTCTCGCCGGCGGCCAGGCCGACGCGGACGGCCTGCCAGTCGGCCGGCAGACCGCGGCCGTCGCGGGGGCCTTCGGCCGAGGCGTCGAGTCGGACGCGGTCGCGATCGACGGGGGCCTCGGTCAGCCCGGCGACGTGCAGGTCGGTGATCTCGGCGGCCAACCGCGCCCGGAATTCTCCCTTCTCGGGACGGTAGTCGGCGGCCATCCGACCGCGGCCGGCGAGCTTCACAGCGCCCATGTCGATCAGCTCGCGAGCCTGGGCTTCGACGGCCGCCAGGTCGAACGAGCCGGTCAGCTTCAGACCCTTCTCCAGGTCGCCCGTCGCGGAGGCGTCGATCCCCGCGGCCTTGAGCGAGAACGACTCCACGGCGACGTTGCGCTCCGTCCGGACCAGCGCGGCCGAGAGGGTGGCGGGCTTCTGCAAGGTGAGCGGACGGCCGGATTCCGTGGCGGCCAGGTCGGCGAGGTCGGCCTTCACGTTCAGGCGTTCAATTCCGTCATGAACGCTCGTCGCGGCCTCGATGCGGGCCTGACCCTTCTCGATCGTGATCCCCTTGCGGAGCGGGATCGCGTGCGGCAGGAGCTTCGACGCCGCAGCCAGGTCGACGTGGCCCGTCAGCCGGGTGGGGGAACTGGTCGCGGGCATGTCGCCGACAGCCGTCAACTCGGCGATCGCCGACTTGAGGTCGAGTTTGCGGACCGACCAGCCGGCGGCCGTCTGCTGAACGTCCCAGTCGGTCGCGACGGAGTCGAGCGCCAGGCGGTCGCCTGCCAGGGCGGGACCCTCGGCGGTGAACCGATGCAGGACCGCCCGGCCATGGGCCGACCAGAGGCCCTGAGTGCTGGCGACTTCCAGATTCCCGACGAGGTCGCCCCGGGCCTTCACGCCGGCCCGATGGACGGCGATCGGCCATTGCTCGCCCTTCAGCGTCAGCGTGGGAGCGGCGGCGTCGCCGTTGGTTTGCAGGTCCAGCGACCGCTCGCCGTCGTGGAGCTTCAGGGCCAAATTCATCGGCTTGCCGGGCTGGAGAGTCGCCTGGGCCTCGAAGGCGCTCGCGACAATCGGCTCGGCCAGTTCTGGACTGGCGACGCGCAGGCGGCCCCCCTTCACGACGACCTTCGCCGAGATTCCCGGACCGCCGCTGGCCGCCGGCGCGGCTTGCGCCAGCTGGGCCGGGGGATCGCCACCCCCCAGCAAGCCTTCAAGCGCGTCCAGGAGGTCGATCCCCCCGTCGTCGCGGCGCGTCACGTCGACCGTAGCCCCGTCGACGACGATCGTCCCCAGGTCCCCGCGCGACTGCATCCATCCGATCAGGCCATGGTCGGACTGGACCGTCTCCGCCGAGATCACGGTTTTCCCCTGCCGGTCCACCAGCGCGACGTTCCGCAGAACGACGCCGCGATTCCACGACGGGGCGAAACCACCCAGCTCAATCCGCCCTCGGCGGAGCTTGTCATTGATCTTCTGCACGATCAGGCGGCGGGCGGGAGCGGTTCCGAGCAAGGTGGGAATCGCCGCAAACCCAAGGGCCAGCAAGACCGAGAGAGCGACGGCCCATCGAACGAGGCGTCGAATGCGTCTCGGCGGTTTCGCGGCGACATCCTTGTCCTGCATAACCTGGCGACCTCCTTGTCAGCGCCACCGTGTTGGTCGGTCGGAGCCCGACCATACCGAGCTATCGGACTTTGTCCAATCTCGACTTCGGACGATGGCGCGCATCATGCCGATCAGATCGATCTTTCGGCCGAGGTTCGGCTGTGCGGATTAGGGAGGATGTTGCGTTTTGAAAAGGGCCGGTTGAGATGCGGCTTCAGCGCTTTCACGGCTCCGCGAATCCTGATAATATCGGTCAGGCCCAATGACGCTTTCGAGTCGAGGGGAGCCGAACCTTGACCAACGGGAATGACCTCAGTGATCTAAGCCATATCGACACTCTCTGGCAGATGGTGCGCCAAGCCCACCCGCCGGGAGTGGTGAAAGGGACGCCGGGGGATGACGAGACCGCCACGGCGCGCAGGGCGCTGCTGGAACGCTACAGCGGGGCGGCGCGGCGATATCTCCAGGCCGCCCTTCGGGACCGAGCGGCGGCCGAAGAACTGTCGCAGGACTTCGCGGTGAAATTCATGGGGGGGGCGTTCGCCAACGTCGACCCCGGCAAGGGGCGCTTCCGCGACTTCCTCAAGCAGTCGCTCTACCACCTGATGATGGACCACCATCGCCGCCGAAAATCGGCTCCGCAGGGGCTGGTCGGGGACGTTCCCGCGGCCGGTCCGGAGACTCCCTGGGCCCAGGCCCACGACGAGGCGTTCCAGACAAGCTGGCGGCTGGAGTTGATGGCCCGCGCCTGGTCGTCCCTGAAGCAGATCAAGGGGGATTCCGGCCAACGCTACCACACGATCCTCCGGACGCGCGTCGAGGATCCGGACGCCTCCTACGCCGAGTTGGCGACGCGGCTCTCCCTCCTGCTGAACGACGTGTACGACGCGAACCGGGCCCGCGTGGACGTGCACCGGGCGCGTGACCTGTTCGTCCGAATGCTCGTCAGGGAGGTTCGAGAGACCCTCGCCGACTGCTCGAATGCGGCCCTCGAAGAAGAACTGGCCGAACTCGGCCTGCTGGAGCGCTGCCGGCCTGTGATGGACCGAAGGCGGAACGCTTGTTGAGGACGCCCAGCGAACCTTGACGGCGGTCGGCGCGTCCTGCTGAGACCAGGTTGCCCGCCGTGTGAAGGGGGGCTACAATGAAGTTGCTCGTTCGATCGCGATTCTCGTGAATCGGTCGCGTAGCCACCTCTCCTTTCCTCACGCGAAGGAGGCCGACGATGTCTCATTTCCCCCGCCCTATTGAATCGTCGGGCTCGATTCCTCCGACCCCCTCCGCGAGTCGTCGCTGAGCGTCGCGACGCCTCTCGGCGTCCCCGTCTCTCGCACCGCCGAACCGTTTGACGCGTGATTGCGCGCGGCCGGGGCGCGGGCTTGTGAGTCGGGAGATCAGGATCGGGCCGTCCCCGTTTCGTCCCGTCGCGCGCCCTTCCAATCGATCGGGCGACGGCGGCCGACGCCGCTTTCGCGCGGCTTCGGGATGCGAAAGGACTTCTTCACGCGTTGCCGATTATCAGAGGAATGAGGACGACCATGGGACGTCATTTCCCCCTGCGCCGGAGTGAGGACTGGAATCCGGCCGACGCGGAGGCTCGCGAGGGGTCGAGGTTTCCCGGGGCGCGGAGCCGTCGGGGCGGCCGGGGAGGCGGTCCGGCCGAGCCGGCGGGCCGCAAGGCGATGCAGCTTTGCCATCAGGTGGCCATGACCCTGAGCGAAGTGCTGGCCGAGTGCGGCGACCCGCTGCTTCAAGGGCTGCGGGTGCTGGGCGTCGAGCCGGCTCCTGACGCCTCGCGTCTCTCCGTCGCACTCGCCTGCGACGAGGGGGGCTCGGTCAGCCGAGTCGAGGACCACCTGGCCAAAGCCTCCGGCCACCTCCGCGGCGAGATCGCCCAGGCCATCACCCGCAAGCGGGCGCCGATGCTGATCTATCACATCGCGCCCGATGAGGCCGTCGACTGAGGACCTTCAACGGAAGGAGGCGGCCCCTTTCGGAGCCGCCTCCTTCCGCGAGGGATGTCGTCGCGTTCGCAAGTTCAGACTCAGGAGCCGCGAGCCGAGCGCCCGGTGGAGCCGCTGCCGCGGTTGAACCGCATCGAGGCCATCCGGTTGGCCATGCCGCCGCTGCCGGTCTGGAAGCCGCGGCTCTGCATCGTGCGGTGACGTCCGCCGACGCTGCCGTTCTGCTGCTGGGCGACGGCCGGGGTCGCCTGCTGCTGGCCGCTGAAGCTGTCGGTCTGTGCAGCGGCCGGAGTCGCCTGCTGGTCGACGGTCCCATCCTGCGACGAGACGGCGGGCGCGGCCTGCTGTTGCTGTTGCAGCGAGAACGACGGCGTCTGCTGCTGACCGCCGAAGCTGCCGCCGAACGAGCTGGTCGGCGCCGTCTGCGACCCGGTCCCACCGCCCTGCGGCCCGCTCATCGAGAAGCCGCCGCTGAAGCCGCCGCCGAAACCGCCCATCCCGCCGCCGGGCATCCCCTGCCCCAGGTCGCCCGGGGCGCTCGGCAGGCTCTGATCCTGCGACGAGCTGCCGTTCTGCGTTTGGGCGTCGAGGAGATCCTGGACCGACTGCTGGTCGGTGGCCAGGGTCGTCAGATTGTCGGCCGAGACGTTGCTCGCCGTCTTGACGGCGTCGAGGGCGCTGAAGTACGCCGTGATGGCGTCGTCGGAGACCCCGGCGCTCTCAAGGACGGCTGTGTAGTCCGCCTTCAGCGTCGCCTGCTGATCGGCGGTGAACGTCCCCGAGTCCACGATCGTCTTCTGGTCGTCCTGGAACGTCGTCAGCTTGTCGGAGTCGACGGTCCCCGTCGCGGCGGTCACCAGGTTGTTCTGGGCCGTGCGGAGCGCGGCCAGGAGCTTGGGGGTGACCTCGGAGTTGTCCTGGATCGTCTGCGTGTCGTTGCGAAGCTGGTCGAACGCCGCCTTGAGCTTGTCGGCGTCGGTCGTATCAGTCGACGAGTCGTCGGTCGAGTCAGTGGTCGACGAGTCGGTCGAGTCGCTTGTCGGAGCCTTGGCTCCGAACGGGCCGGAGAGCTTGTCGCCGCCGGCGTAGATCAGGTTGGCGTACGGCCCAAGCTGGGCGGCGGCGCCGGCGTTGACCCAGGCGGTGCTGTCGGTGCTGTCGGTCGTGGAGGAGGAAGCGCCGCTGTTGTTGACGAAGTCGCCGCGGAATGAGAGCTGGGGCCCGCCGGTGTTGAACGACGTGTTGGAGAACTGCGAGATCTCGGCGGGGCCGTTGCTCGCCATATCCATCGGTCCCATCGCCATGCCGAAGCCGCCCGTCATGAGCTTGCGGTCTTCCAGCGAGGCGACGGCCGGCAGGGCCTTGCGGCGGACGCGGCGGATCGGGGCCGAATCGGACGAACGGGGAGCCTCGGGACGGTCCATGTTCGTGGACATGCGATTGAATCCTTTCTGAGGGTTCAAGCCCCGTCGGACGGGCCTCCTGCCGCGCTCCGACGGGGCGCCTCGCCATCCTCGGCGAGGGATAGGGAGAGAAGCGACGGCGTCCGGCGGAGATGAGAAGTGGCGTGGATGATTCGGACCGCCGTACGCAACACCGATCGCCCCAGCGCCGCGAAACCGGCGCGGAATTCCTCGAAAACCCGATTTGTCAAAACGACCGTCGCCCCCCAGTCGCGGTTTTCGACGGGCCGCTCCGATCGCAGGCGGAGATGGTCGCGCGAAGCGGGCGCACCGGGCGAAGTGGGGCGGTCGTCCCGGCGACCGCGCCCGAATTCGACGCCGCGAACAATTCGTTCGTCGGGAACCCGATCAAGCCCGACGGCTCGCCGGACGCGATCGTTCGGGTGAAGGATGAGAAGGACGTCGTCTCGGCGATGAATTCGCCCGCGAGAACGGCCTGAAGCTTGGCGACGTGATGCTTTCGGCGCCGATCCCCCTTCATCCGGCCCTTCGGGCCACCCTCCCCCGTGAACGGGGAAGGCCCTTATGGGACGGATGAAGGGGGCGATCGACGGTCATTCGGCTGGGGCGAGTTTCACCAGGCCGAGATCGATGTACTGACCGCCCTGGGTCTGGCGGCAGTGGACGGCGAAGACGTTCTTGCCCGGCTTGAGGGCCTTGAGGGCTTCGGGGCTGATGCGCATCGGGCGATACTCGCTGGTGTAGCCGTTGAGCTTCGCCGCGCGGACGCCGTTGATGAAGACCTCGGCGTCCTCGTCGTGGTGGATGTAGAGCCGCAGGTCGTCGCCGGCGTCAACGGCCGCGTCGGGGACCTCGATCTCGCGGCGGAGCCAGATGTTCCGGCCGTCCCAGACGGTGTGGATCTCGGCCCCGGGGGTTCCCCGCGTGCCGAAGCCCGACTCCCCCTGCTTCCAGTCGCGGTCGTCGTAGTCGATCGCCGTCCACGAACCGGGGGGCTGCTGGAGGACGTACTTCCACGAGGCCGGCGCGGTCTGCGCCGTGGGGACCAGGTTGACGACCTCGCGGCGCTTGGGCATCGGGGCCCATTCCTTGGGGAGTTCCTTGGCGTCGGCCTTGGCCAGCTCCAGGCAACTGTCCCAGTAGGGGAGCGCGTCGGTCAGGGCGCGGATGAAGACGCCGCCGATCACCGGGCGGGCCTTGAAGCCGGCCTGCTTGGCGCTGTCGGTCCAGTACCAGTCGCTGAACGGGATCCGGTCGGGCGTGTCGTCGAGCATCAGGCGAATCGGCTTGATGAATGATTCGAAGGTCGCCTTGTCGGGCGCCAGCGAGGCCGTCCAGACGATCCAGTCGGTCTTGGTAAACGCCTTGCGCGAGTCGAGCGGAAGGCCGTACTTGTTGAACTTGGTCTGGTAGAACGCCAACTCCCTGGCGGCGACCTCCGGCGGGAAGATTTCCAGGCCGAGGATCTTATCCCAGATCAGGTTGTACTTCTGGCTCCAACTGGCCTGGGGGTCGAAGGTCAGGCGGTAGTGGTCGCCGGCGTCGGCCATGGTCATCCACTTACGGGCCAGTTCCCTGGCCGTGTTCGTGTAGTGGCGGGCCTGGTCGTCCTCGCCGCGCATGGCGGCCATGCGGCCGAACGCGGCCATGCCGAGGATCGCCTTGACCGAAAGGTTCGCGTTGCGGGCCAGGTGGCCGGAGAAGTCGTCGGTGCAGAGCTGGTTGGCCGGGTCGAAGCCGGAGTGCTCGCAGTATTCGGCCCACTTGGTGAGCTGGGGCCAGTACTTGCCGGCGAAGTCGGCGTTCTTCTCGACGTGGGCGATGGCCGCGACCATGAGCAGCATGTTGCCGCTCTCCTCCACGGGCATCTGGTTCTCCTCGGTCCGCTCGCCGCCGCCGTAGACCTGTCCGGTGGCCGCGGGATAGGTCCCCAGGTCGTGAGGGGCGAACGGCCAGGGCCAGCGTGGGGAGGCCGAATAGTCGAGGACTGGCTGGAGCGACGCCTTCGCCAGCACCGTGCTGAAGAGGATCAGGTGGGGGAACTGCGGGTAGATGACGTCCACCGTCCCGATGCAGCCGTTGGACGAGTTCTCCTTCGAGAACCAGAGCGGCATTCCCTTCGAGTCGGCCGCGAGCGTCGCGCCCGCCAGCGACTGGCGATGCGCCAGGGCGCCGATGTCCGCGTAGTCCTTGCCTCCCAGATCGGTGAGGACCTCCACGAGCCGCTTGTCGAAGCGGTCGCAGTACTGTTCATACACGTCCCGGCGCATCTGGTGCTGGAGCAGCAGGGCCGTGAACGGCTGGTCCTTCCCCTTCCCCTTGGCCTTGAGGCGGTGCTTCCAGTAGCCGACGAGCCACTCGTCCATGTAGTCGATGGCGTAGTCGTCGTTATACGCGATCATGGCGAACGTCGAGGCCGGCGTGCCGGGTTGAACCTTCCCCAACGCGGTCGCCAGGGCGATCGACGGGGCGCGGTCTTCGACCTTCCGGGGCGATTCGGCGTCGTCGCGGCCGGGGAGCCCCCCTTCCTTGACGAAGGCGTCGAAGAGGGCCTCGGCCGGTCCGGCGGCCAGGATCGTCCGGGGCTGGCCCGAGGCCAGGTAGAGCGATCCCCAATCGATCCGCGTGCCGTCCCCCCGGCGCTGGAGGATCGGCTGCTCCTGGGTGCCGATCTTCACCGCCTTGATCTCGCCCAGCTCCTCGCGGCCCCAGACCACCGGCTGGTCGGGCGTATGCACGGCCAGTCGGCCCGACGCCCCCAGCAGGACCGAGACCTCGTGCTCCTTGCCGTCGCGCGGCTCCACCTTCCACGAGACGTACGTCACGGGGCTGGAGAGCATGTCCAGGTTGTACGGGATCGCCAGGCCGAGGAACGACAACTCGACGCCGACGGCCTCGTTCTGGAACTTGTAGATCGTCTTCGTCGGCCGGACCTCGACGGAGACCTGCTCCAGCGCGGGGACGCTCTTGGGTTCGGCGCCCATGATCCGGTACGTCTTGTCGTCGACGCGGACCAGGCCGGTGAGCGGCTGGGGCGTTCCCGTCCAGTGTCGGGTGACGTCGTCGGTGAGCTTGTCGGCGTTCGACCAGACGCTGAAGTACGGGTCGTGGGCGATAAGCGGGACCGAGGGGGGACGCAGCGGCTTCGCTTCTTCGGCCCGCGCGGCGGAGGCGCAGGCGACTGCGGCCGCCAGGCCGGCGGCGGCGAAGAAGGCTCGAGAGAGACTCTTCATGGGATCCTCGGGACGGACGGAGAGACACCGGTTGAAAGCCCGATCATAAGGCCTGGCCCCCGACCCGCACCACCCCGAGCGCCTTAGGACGACTTCGGCCGCCCCTAACGCGTCGGGGGATCGAGGAGCCAGAGGCGTCGGATCAGTGCATGGCCTTCGGGGTCGTGTTTCGACAGCTCGGCGCGGACGAAGGGGTAGAAGTCGTTCGCTCCGAAGAGGGCCTCGCTGGCCTCGGCGAAGTATTCCTGCGGGTTCGTCAGCGCGTAATGCCGGCGTTCCTTGCCGTTGATATGAAGGACCCTGTCATAGCTCTTCGAGGCCTCGGCCCGGCGGTGGGCCTCGGCAATCTCCGGATTGTTGAAGCCCCCCTCGACGACCTGGTGATGATACCCGTGGGCCAGTTCGTGGAGGACCATCCAGGGTTGGTCGCGACACCAGTCGAGGAAGTTGCGGGCGTCGGCGATCTCCACGCAGCGGGCCTTGTCCGGGTTCATGTCGTGCTCGACGAGCCACGACGCGGACGGGTGGTAGGCCATGCAGGGGTGATGCGGCTCGTCGCGTTCGACCCAGATCGGTATCGTGCGCAGCTTCGCCACGGCCGGAGCGGGGACCGCTCGCTCGATGGCCCGAAGCTGATCCTCCAGGAGCGCGAGCGTCCGCGACGCCAACTCCGGCTCGTCGCGCGGGAAGGCGCGGTGGATGCGGACGCTCCACCCTACGAGGTCGCGTGTCTCATAGTTCGCCGTCGGTTCCTGTCCGGCGGCCGGCCCGATCAGGAGCGTCGCCGCGGCCAGGACGAGGAGGCCGACACGCGTCAACGCTTTCCGAACGCGCCTTGTTCCAGGTGCCCTCATCCGAGACCCCACGATCGAGACGACGCCTCAGGCGTGGACGGGCTGATAGGCCTTCCAGAGCGACCGGAAGTAGCGGAGGACGCGGTCCGGGTCGGTGCTCTCGGGGATTTCGGCCATGGTGAAGCCGTGGAAACCGTCGGCGGTCAGCAGGCGGAACAGTTCAGGCCAGGGGTAGGCTTCGTCGGTCAGGTCGCGGAGGTGGACGGTCCGGATCTTCCCCGCGACCAGCTTGTAGTTGCCCGCGATCGAGGAGCCCCCCTTGGGAACGTCCTGCGGGTTGGAGTTCCAGCAGACGCCGACGTTGGGGTGGTTCGCCAGCTCCATGATCCGGGCGAAGCCGGGCCATTCGGAGGTCCCGGTTCCGTGGACCTCCACGCGGATCTCCACCCCCTGGCCCTCGGCGTCCTCGCCGACCTCATGCAGCGCGGCGCCGATTCGCTTGAACGCGGTCTCCGGATCCTCCCCCTTGGGGATGCCGTTGGGGCGGACCTTCACCCCCAGCGCGCCGACGTCGTGGGCCAGCCGGACGTACTCCTTGGTGTCGGCGATCATCTTCCTCAGGACGGCTGGGTCCGGGCTGTGGTACTCGAACGCGCTCCCCAGGCCGACGAGTTCGACGGGGGAGTCCTCGAACCGCTTGCGGACCTCGCGGCGGCCTTCGGCCGAGAGCCCGACCTCGACGCCGTGCTTGTGGGTGGTGCGCAGCTCGACGCCGCCGTAGCCCAGCTTCTCCAGTTTCTGGAGGATCGTGGGGAGGTCCCAGTCCTTGGCGATGTTGTACGTGACGATCCCAAGCTGAAGCATGACGGCGGGCCTCCATCGCGAAGCTGTCGGGCCGAGTGGTCCCCGTCATTGTGACCCACCTCACGCGGCTTGCAAGGGGGCGGGCCCTTCCGGCGTCGATCGGGCCGATTTATCATGACCGCCCGATCCGATCGACACGACGCACAGCCTGGGAGGGAGACGATGGTTCATACGCCGCGAACGGTGGCCGGGCGCCCGGCATGGATTCCGTTCCTTCTCGTGGTGATGGCGGCCGGCTTCAACGCCGCCTTCGCCGCGGATCCCCTGCGCGTCGAGGCCGGCAAGGTGGTGGAGGTCGCCTTCACGTCGGCCAGGGATCGGGTCGATCCGTTTCACGAACTGACGCTCGACGTGGTCTTCACCACGCCCGACGGCGCGACGCTGAAAGTCCCGGCTTTCTGGGCGGGCGGGAAGTCGTGGAAGGTCCGATACTCCAGCCGGACGCCGGGCGTGCATCGGTTCGTCTCGGCGTGCAACGACTCCGCGGACGCCGGCTTGAACGGGGTCGCCGGCTCCGTCGAGGTGGTCCCCTATACGGGGGCCAACCCCCTGCTCCGCCACGGCGCGATCCGCATCGCCGACGACCGCCGCCACTTCGCCTACGCCGACGGCGCCCCGTTCTTCTGGCTGGGCGACACCTGGTGGATGGGCCTGACCGATCGCCTGGCCTGGCCCGACGATTTCCAGGCCCTCGCCGCCGACCGGGCGAAGAAGGGCTTCAACGTCGTCCAGATCGTCGCCGGTCTGTATCCGGACATGCCGGCCTTCGACGCGCGCGGCCGCAACGAGGCCGGCTTCCCCTGGGAGCCCGAATACGCCTGCATCAACCCGGCGTACTTCGATGCCGCTGACCGTCGCATCGCCGCGCTCGTCGACGACGGGTTCGTCCCCTGCGTCGTCGGCGCGTGGGGCTACCATCTGCCCTGGCTCGGCGAGGAGAACATGAAGCGGCACTGGCGGAACCTCGTCGCGCGCTGGGGCGCTTATCCCGTCGTCTGGTGCGCGGCCGGCGAGACGACCATGCCGTTCTATCTCGCCAAGGACCGCGCCGGCGACGAGGCCCGCCAGAAGACGGGCTGGACCGAGGTCATCGCCTACCTCCGGTCGGTCGACCCGTTTCATCGGCTCATCACCTGCCACCCGGCGCGGACGGCCCGCGCCAGTCTGACCGACCCGGCCGTCCTTGACTTCGACATGCACCAGAGCGGCCATGGGACCCCTCCCGAGAAGCACGCCGCCCTCGCCGCCGAGGGCTGGAACACGCAGCCGACGATGCCCGTCATCACCGGCGAATCCCGTTACGAGGCCCTGGAAATCAAGCCGATGCTCACCGCGGCCGACGCTCGTAAAGCGTTCTGGGCCCACATGATCGCCTCCGGCTGCGCCGGGGGGACCTACGGCGCGAACGGGATCTGGCAGGTCAACGGCAAGACCAAGCCCTATGGCAATTCCCCCGCCGGCAACAACTGGGGGACGACCCCCTGGGACGTCGCCATGAAACTGCCGGGTTCGGCGCAGGTCGCCGCCGCCAAGAAGCTCGTCGAATCGATCCCCGACTGGAACCACTTCCAGCCCCACCCCGAACAGGCCGCCTGGGCCGACCCGGCCAGCAAAGCCCCCGCGCCGCTGTGCGTGTCGGCCCCCAACGGCTCGCGGCTGGTCTATCTGATCTCCCAGGGCGCCGTCGCTCTTTCCGGCCTCCCCGCCGACAAACCTCTTCAGGTTCGATGGTTCGACCCGGTCGAGGGGACGACGGCTCCGCCGGTCGCATTGACCGTCTCCGCCGAAGGCCGCTCCACCGTGGCGCCTCCGCCGGGCGACCACGACTGGGCGCTGGTGGTTGGGCCGAAAGAGTAACGCCCCGGTCTCCTCCGGGGAGAGACGTTCTACGTTATCGGTGGGGCGCCGCCTTCGAACTCGCTCGGCGGGTTCGAGGCGTGCGCCGCGGTGACGCGCGGGCTCTCCACCTGGGATCGGGAAGGCGGCCATGACGATCCGGCAATTCGACGCTCGCTTCGGGATCCCGCTGCGGTTGATCCTCATCCTGGCCTGCCTTGTGGCCGCGGGGTGCACCACGGGCTACGTGAAGAGCGGCGGCGAGTGGACTTATGTGACCATCAACGAATCGATCGGCCGCGAGGTGAGGAAGGTCGACGCCGACGTCGCGACCTTTCGCGTGCTGGCCGCCCCGGGTTACGCCTGCGACAAGGCCCACGTCTACAAGGCGGGCGTCGTCCTCGAAGGATTCGACGGCGCGACCTTCGAGTTCCTGAAGGGAGACCGCTACGCCCGAGACAAGAACCACATTTACTTCGACGACTCGATCGTCCAGGACGCCGATCGCGACACGTTCCAGGTCCTCGGCCGGCAGTACGCCCGCGACGCCCGGAACGTCTACGACGGCAGCCTCCGCATGAACGTCGCCCACCCCGACGCCTTCCATGTGCTCGACGAAGGCAGTGTCGACGAGCGGAACGGCCTGTCGTACTTCTACTCGACCGACGACCTCGTGAATCGCCTGGGGAGCGAATTCGCCGATCACCAGGTTCTCTACGAAGCCAAAGGTCAGGACGACCGTTATCGCATCGTCATCCCCTCGGCCGGCACCGCCACCGACGGCGAGTGGCTCTATGAGGGACCGAAGCGGTCACGCCGGGTTCATGACGGCGGAGGGCGCGTCGGTTTGCAATGAGCCAAGCAAAGGCACGGATTGACGTCGATCGAGGGATCGCTAAGAATCGAATTCGGTTCTTATTCGATCTCGAAAGGAAGTGCCATGTTCGACGTCAGCCGGGACATCCAGTCGTTGACTGACTTCAAGAAGAGCACGCCCGAATTCATCCAGCAGTTGAAGGAGACGGGCGAGCCCATCGTCCTGACGATCAACGGCAAGGCGGAGGTCGTCGTTCAGGACGCGGCCTCTTACCAGAAGCTACGCGAACTCGTCGAGGCGGCGCGGATCTTTGAGGGGATCCGGGAGGGAATCGAGGACATGAAGGCCGGCCGCACGGTCTCGCTCGATGAACTCAAGGAACACGCGCGGAACAAGCACGGATTATCGCGGTGACCTATCGCCTGAAGATCACGCATCGAGCGCTGGCGGACGCCGACGAGACCTAAGCCTGGATGTGCGACAACCTCGCAAGCTCGAATCCTGAGCTGCTTCGTCGCGGCTGCAACTCTCCTCTCATGACTTCGGCGGCACATAAAGGCGGTTCAAATCCGCGCTCAACTCCTTGACGATCTCCGGATGCTCCGCGGCCTTATCGTGGGCTTCGGCGACGTCTTCGGCGAGGTTGAAGAGGGCGAATTGCCTGCGGTCGGCGTCGGCGAGAAGTTTCCAGGGGCCGCGGCGGACGGCCAGGCGCCAGGGGCCGTCGGGGGAGTTGTCGTACTGCCAGTGGAGCGGGACGGAGCGGTCGACGGTTGAGACGCGGCCTTCCAGGAGCGGTTGCACGTTCGCGCCGTCGGTCGGCCCGGTCGGGGTCGTCCCGGCGAGGGCGCAGAAGGTGGGGAGCAGGTCGTAGAAGGCGACGGGTTCAGCGATCTCCGTCCCCGGTTTGACGCGGCCGGGCCAGCGGACGACGCCGGGGACTCGGAAGCCCCCCTCAAACATCGACAACTTCATCCCCCGCAACGGCGAGGCCGAGCCATGCGAGTGGATCGCCTTGGGGTAGCGGAGGTAACCCTCGGGGCCGTTGTCGCTGGTGAACACGACGAGGGTCTTCTCGCGCAGGCCGTGGGCGTCGAGCGCCGCCAGGAGCCGGCCGACTTCGTGGTCGATGAGGGTGACGCTGCCGTAGTAGTCGCGGGTCGTCTCGTCGGCGACGTCTGAGTACATCGCCTTGTACTCGGCGGGGGTCTCGATCTGCTCGTGGGGAGCGTGGAACGTGACGAACGCGGCGAAGGGGCGGTCGCCGGCTTTCTCGATGAAGCTGATGGTCTCGTCGACCATCACCGACGTGTCGTGCCCCTTGAGCGGGCCGACACGCTTGCCGTTGCGGACGTAGTTGGTCGGGTCCTGATGCTTGGCGTTGTTCTGGGTGGCGAACCAGTAGTCGAAGCCGAAGTCGCCGGGCGTGGGCTCCTGGCCGTCGAACTTGCTGTTGAGGTGCCACTTGCCCGCCAGGCACGTCGTGTAACCGGCTTCCTTCAACCGCTGGGCCACCGTCACCGCCGAACGATCCAGATGCACGCCCGAGCCCTGGTCGATCCAGTCGCGGACGCCCACTCGGTTCGGATTCCGCCCGCTGAACATCGCCGCCCGAGAAGGCGAGCAGACCGGCGCCCCAGCGTACATGGACGTTAAGCGAGCCCCCTCGCGCGCCAGGCCGTCGATCACGGGCGTCTTGATCCGAGGGTGCCCGAAGCAGCCCACGTCGCCGAAGCCAAGGTCGTCGGCGAGCAACACCACGATGTTCGGCTTCGGAGCGTCGGCCGCCGCTGCGGCCCTGGACTTCGACTCGAAGGTCTCGAAGGCGGCCTTCTTGAAGGTCGGCAAAACCGTCTTGCCGCGATCCGTCCACGAAGCCTGCTGGACGAGGAAGACCGTGATGAGCCGTCGGCCCTTGTCGTAGCCTGAGTCCGTGCCATAGGCCCCGCCGTGGGAGAACGTTTTGCCGTCGCCCCCCACGCCGATGCCGAACCCGTAGTGCGAATGGGCCTCGCCCGACTGGTCGGAGGTCATCATCCGGACGGCCTTCTCGGAGAGGATCCGCTTCCCCTCGAAGACGCCGTCGTTGGCCAGCATCTGATAAAACCGGCGCACGTCGTCGGCCGTGGCGAAGAGGCCGCCAGCGGGCATCGGCTGGCGGTCGAGGGAATCGAGCGGGTACTTGAGCTGGCTGATGGTCGTCTCTTCCAGCTTGCCCGCGACGGGCTTGTAAGACTTCGCCACGCGGGCCAATCTCGCGCCCGTGGGTCGAAACGTGGCGTCGACCATGCCCAAAGGCTTGAAGATGCGTTCATTGAGGAACGTCTCATACGGCATGCCGGAGACGACCTCGATGATCCGCCCGGCCGTGTTGATCCCGGCGTTGGAGTATTGCGACTTCGTCCCCGGCTCGAACAGGAGGGGCACAGTCGTGTAGCTGCGGACGCGCTCGGCCAGCGGGAAGAGGTCAAGAGTCGGCTTCTCGATCGGCGAGCTGAACGGCAGGCCGCTGGTGTGGCTGAGAATCTCGCGAACCTTGATCGGGTGGGCCGGCGGCTTCGGCTCGCCTCCCGGTACGGCCACGCGGACGTCCTTGAACTCGGGCAGATACTTCTCGACCGGATCCTCGACGTCGACTTTCCCCTCGTCGACCAGGATCATCAGCGCCGCGCCCGTGATCGGCTTGGACTGCGAGGCGATCCAGAAGACGGCGTCCGTCGTCATCGGCTTTCTCGCCGCCACGTCCGCCCAGCCGACGGCCTCCACGTCCAGCACCTGTTGCGGAGTCGCCACCAGCGTCACCACCCCGGCGACGGTCCCGTCGTCGACGAACGGCTGCAGCCGAGGGGCGATCTTCGGGGCCTCCTGCGCTTGCGCCACGCCGATGAGCGTCGCGAACAGAACGAACGCCTGTGCTAGCCGAGAACGACGGGAGTAAAAGGCCGTCATGTGAAGACTCCAGCAATCAACGGGTGCCATGCCCACGCTTGTCGTGGGCATGCGATCGGCGACGGTTTCGCGATCATCCCACGCCGGTCAATGGCCACGCAAGCACGGCCTCACGCCTGTCGAATCGACTCTTGATTCATCCCCGAATGAAAGCCGGAAGGATCAGCAACAGAGCGGCCGCGATCCAGCTAAAGCCCAGGATTCGACCGGCCCTGTCGTTCGAGCAAGACGACGGCGGCCAACCACCCGCCCAGATCGTGATCACCCAGAAAGTGGCGATGGTCAGTCCAGCGAAGCTCCACAGAACCGCCGGGAAGACCAGCCGAAAATCCGAATCTCGTACGGTGTACCGGAGCGCCGCCATGGCCGCGGATACAGCCAGGGCGATGGCCGGGCCGCTGAATCCGGGATGCCGAAACAGTCGCCCGGCCGGCATGGGACTCTCGTAAATCCACGCTGCAACAACGTGGACGCTCAACACCACCATGATCGAGCACGCCAGGTAGACCGACCTCACAAACAGATGGAGTGAATCACCAGCGTCGAATTCCGCCGACAGGGATCTTCCAAGAGCGAACCCCGAGGCGATCTCGGCGACGGCGATCATCAGGCCGAACATCGAAACGCAGAATCGCGACGGCTTCGGCGTGAGCATCTTTCTGAGATCCCGATAGCTCGCGGTCGGCGCAGAGCCGGTCGCCCCCTCATCCGGCCCTTCGGGCCACCTTCCCCCGCGAGGGGGGAAGGCCGTTGTGGATGAAATGCCAGGTCAGAATCCCATCGCCGCGCCATCTTTGCGCGGGTCGGTGCCGCCGATGAGGACGCCGCGGTCGACGTCGATGCGGATGGCCTGGTAGCCGCCGAAGCCGCCTCGGGATTCGACGAGCTTGTGGCCCTTGGCCTCCAGCGCCTGGCGGACGTCGGGGCCGATCTCGGATTCGAGGGCCGTCGTGCCGCCTCCCTTGGCCGGGACGCCGGTGGGCTCGGTCGAGCCGAAGTGATGGAAGCGTGGGGCGTCGCCGGATTCTTGCACGTCCATGTCGAAGTCGACCATGTTGCAGATCATCTGCGCGTGGCCCTGGGCCTGCATGTCGCCTCCCATCAGGCCGAAGCTCAACCAGGGCGCTCCGTTCTTGGTGACGAACGCCGGGATGATCGTGTGGAAGGGCCGCTTGCGAGGTTCCAGCCGGTTCGGGTGCGCGGGGGCCAGGTTGAACTGACAGCCGCGATTCTGGAGGGCGAACCCCAACTCGCCGGGGACGTGTCCCGAGCCGAAGCCGTTGTAGTTGCTCTGGATCAGGCTGACGGCCAGGAACGAGCCGTCGACGACCGTCATGTAGATCGTGTCTCCCTTGGGATCGCCGGGGATGGGCTTGTCGTTGGCCCGGTTGGGGTCGATGAGCTTGCGGCGACGGTCCGCGTACTCCTTGGAGATCAACTCGCGGACGGGGACCTCAGCCTTGTCCGGATCGGCGTAGTAGCGGCCGCGATCCTCGTAGGCGAGCTTCTTGGCCTCGATCTGAAGGTGCAACGCCTGGGCCGACTGCGGGCCCATGCTCTTGAGGTCGTAGGCTTCCAGCAGGTTGAGCATCTGGAGCGCAGCGATCCCCTGGCCGTTGGGGGGCAATTCCCAGACGTCGTAGCCGCGATAGTTGGTGGAGACTGGGTCGACCCAGCTCGACGTGTGCTCGGCGAAGTCCGACCCCGCGAACAGTCCGCCCACCGAATCCGAATAGCGGACGATCGCCTCGGCGATGGGGCCTTTGTAGTAGGCGTCGCGACCGCCGTCGACGACCGCCCGCAGCGATTTCGCCAGGTACGGATTGCGGAAGACGTCCCCTTCGGCGGGCGCTCGGCCTTCGCGAAGATAGCAGGCGGCGGAGGTCGGCACGCGCGACAACGACCGCGCTGAGAGCCGCCAGTCGCCGGAGATGATCTCGGAGACGGGGAAGCCCCCCTCGGCGTACTCGATCGCCGGGCCGAGGATGTCGGCCCAGCCAAGCGTCCCGAACTTGCGCCTGAGGTTGTCCCAGCCGTCGACGCAGCCAGGGACCGACCAACTCAACGGGCCGCTGGTGGGGATCATGTCCAGGCCCCGGGCGCGGAAGCCGGCGATGTCCGCCTTGCCCGGAGATCGGCCGCTGGCGTTCAGGCCGTGGAGTTTCTTCGACTTCGGATCCCAGACGATCGCGAAGAGGTCGCCGCCGATCCCGCATGACATCGGCTCGACGACGCCCAGCACGGCGTTGGCCGCGATGGCGGCGTCGATGGCGTTGCCTCCCTTCTGAAGCACGCGGATCGCCGCCGCGCTGGCGAGCGGTTGGCTCGTCGCCGCCACGCCGCCACGCGCGATCACCGACGACCTCGTCTTTTGGCCCGCCCCGTGAGGCCGGTCGTGCGCCCGTGCCGACTGAATGCACCCCGATCCCAGATAGGCGAGGCCGGCGAGACCCCCCTTGAGGAACGCCCGTCGCGGCTGGTCCATCGGCATGCTCGGCTCCCGTGTGTGGCCTCTCGGCGAGGATCCCCGGCTGGGTCATGCCGAGCATAACCGCATCGGGAACCGGCCGCCACGATCGATTCAGGATCGTTCATGATCTGGGATGCGATGGATCTTCGTTCCGATCCCACGTCGCCCGTTGCATGGGGCTTCGGGGACGGGCATCATCGACGGAGCGCTGGCGGGGTCGACCGGCGGGAGGAGGCGAAAGCGATGATCGAGTTGTGGTCAGGTCCTCGTCGATGGATGACGCGAGGGCTCATTGCGGGGAGCCTGGTCATGTCGACGGTTTTCGATGCCGAGGTGGAGGCTCAGTCGAAGGCCAACTACGACGAGGCGGCGGTCAAGCCGTACTCGCTCCCCGACCCGCTGCGGACCGTCGAGGGCCGCGAGGTCACCACGCCCGAACTCTGGGTGAAGACGCGTCGGCCCGAATTGCTGCGGCTGTTCGAGTCGCAGGTGTTCGGCAAGACGCCCACGCCGGCGAAGCCGATCGTCGTCACATCGGAGGTCGTCTCGGAGGACTCGCAAGCGCTCGGCGGCAAGGCCGTCCGCCGCGACGTCACGATCCGGTTCGGCGACGGGCCGAACGCGCCGCACATGGACCTGCTGCTCTTCCTCCCCAAGGATGCCTCGGCGACCCATCGCGCGCCGGCCTTCCTGGGGCTGAACTTCGAGGGGAACCACGCCGTCAGCAACGATCCGGGCGTGCGCGTGCCGACGTGCTGGATGCGCGAGACCAAGGACGGCAAGATCGTCGACCACAAGGCGACCGAGGCCGGCCGGGGCTCCGTGTTCGACCGCTGGTGCGTCGACAAGATCGTCGGCCGGGGCTACGCCCTGGCGACGGTCTGCTACAACGACATCGACCCCGACTACGACGACGGCTTTCAGAACGGCGTCCAGCCGCTGTTCTACCGCCCCGGCCAGACGAAGCCCGACCCCGATCAGTGGGGCTCCATCGGCGCCTGGGCCTGGGGCTTGAGCCGGGCGCTCGACTACCTGGAAACCGTCCCCGAAGTCGACGGCAAGAAGGTCGCCGTGATGGGCCACTCGCGGCTCGGCAAGACGGCCCTCTGGGCTGGCGCCCAGGACCAGCGATTCGCCCTGGTCGTCTCCAACAACTCGGGCGAAGGGGGCGCAGCGCTCTCGCGACGGAACTACGGCGAGGACGTCGCCCACCTCAACACCAGCTTCCCGCACTGGTTCTGCGGCAACTACAAGCAGTACTCCGGCCACGAGGAAAAGCTCCCCGTCGACCACCACGAGTTGCTCGCCCTGATCGCCCCCCGCCCGCTGATCGTCAGCAGCGCTGAGGAAGACCGTTGGGCCGATCCTCGCGGCGAATTCCTCTCCGCCAAGGCCGCCGACCCCGTCTACCGCCTCCTCGGCACGGACGGCCTGACCCTGAAGGAATGGCCCTCCCCGGCCGAGGACTCCCTGAGCAAGGGGACCCTCGCCTATCGCTACCGCCCCGGCAAGCACGACGTTTTGGCTTCAGACTGGGACGCCTACCTGAACTTCGCGGATGCTCATCTGAAGAAGTGAACCAACGCCCCCGAAATCCGGACCACAACGGCCTTCCCCCCTCGCGGGGGAAGGTGGCCCGAAGGGCCGGATGAGGGGGGATCGGCTTCGCTTTGAAGTCGTTTCGTTGGATGCGGATCCGACGGCGGTCATCCCCCTCATCTGACCGCTTCGCGGTCTGTCTTCCCCCTCCAGGGGGGAAGACGTCTTGATCGCCGCCGACGAAAAAGCGTCGGATCGTCAGCCCGACGGGAGAGGGAATGAAATTACGTCCCGGGCTTCGCCGTATCGTCAGGCGAGGCGAAGTAGGCCAGGGCCTCGCGATAGGCCCGCTCCACAGCCCGAAACTCGGCGGGATCGCCGCCGGCGTCCGGGTGGGCCTCGCGGGCGAGTCTTCGATAGGCGGCCTTGATCGATTGCGGCGAGCAGGGGAACCTCACGCCGAGCGTGGCGCACCAGGGGTGTCGAGCCGTCAACGTCGCATGCACCTCCCGGATGCCTGCGTCTTCGCTGATGTAGAAGTTCGACCCTCGATGGGGAAACCGCCCCTCGCGCCTCAGGGTCTCACGGTCGACGGCCAGCGTCCGAGGTTTCGGGGCGTCCGGCTCCTGTCCGGTCCACTCCTCCTCGCGGAAGGGTTCGCGGTCGACGTAGAACTTCCCGGCGGTCTGCCGGACGATCCGGTGCCTGACGACCTCGACCTCGCCTCGCGAGCCGGGTTGGTCGCTCTCGGACGCGGCGTACAGGAAGGCGAGACGGGCGGGAGCCTTCGGTCTCGCCGGGGCGTTCGTATCCGGGCGACGGCTTAGCCGGCTCTTGGGCTTCACCCGCGGCGCTGCTTCTTCCCCGCCTCCCGATCGGCCGCCGTGACGCAGGTAGCCGGACGCCCACTTCGTCGGCAGCCGCTTGGCCCCCTCGCCGGCCGCCTCGACGGCCTTCCGCTCGGCCGCATCGGCGTTCTTCTCGTAGCCCCGCGACACGGGGGAAGCCAGGTCTTTGGCCTCCTCCTCGCTCGCCCAGACGAACCAGCACCACCGTCCAATCCCGGCCGAGCAGCAAGCATAGGCCGTCTCTTCGCCCTGAGTCATGTCTGACGGCTCGCTCCGGTATTGGGGATCTGTTCACGCGGACTGATTCTAACGAGCAACGGCGGCAACGGGCGGGGCGATTTCCCGTTCAGAATTCGCCCCGCGCTCCCATTGTATCGATAGACAGACCTTCCATGAGGCCGCCCCCATGACGACGATCGACCTACCTTCCAGACACCGTGCCCACGCTTGTCCCCGTGAGGCGCTCGTCGTAGGCGCACGATCGGTAACAGCCCCATTCTCGTCCCCGTCGATGTCGCCTTTCTGGCCGATCGAAGCCAATCCGCGAGACCCGGAAACCGCGACCAAAGCCTTGTTGCACAACAACTTGCGTCTGACCTCCGAATTGGCTCCGTATGCAAGCGAAGCCAACGGCGGCGTTAGAGTTCGGCGGGGGCGGGCTGGGGCTCGGACCATTCGAGGGAGGCCACGTAGGCGAGGATGGCGTCGGGGTCGACGGGCTTGACGAAGTGGTGGTCGAAGCCGGCCTCGTGGGAGAGGCGGCGGGCCTCGTCGTCGGCGTAGCCGGTGACGGCGACGATGGGGAGCGAGGCCAGTTCGGGACGAGCGCGGAGGTTCCTCGCCACGTCGTAGCCGTTCATGCCGGGGAGGCCGATGTCCATGAAGACCACGTCGAAATCTCGATCGGCCACCGCCTGGAGAGCGGCCGGCCCGTCGTGGACGACCTCCACCTCATGGCCCTCATACTGCAGGACCAACGCCAGGCTCTCGGAGGAGGAGACGTTGTCGTCGACCACCAGCACGCGCCGCGACGGCATGATGATGGGAGGCGCGGATTCGGGCTCGGCCTCGGCGTCGATCGGCGCCTGGGAGTCGACGTTCGGCTCGGCGGCGACGACCGGCAGGCGGACGCTGAACTCGCTGCCGCGACCGAGGCCCTGGCTGCGGGCCTCGACGGTCCCCCCGTGCAGCTCAACGAGGCTGCGGACCAGCGCCAGGCCCAGGCCCAGGCCCCCCTCGGAGCGGTCGAGCGTGCGGTCGACCTGGGTGAAGACGTCGAAGACGCGGCCGAGCATCTCGGGGGGGATGCCTATGCCGTCGTCGCGGACCCGGAAGACGGCCCAGCCGTTCTCCTCGGCGGCGGAGATCTGGATCGAGCCGCCGTCGCGGGTGTACTTGGCCGCGTTGTGCAGCAGGTTGGAGAGGACCTGGGCCATCCGGATCGGGTCCGCCATGACGAAGGTCGGAACGGGCGGGAGCACGATCGACAGGCTGTGGCCGTGGGCGTCGATCTCGGGCCGGCTGGTCTCCACGGCCGCCGTGACGACTGCGGCCACGTCGGTCGGCGTCTTCTGGAGCGCGATCTTGCCGCGATCCACCCGGGCGATCTCCAGCAGGTCGCCGACCAGATGGGCGAGTTGCGAGACCTGCCGGTCGATCACGTCTCGCGCCCAGACGAGGTCCGGGTCGTCGCCTCCCCGGCGCTTGAGCAGGGCGACGGCGTTGCGGATCGGGGCCAGCGGGTTGCGCAGCTCATGGCCGAGCATGGCGAGGAACTGGTTCTTGCGGTGGTCGGCCTCGGCGAGATCCGCGGCGTGGCGGCGAAGCTCGTCCTCCAGATCCTTGCGCTCGGTGAGGTCCAGGCAGAAGGCGACGATCGGCGCGCGGGCGTCGTGGCGGGTCTCGTCGAGCCGGGCCAGGCCCAGCAGGATGGGCAGCGTTCGGCCGTCCTTGCGGCGCACCTGGATCTCGAACGGCGTGCAGGAGCCGTGCTTGGCAAGCTGCACCCGGCAGCGGCGGACCCACCGCGTGGACGTGTCTTCAACGAGGTTCAGCCAGTGGACGCCGCCGTCGGCCAGCTCGTCGCGCGAATATCCCAGCATGTCCAGGAAGGCGTCGTTGGCGTCGGTCAGCGCGCCGGTCATCTCGCCGAAGGCCACGCCGAAGATGTTGGCCTCGACGAGCCTCCGCAGCCGGGCCTCGCTCAATCGCACCTGGCGCTCGGCCGCCTGGCGCTGGCTGAGGTCGGTGGCGATGTTGAGGAAGCCGCGGAGCACTCCCTCGGGGTCGCGGACGGCGGTGACGGCCAGCAGGACGGGGATTTTCGTGCCGTCCTTGCGGACGAAGGTCGACTCGCGGACGTCATGGTCGTCGCGGCGGGCCCGGGCGACGAGGGCCTCGAAGCCCTGGGCGGGGCGGCCGGTCTCGGCGGCCAGATCGGCGGCGCGGGCGGCGACCTCGGCGGTGTCGTGGAGAATCAATGGGGTCGTCCGGCCGATCATCTCGCCGGCCGTGTATCCCAGCATCCGCTCGGCGCCGGTGTTGAAAATCGTGATGAGGCCGGTCGGATCGGTCGCCACAATGGCCGACTGGGTGGAGGCGTCGAGCATCGCGTTGAGCCGCGCGTTGATCTCGATCTGTTCACGGACCGCCTTCCGGCGTTCGGCGAACAGGCCGACCTGCCGGCCGAGCGTCGTGAGCACCTGCAGCAGAGGCTCGTCGCGGGCGAGGGGCTCGCGGCTGAAGAGGGTCAGCACGCCGATCAGCGGGGACTTCTCGGCGTCGGCCACCGGGATGATGACCACGCTCCGGACGCCGCGGCGGGGCGTCTCGGTCCCGGGGGAGGTGCGGTCGGCGGCGATCTCAGAGACCCAGGCCGGAGCGCCGGTCGTCCAGACCCGCTCCATCGGCCCGGCGAGGCTGTTCCCCAGGCCCTCGACGGCCGAGGAGGCGTCGACCCGGCCCGACGACCAGGGCCGACCCGCCGGCCGGGGAGACCGAGCGTTGCGATCCCAGATCCAGAAGGCGGCCACGTCGAAGTCGAGCGTTCGGCCGATCGTCGCCAGCAGGTGGGGGGCTGCTTCGTCCAGTCGGGTGCAGTCCCCCAGGATCCGCATCACGGCGTACTGGGCTTCCAGTCGGCGCTCGGCCCGCTTGCGCTCGGTAACGTCGGTCTGGACCGAGAGGAAGTTCACCAGCCGGCCGTCGGCGTCGAAGAGGGGCTGGATCTCCATCGCCGCCCAGTACGCCCGGCCGCTCTTGGCGTAGTTGAGGATCTCCGCCCGCACTGGCTTCTCGGCGCGGAGTCGCTGGCTGATGAAGGCTCGGACGGCGGGATCGGACTCCGGCCCCTGGAGGAAGGCGCCCGGGACGCGGCCGAGGACCTCGTCGGCGTCGTAACCGGTGATCCGGGTGAAGCCGGCGTTGACCCACTGGATCCGATGGCGGGCGTCGGTGACGATCATCCCCTCCTCGGTCCGGCTGGCGAAGAGCCGGAGCCAGCGGGCGTCGCGGCGAGCCTGGCCGAGGGCCTCGGAGAGCGAGTCGGGGTCGACGGCGGTCTCGCAGTCGGGGCCGTTCTCGTCCTCGGCGTCGGGTGCGGGGGGCAAGACTCGGCCCCCCTTCGCGAGCCTCAGCGCCGCGGCCCATGCGGCGACCGCCTGCCCCGCCGCCAGAATCGGCCGAACGCCGGGAAGAGGATCGCCGAGGGCCGTCGAGAGCGCGCCTGCGGCCGAGAGCGCGACGAACGCCGTTATGGCTCCCAAAACCGAACGAGGCAGCCTGGCCGAGCCGCCGACGGCCCGGCCGAACCGTCGCGCCAGCAGCAAGGCCGCCGCCGCGCAGCCGAGGGCCGTCGCGACGCCCAGCAGGCGTGCGGCGTCAAGGCCCGCCGCGGATGCAATCGCGGCATGCAGGGCCGTCACCAGAGGATCCTTCCACGTCGAATCGTGGCCACGTCGCTCGACCTCGTTGTTCGTCCTGATGCGAGGCTGCGGAGAGTCTTCGTCACCTGGTATAACCATCGGCCCTTCCGCCTACAACCTGATCATTCGAGCAGATGCCCTCGATCGACGAGATCGACTGCGGTTGACGCCTCCGTCAAGTCCTCCTACACTCGCCCCCCGTCGACGGGGGAGGTCCCGGCACTGTTCCTGCGGAAAGGATTCCGCGCCATGCGTGCGTTTCGAGGGCGTTCGGGCGTTACGAGGCGGGCCGCCCTGGGGGGCCTGGCGCTGGGGTTGGCGGGAGCCTGCGGCTGTAACGCCCGCAAGGACGGCATCCGTCCGGACAACCTTCTGGGCGGTTTCGGCTCCAACCGGGGCGAAATGATCGAGCCCAAGCGCGTCACCCTCCGGATGGCGATCCTCAGCCGTCCCTTCCGCGATCCCACCATCAATGACACCGTCTGGCGATCGGTCGACGAGCAGGCCGTCGCCCCTGCCGAACGTCAGGCGCTCCAGGCCAACGGCGTGCGGATCGGCCGGATCACCGGCGACCTCCCGCGCGAGCTGGAAGCCCTGCTCAACGCCCCGCCGCCGAACAAGGTCGAGCCGGTCACGTTCCTGGTTCCGGAGTCGACCCAGGAGCTGTTCACGCTCGCTGAGCCTCTGGATCAGGTCAGCCTGCTGCTGAACCTGGCGGGCCGCGTCACCGGCAAGGACTACAGCCAGGCCTCCGGCTTCTACCGCGTCACCCCCGAGCACCACGACGCCGGCTCGGTCGCCCTGCGGCTCACGCCCGAAGTTCACCACGGGCAGGTTCAAACCTCGTACCAGCCGCTTCAACCGGGGCCCGGCTACTCCCCGCAGGAATTCAAGATCGCTAACGGTCAGCAGCAGGACGCCCTGAGCGACCTGACCGCGAACCTCGTCGTCGAGCCCAACCAGACGGTCGTTCTGGGCTGCCACCCGGATCAGGAGCGCAGCCTCGGGGCGTTTCTGTTCACGGCCTCGGGCGACCAGCCCGATCAGCGGACCCAGCGGATGGTCTTGATCTGGGCCGATCGGAATCAGATGGGGGTGATCGACGAGAGGGGGAGGAAGACCGCCCCGCTCGAGCCCGTCGCCGAGGCCGCCCCGACCCCCGCCCGCGACGAGTCTCCCCGCTAAGGACTCTTTTCGACCCATTCGTACGATCCGGCCCCGGCGGGACGGCGGCCCGTTGACCTCGCACCGCAGGAGCGCGACCATGGAGCCCGAACTCAGCCCCGGAGAACGCCGGCGAATTCCCCTCGAACCGGACGTGGACGGGGCGTGTCGGAGGCGCTGGATCGCCCACGCGGCGCACCCGGGCGGACCGGGGCCGATGCGACCGCTGCGGGCCTCTCCCGCCAGCCCTCGGGCCCCTAGGGGAGCGCGCGCCGTGTCCTCTCCCAAGTCCCCGTCTTCCTCGGAACGTCTCGTCGTCCTCGACGGCTCGCACGGCGAGGGAGGCGGCCAGATCCTGCGGACGGCGCTGTCGCTGTCGCTGCTGACGGGCAAGCCGTTTCGGATCGTGAAGATCCGGGCCAACCGCGACAAGCCGGGGCTTCGCCCCCAGCACAAGATGGCCGTCGAGGCCGCCGCCCGACTGGGCCGCGCCGACGTTCTCGGCGCGGAGGTCGGCTCGCGCGACCTGGTCTTCCGCCCTGGCTCGATCGAGGCCGGCGACCTCACGCTGGACATCGGCACCGCCGGCTCCACCGGCCTGGTCCTGCAGACGCTCCACCTACCTCTGGCGATGCGGTCCGAGACCGCCCGCCGCGTGGCGCTGACGGGCGGGACGTTCAACCCCAAGGCCCCGGCCTTCCTCTTCCTGGAACAGACCTGGCGCGGACATCTGGCGAACCTGGGGATGCCCCTGGCGCTGGCGATGCCCTCGGCCGGCTTCTACCCCAAGGGGGGCGGACGCCTGGAAGCCTGGATCGAGCCCGCCCAGCCTCGCCCCTGGATCCGTACGACTCGGGGAGATCTGGTCCGCATTAGGGGCGTCGCCGGGACTTCGAACCTCCGCGACGACGTCGCCCGCCGGATGCGCGAGCGGGCCCTCTCGCGGCTGGCCGACGAGGGCTGGAACGTGGAGATCGACATCGAGACCGCCTCGTGGCCGAGCCCCGGCCAGGGGGCGGCCATCGCCCTCACGGCCGAGCACGCCGGCACCGCGCCGGCCGCGTTCGTTGGTCTAGGCGAGCGCGGCAAGCCCGCGGAACAGGTCGCCGACGAGGCCGTGGACGAACTGCTCGATTTCCTGGCCGTCCCCGACGCCGCCGTCGACCCCCATTCCGCCGACCAGATCCTGCTCCCCCTGGCGCTGGCCGAGGGCCGATCGGTCTACACGGTCTCGGAGGTCACGGACCACCTCCGCACCAACGTCGCCACCATCCGCGCGTTCCTCGACCGCGAGATCGAAGTCGAAGAGCCCGTCACCCCCGACCAACCCGGCCGCGTGGTGATCTCCTGAGCGACGACAGGGGGCGACTCTAAGGTTCGAGCGCCCTCACGAACGCGACGCCCCGCGCCCCGAGCGAGGCGATCACGCCGTCGGCATGGGCCGGGTCGGCGGCGAGGGCCAGCGCCTCGACGCCGTGGAATTCGGGGATCGCGTCGAACGCCTCCACCGACTTCGCCCCGGCCACGGCCAGGAACAGTCCCTGGTCGCCCCCCAGCCACAGACGGCCCCGGCCGTCTCGGGCCAGGGCTCGCAGCTTCTTCGGTTCGGGCGGGATAGGGAAATCGACCTTGTCGAACTGGTCGGCGACGACGTCGTAGGTACGCATCCCCGCGCTGGTGGCGAATAGGGTGAGGCCGTTGTCCCAGGGGATCGCCGCCTTGAACCACAAGTCCTCGCCGTTCTCAGACAACTCGATCTCCGTCAGCCGGCGCTGGACGTCGGGCGCATCGGGGACGAGTCGCCACGGATGGGCCGAGCCATACTCATAATCGCGGTCGACCACCAGCCAAGGCGGCCCCTTGGGGGTGAGACAGCCGTAAGGTCGGGAGGGCGAGCGAATCTCGCTCCGGGGAGCGACGCGTTTCCAACGGCCGTTGGAGAATCGCCGCAGCCAGTCGTCCATGTCCCAGAGAGTCCCATCGGGCGTGAGGAAGGTTCCCGCGCCTCCCACCGAAGAGGTCTCCAGCCCCAAGAGGATCGACTTGCCGGCCTCGCGACGCGCGGTGGCGACCGTGCCGGGATTGTGTCCGGTCCAGCTCACGGTGTAGATCGTCTCATCTGGGGCTACGAAAACCTGGGTTTCGGCCCACGCCTTGAAGTCGCGTTCGAACTCGGGGGCGTCGCTGTTAGGGTCGATCTGAAATGGCGGGGCCAGGTCGACGGTCTTCCACCCGTCAGAGCCCAGGGTCCAGATGGGAAACTCGTCGTCCTCGATGAAGAGGATCCCTTCGGCTGACTTCTCGATTCGGTGGATTTCTGAGGCTCCGAGCCGGCCGTTCGAACTCAGCGGAGCAGTCTTGCCGCCGTTCAGGACAATGAGCCCCTCCCCGGCAGTCGCGACGACGATCGACTCGCCCACGCGCGACGGGGGTAAGAGCGCCTGGACGGCTGGATAAGAAGCCATGGCGTCGGGGCGGCCGCTCTTATAACGGATGTCGAGTTCATCGGCCGACTTCCAATCTTTCAGCGCCTTGTCGACACGGAAAATATCGCTGTACGAGAGGACTATCAGATCGTCGTCACGCTCGACGACGTGGGTGACGGGGGCGACCGGACCGACGGGCATCTGAGCGAAATCGACGTTCGGCGGCTTGCTTCGAGCCAGCAACACACTCGGCATCAGGGCGTCGACGCGTATGATCCAAGCCTCGGCGAGACCCATATGCAAGACGCCGCCGAGCGCCCAGACCTGGCCGTCGCGCAGCTCGACGAATCCGTAGACTCCCGGCCAGTAGGGCTTGGGTTTGGGGTCGAACTTCGTGGGCGGTTGGGGCGGCGGAGGAATCTCGGCAATCGTGCCTGTCCTCAGGTCGACACGCGCGACGCGGCCGCCCCACTCTCCCCCGTCGAAACCAACCCATAGGCGGCCCTCGCGATCGACGAGGCAGGTGGATATCCCCTTCTCGGTTTTGATCACGCGACCCGCGGCGAGGTCGTGGATTTCCCCCCTCACGACTGCCGCGAACCCCCCTTTGCCGTCGCCAGCCGCCGAACTCCAGCCGATCCAAACCGGCTCCTGCGTCAGTCGAACGACCTCCGTGAGCGCAAGACTTTTTGGGTCAATGCGACCGATCCGGCCGTCGGTCAGGCCGGCGAAGACGGACTCGTCCGGGCCCCGACCGAGGCAGGCGATCGGCGAGTCGAGGTCCCAACGCTCGCGGGCCAGTCGCGGGGTGGGGCCGTCGAATCGCAACAGGCCGCCGGCCGGAGTCGCGGCGATGATCGAATCGCCCGATCGGACGGCCGCAGACAGGGCGTTGACCGGGCGGTGGATGACGGCCTCGACGGCGCGTCCTCCAGCGAGTCGACCCGTCACTCGCTCGCCTCCGACTTGGGCTCCGACCGTCGGGGCGAGCAGGACGAAGGCTCCGAGGTGTAGAAGGGCCAGGAATGAAATTCGTGGCATGGAACGGCCTCGCGTCGAAGGGGTGCGCGCCGCTGGTCGGCTGCGCTCCAGACGAGACGCTTGGGCGATGGTCGGTATTCGCTCCGGCGTGTCTCAGGGCTGTCGGCGAGGCAGCCGCCAGTCGACCTTGCCGCGGTAGGCGGTGGCCTCGTCGAGGAATTCGGCGAGGGGAGGGTCGTAGGCGCGGAGGCCTTCGCGGGTGGCGATATGCTGCGGAGCGTCGGCGGGGGCGGGCGTCTGGCCCTGGGCGTCGAAGTAGGCGAGAACGCCCTCGACCCAGTAGGAGTCGTGGTCGCGGCCGGCGGCGGTCCCGCGCCACTTGCCGGCGGTCTTGGCAGTCTCAAAGAGTGATTTCAGGCGATCGTCGAACTGGACGTCCAGCCGCTTCACTCGCAGTTCGTACTGCTGGATGTTGCGGTCGCGAGGGTTGCGGTCGGGGGCGACCGGGCGACGGCCGGGGCCGCGGAGGACCGCGCCGGCGAGGACGCGCACGACGGGATCGGCGCCGACCATCGGGGCCGAAGGGTCGCCCAGGACGCTCTCCTCGCCGACGACCATGAGCTTCCGTCCCGGCGCGTATTCGAGGCATCGCGCGAGGCCGTCGACCCCCTGCTCTTTCAGGTCCTTCCACTCCGGGAGGTCGGCGATCGACTCGCCCGGTCCCAGCACGACGAGGCGGCAACCCTCGTCGATCAGGGCCTTCAGGACGTCGTGGCGGTAGGCGAACATCTTCCGGATGATGTCGTTGGCTCGCAGGAGGGCGTCGTCCACGACTTCACGGCCGAGGACGGGGAAGCTCCGGGCCCAGGTCGCCTTCGTGTAGTAGGCGTCGAAGCCGAACTTCGCCGGCGGCGGAGCGACGTTGGGGAGCTTCTGGAGCCACGAGTAACGCCAGTCCTGATCGGGGGCCAGTCGAAAAGTCGAACGCGCGAGTTCGTAGCCGGCGGGGTCGTAGACGCGGAGTTGTTCGCGTGAGCCGACCGGGCCGTGGTTCCAGTTGTTGACGCGGTTGCAGTCGAAGTAGCTCTGGACGATCTCGGCCCAGTACTCGCCGGCGTTGCCGGAGGCGTAGGCGTCGCGGTAGAGGCCGGCGTCCATCGCGGCCCGGTAGACGCCGCGAAGCCGTTTGCGCCAGTCGGGCTCGATCGATTCCAGGATTCCGTCGATGGTGTGGGCGAACTCGTGAACGGCGATGCTCTCGTCGTCGTAGCGGTCGAGCGGCAGCGACAGCAGGTTCTCTTCGCCGAAGCTGGTGGGCCGGCCGCCAGTGCCTCGGACGCGCTCGTTGAGGAAGGCGGGATCGGGGGCGTGGCGGTACTCGGGCATCTCCGTGTAGACTTGATCCTTGCCGATGACGACGAGGTACATCTTGCGAGTCGCCATGGCCTTCGCGACGTCGGGACGGCCGGCGAGCATCCGGCCGACGATCTCGCGAGTCCGAAAGAGCGCCCGATCGTCGACGACCGCCGCCGCGGCGACGGGCAGGCCGTCGATGTCCAGGAACTTGCCATAGAATTCCCGGGCCGCGGCCCGATCGGGCTCGTCGACGAGCGCGAAGAACGAATCCGGCGGCGGCGAGACGACCGTCTGGCCGAGGCCTGGAACGATCCCGAACCCGACCGCCAGAATCACAGCGGCGAACCGCCGACGAAGCTTCCTCCCCATGCCGTCCCCCCTCGTCGCCGGCCTTGGATCGTCGGCCGACGATTGCTATCCTGATCGTGACGCGGCTCCCGTGAGGCCCGCGCTGACCCATTGTCCGAGCTAGATTGAAGGAAGTTCTTATGATTCGCGTCGGGATCGTCGGTCTCGGTTTTATGGGCCGGATGCACTATCGCTGCTGGAAGACGCAGCCCGGCGCGACGATCGCGGCGATCTGCGAGGCCAACCCAAAGGTTCTGGCCGACGCCGGCGGGGCTCCCAAGGGGAACGTCCAGGGCGCGGCCGACCACATCGATCTGACGGGCGTGAAGACGTTCACCAGCCTTGACGACATGCTCGCCTCGGGCGAGGTCGACGCGATCTCGATCACCCTCCCCACCTTCGTTCACCCGGAGGCGACGATCAAGGCCCTGGAGGCCGGCGTCCACGTCCTCTGCGAGAAGCCGATGGCGTTGAACCCTGAGGAATGCGATCGGATGATCGCCGCCGCCAAGGCGACGGGCAAGGTCCTTCAGATCGGTCACTGCATCCGGTTCTGGCCAGAGTACGTCGTCACCCGCGACCTGATCCAGTCGGAGAAGTACGGCAAACCGATCGCCGCCACCTTCCGGCGGTTCTCGACCGCCCCCAACTGGAGCCCGGACAACTGGTTCGCCGACGAGGCCCGCTCCGGCGGCCAGCCTCTCGACCTGCACATCCACGACACCGATTACGTCCATCACGTCTTCGGTATGCCGACGACCGTTTCCTCCATCGCCGACGGCCCGCTGGCCTACGTCTCCAGCCAGTATTTCTACCCCGGCGGCCCGGCGGTCGTCGCGGAAAGCACCTGGCGGATGGCCCCGACCTTCGGCTTCGAGATGAGCTTCAACATCGTGCTGGAGAAGGCGACGATCGTCTTCGACTGCACCCGCACCCCCGCCTTCCGCGTTTGCCCCGCCGAGGGCGAGGCCTTCACGCCCGAACTCCCCCCCGGCGACGGCTACACCCGCGAGATCGACCACTTCGCCCGCGCCGTCGCCGGCGAGTCCGTCGAGGCCGTGGTCACCCCCTTCCAGTCCCGCGAAACCGTCCGCCTCGTACTGGCGGAGAAGCAGTCGGCCCGCGAGGGAAGGCGGGTCGACCTCTGAGTCCGCCAAGCCTGGGGCGAGGTCGATGGACCTCGCCCCGGTGCGTCCATAGTATTCACCGACGATGAATCGATCCGACCTCCAGCAACTCGCCGAGGACCGTGTTCTGGGCGCGGAGGCCCTCCTCTCCGCCGCCCGCTGGTCCGGAGCCTACTATCTTGCAGGCTACGCGATCGAATGCGCGCTCAAGGCCTGCATCGCCAGGCGGACGAAGGAATTCGACTTCTACGACCCGGAAATCGCCAAGAAGGTGTTCACGCATCATCTGCCGACGCTGCTCAACCTGGCCAAGCTTGAGAAACAACTTGAACAGGACAGCCAGATGATCATTGCGGGCTCGTCTGGTCTACTCTTGACCGAGAACTGGTCTGCTCTAAAGGATTGGAACGAGCGCAAGCGATATGAGCAGACGGTCGAGGCCGTCGCTCACGCCATCTACGACGCCGTGGCGGACCCTGTCGCCGGAGTGCTTCCATGGATCAAGCAATACTGGTGAAAGAGCAGATCACGGCCGGCGTTGAACTTGTCAGGAAGGTCAACGCCGTGATGCCCATTTCGGCGGCATTCTGGTTGAAGGAGACGGACGTTCCAGGATGGTACCTCTTCATCGCCTCCGATGCCCTTGAGAACGCCGACCCTCGGAAGGGGTATCGCATCGTCCGTGAGGCGGTCGACGCGATGAATGACGGTGGAATCGATCTCTTCCAGGTCAAAGTCATCCCCTCGTCCAACCCATTCGCTCGCGCGGCCCGTGAGATCGTTCACGGTTCCACGCGAACCTCGCCTCACTGGCTTGGGCCGACGCCTTTCGGCGACCGGCTCGTCGAGGGGGCTTGCATTTATCCTGCGAACGTCCTCGACCCCGTCCCTTCCTGACCCGGCCGGAATGGGCTCCCCCTTGATTCCGAGCCGCGCTTCAAGCACCTTCGTACCCGAAGCGTTCAACAAGGGTTGAGCAGCCGATGGGGCGATCGAGGAGGTGCAGTGATGCAGATGGCGACGCGATGGCTCGCGGCGGCGATCCTGGTCTTCGGGCTTTCGACGGCGTCTAAGGCCGACGGGCCGGTGTTCAAGGCGGGGTTCGCCGAGCGCGACGTCTCGCCGGCGATTGGCGCGGAGCAGCCCGGCGGCTACGGGAAGGCCTACCACAAGGCGTTTCATGATGCGTGCAAGGCCCGTGCGGTCGTCTTCGACGACGGCAAGGCCCGGGTGGCGCTCGTCGGCCTGGACGCGCTGTTGATTCGGGGGGAGACCGTCAAGGAGATCCGCTCGGCGATCGAGGCGAAGACCGGCATCCCCGGCGGCTCGGTCATGATCGCGGCCTCGCATTCGCACAACGCCGGCCCCACCGGGATGTTCCTCCCCAACGAGTACGCCGACGCCCCGCCGCTCATCCGGCGGCTCGTCGAGCAGGAATCGGTCGTCGCCGATACGGCCTATCTGGAGAAGGTCAAGGCGGGCGTCATCGACGCCGTCGTCGAGGCCGACGCCAAGCGAGTCGCCGCGAAGGCCGGGGCGGGGTTCGGCAAGGCGGAGGGAGTGGCGTTCAACCGCCGCTTTCTGATGAAGCAGGGCCACGCCATGACCCACCCCGGCGTCGGCAACCCGGACATCGTCGAGCCCGCCGGACCGGTCGACCCCGAGGTCGGCGTCATCGGCGTTTGGGATGAGAAGGGGAAGTTCCTCGGCTGCGTGTTCAACTTCGCCTGCCACGGCACGACCGGGCCCGAGGGAATCTCCGCCGACTGGATCTACTACGTGGAGCGGACCATCCGCGGCCTGATGGGCGAGGACTCCGTGGTCGTCTTCATGCCGGGGATGTCGGGCGACGTCACCCAGGTCGACAACCGCGCTCCTTACCAGACCAAGAGGTCCGGTGAGGTCGTCGCTCGACTCGTCGGCGGCACCGTCGGCGCCGAGGCCTGCAAGGAGCTTGTCGCCGTTGAGCAGCACGCCGGCCCGCTCGCTCCGGTCGTCGCCGTGAGCAAGACCGTCCACCTCAAGCGCCGGCGGCCTTTGCCGGAGCACGTCGCGGCGGCGATGGAGATGGTCCAGAAGGACAAGAAGAGCGTCGACCTGACCGACTGGACGTTCGCCAAGGAGACGGTCGTCCTGGCCCATCGCCTTGAGAAGCATCCCGAGGTCGACGCCGAGGTCCAGGCGATTCAGGTGGGCCCCGCCGTCTTCCTCTCGTCGCCGGCTGAGTACTTCGTCGCCTACGGCCTGGAGTTGAAGGCCGGATCCAAGTTCCCGTTCACGTTCCCGGTTTCGTTGGCAAACGACTCGCTCGGCTACATCCCGCACGAGAGCGCCCTGGACCCGCAGACCGGCGGCGGCTACGAGACCCGTCTGACCAGCTACAGCAACATGGAGCCCACCGCCGGCCGCAAGATCGTCGACGCGTTGGCCGAGATGTGCAAGTCGCTGACCCCCGGGCCCGTCCCCAAGGCCCCGGCCTCCCTCCCGTTCAAGGGGAAGCCCTGGGCCTACGGGGATCGTCGCCCGCAACTCGACTGAATCGCGGGGCCCTCGGCTACTTGCCCCCCGAGGCCCCCTGCTCTTGATACTCACGGTCGAGACGGCCCCAGATTTCGGCCATCTCTCGGACGATCTCGGGCTTCTCGGCGGCGAGGTTGCGGGTCTCGGAGCGGTCGACGGCCAGGTCGTAGAGTTCCCACGGGGCGTTCTGGCCGGCGGCGACGATCTTCCAGTCGCCCCGGCGGAGCGCCTTGTTCTTCTCGTGCCTGAAGAAGATGACGTCGCGATTAACGGCGACGTCGGCGTCGAAGGTTGGGACCAGGCTCTTGCCCGGCAGTGACGGCCGAGGGCGGCCTTCCCACGAATCGGGAGCAGAGAGACCCGCCAACTCCAGCAGCGTGGGGGCGACGTCGATCAGGTGCCCCGGAGCGCGGCGGAACTGACCCTTCGACTTGATCCGCGCCGGCCAGTGGGCGATCAGCGGCGTCGCCACGCCTCCCTCATGGTTCCACGACTTGTGAAGCCGGAAGGGCGTGTTCGACGCGGTCGACCAACCGGGGCCCAGCGAGAGGAACGTGTGATCCGCGCCGGCGGGAGCGTTCGGGTCGTGGCCGTCGCCTCGGATGATCTCCTCGGCGCTGGCGCCGTTGTCGGAGGCGAAGAGGATGAGGGTGTCGTCCATCATTCCTGCCGCCTCCAGCTTCGCCAGGACCTTGCCGACTTCGCGGTCGAGGCGGTCGACCATCGCGGCGTGGATCGCCATCTTGGTCGCCTGGAACGTCTTCTGCTCGTCGGTGAGCGAGTCCCAGGCCACGGCGTAGCCGGCCTCGCCGGGGCCGATCCGCTTCTTCAGTTCGGCTTCGGGGAGGTTCCAACTGGGGATCGTCTTCGGGTCGCGCGGAGACAACGCGGCGTCAAGCAGCCCCAACTCCTTCTGGCGATTGCGGCGGGCTTCGCGAAGGGCGTCCCAGCCTTCGAGGTATCGCGTGCGATAGCGGTCGATGTCCTCCTGCGGCGCCTGGATCGGGAAGTGGGGCGCGATGAACGCCAGGTAGAGGAGGAACGGCTCGTCCTTGTGTTTGTTTTCGTGTTCAGCGAGCCAGTCGACGGCGTGGTCGGCGATGGCCGTGGTGCTGTAGTAGCCGTCGCCAGGCTTAACCGGCGGCAGCGGCTTGTCGTCGATCTGGTGCTTCTTCGGCGTGAAATGGCGGTCGTAGTCCTCAGACAGGTACGACCGATCGAAGCCTCCGGCCAGGACCGGGCCGTCGATGTGCCACTTGCCCGAGTGATAAGCCCGATACCCCGCCGGCTTGAGCAACTGCGGCAGGAGCGCCGCCCACCCTGGGCGCGTCCTCGCAGGGTCGCGGTTGACCTGCTGGGCGTAATAGCCGGTCATGATCGCCGCCCGCGACGGCCAGCATCGCGCCGTGTTGTAGAACTGCGAGTACCGCAGCCCGTTCGCCGCCAGCCGATCCAGGTTGGGCGTGGCGATCTCGCCGCCAAAGCAGCCGAGATCGGAGAAGCCCATGTCGTCGGCCAGGATCAGCAGCACGTTCGGCCGTTTCGTCTTCGGCGGGGCGTTGACGGCCGCTGGCGTCGGCGTGGTCGCCGGTCCGGTGCGGAAAGTGTGGTCATGCGAGAAAGGCGTCGCCGCGACGTTCTCGACGCGAAGCCACGAGCGGTAGCGCGAGCCGTCCGCGCCGGCGGTGGCGAAGTCGCAGAGCTTCACCGTCTTGCCGGCCGTGGTCCTGGCCTCGGCGAGGACGATCGGAGAGTACGGTCCCTTCCATGACGAAGCGGGGACGAGCTTGATGGAGCGAGCGTCGATCGGCTCGGGGTCGTCGGGGCCGTTGTCGTTCAGGCGAGCGTCGTAGGCCAGCAAGACCGGCCCAGCGTAGAGGGCGGAACGGCCTGCGGAAGCCTTCTCGCCGACCCAGGCGCGGGGCGTCATGTCCAGGTCGATCTCGACGACGTCGCCGTCCTTCCACTCGCGATTGATCTTGTGGTAGGTCGCCGGTTTGACGTCGGCTTCAGCCTTGCCGGCGACGCTGATCTTCGTGGCGGTCGACCATTGGGGGATGCGCAAGGCTAGTGGGAAGGTCGTGGGCTGATTGATGCGGACCTTGATGCGGACGCGGCCGGAGGCGGGGTAGTCGCTCTCCGTCTCGAAGCCGACGTTCGCGCCTCCCTTCAGGCGGCCGGAAAGGCGGCCGGCTCCGTACCAGTTCAGGATCATCACGCCGTCGTCGTCGCTGAGGAGCGCCCACTGCGAGACCAGGCCGATCCCCCGAGCCGCATTCACGGAGCAGCAGTTCAAGTCGGGCGAGCCCGGGCGGGACTGGAAGACGATCTCGTGGTAGTTGGCGAGGCGGACGCCATCCATCGGCGTGTTGTAGGTGCTCCACCGGCCTGAGGGGGAGAACATCCCGAGGGCCGAGTTGAGCGTGGAAAGCTCCAGTTCGTCGGCCGTGACGGGGTCGCCCGACTGCTTGAGCATGTCGGCCGTGAGGGCGAGCCAGGCGATGGTGCAGCAGGTCTCGATGGCGCCTTGATGGTAGGGGTCGCCCTGGGCCTGCTCGCCGGAGGAAAAGCCGCCGTTGTCGTGGCGGTCCAGCTCGGCGATGCTCCACCAGAGGTTGGCGAACGCCTTGCGGGCGTCGGCGTCGGCCTCGACGCGCCCCAGCGCGGCGAGGGCCTCCATCGGGTGCAGGCTCTCCCATCGAGGCTTGGGGGTCTTGTAGAACGGTTCATCCGCGAGGCCGCGCCGGAGGTAGTCCCCGGCCAGCGGCTTGCCGTCGCCGCCGACCGCGGCGAACTCGGCGACGACCTGCTTGGCCAACTCCAGGTACTTCGGCTGGCGGGTCTTCTCATAAACCATCATCAGCGCGTGCGCCGGGGCGAGGTTCATCTCGGTCGAGCCGGCGTCGACCATCCTGGGCCGCTTCTCGCCGAGGTAGCGGTTGCAAAGCAGGTCGGCGATCTTGACGGCGGCGGCCAGGGCGTCGGGATCGCCGACGGCCTCATCCCACGTCAAGAGGCCGAGCATCATGTGATAATGCCCCCAGGCGTCCCAGGTGGAGCCCGGCTTGTTGTCGATGTTCGGGGCCGAACCGGTCAGGCGATGCTCCTTCGGGAAGGGTCCGAAGTAGCCGTCGGCGTCCTGCAGCGGCAGCAGCGCCCGGACGAACTCGCGGAGCGACTTGCCCAGCTCAGGGTTGTGCGTGGCCTGATAGACCTGCGACGCGCCCGTGAGGTACTTGCCGGCGAACTCCCCCGACCACGGCAGGAGGTTGCGATAAGGCTGTCGATCGCGGTCGGCGAACATCGCCAGCATGGCGGGGTTCGCCTTCGGGGCTGGCAAGAGCCAGTTCGTCGTAACGGCGTCGAGATAAGCCCGCAACGGGCCCGAGGCGTCCATCCGCATTCCCGCCGGTTTTCGCAACGGACGTTCCGGAGGCGTATCCGGCGGCGCGGCGGCCGTCGCGAACGCCGTGGCGAGGATCGCAAGGACGATGGGCGTGCGGATTTTCATGCCGTGGTCTCTCGGGAGGGTTTTCGCAAGGCGTGGACCTTGTTGGCAATAGACCCGATTCGGACGCTCGCCGCTAGCCACCGCCGCCGTGAGGCGATACCGTCGGAGTCGCCGCCGCCGAGCCTCTTACAGGGATCCAGGAACCCAACATGCAGCGAATCGTCTTCGTCGTCGTGGCACTCCTCGGGAATCTCGCCGCGCTGGCCGAGGGGCCCGTTGAGGCTCGTGTCACGGCCCGAGGCCCTCGGCTCGAACGGGAGGGGCGGGAGTATCGCGCGATCGGCGTGAACGTGCCGCATCTGCACCAGATCTACCTGGGGACCTGGTTCCATATCCCCCACGTCTACGGCACGCCCGAGAAAGCCCGGGCGGCCGCCGAGGAGGCCGTCGCGGACGCCTCGCGCAGCGGGATGGCGTTCATCCGGTTCTTCGCCGGGCCCGGGTATCCGATCGAATCGTCGCGGCTCTACGACCGCGATCCCGCCGCCTACTGGCGAGGCATGGACGAACTATTCGCCCTCTGCAAACGGTCGGGCGTGCGGTTGGTCCCTTGCCTCAACGTCGCCAGCCGTCATCTCGCCTTCGCCGAGCCCCGCAGTGCGATCCTCGACCCCTCGTCGAAGACCTGGGCGGAGAACCGTCGCTACGTCGAGACCTTCGTCAAACGCTACAACGACGACCCCACCGTTCTGGCCTGGGAGCTGGAGAACGAGCTCATGCTGGCCGCCGACGTCGACATGAAGGGGCTCCCACTCCTGCCGCGTGGGGTGTATCCCGAAGGCGCCGTCGTCCGCGAGACCGGCGAGCGCGAGGACTCGCTGACCTGGGAGATGGTGCAGCGGGTCTATCGCGAGCAGGCCGCGTTCATCAAGTCGATCGACCCGGACCGTCCCGTAACGAGCGGCGACGCGGGCGTCCGTCCCGAGGCGACCAGCCGTCGCGAGACCTTCCCGGACTTCCGCTATCGCGACGATTCCTGGCGCGAGCATCTGGCCAATGAACTGGCCGCCCAGCCCGAGCCGCTCGACCTCTTCAGTCTCCACCATTACGGCCCGGGAACCACCGACGCCGGCCCGAAGGGGAATGGTCCCGACGCCCTCGAACGAGCCCGCCTCACGGCCCGCGCGGTCAGGGCCGCACGTCTTCCCCTGTTCGTCGGCGAGATGGGTCAGGACGTCCCCTCGTTCAAATCCGACCCCGACGCCAGATGGGCTCGTGCCTACATCGACATGGCCGAGGAAGAGGGCGTCTCGCTGATCGCCGTTTGGGTCTGGCACTTCCCCTGGCAGCCCGACCTGACCGTTGACTCTCGTTCCCATCCGGCTCTCGTCGAACGCGCCCGGCGCTTCAACCGTCGCTACGCCGGGATCGAGTGATCGACCGGCTTGCTCCGGTCTCGCGCGAGGAGTACGGTGCGGTTTGATCGGAGCCCATCGTAGGGAGGACTCGCCGATGCACCGGGTCGGACTGGCGGTATGGTTGTGCTCTTTCGGCCTGGTCGCCGCGAGGGCGGATGAGCCGCCGGTGATCCCGGTGGGGGCGGACGCCTATCTCCAGTGGGACCAGTGGCCCCTCCAGCGGATCGGCGTCCGCGCTTACATGCGCAGCACCTACGATCGAAAGGGCGGCAACGAGGGAGCGGACGCCTCGCACTTCCTCTACCAGGAGCGCGAGAACTTCAACGTCACACTCGACGTCGAGGGACGGGGCGTACTCTACTTCGCCCGCTACAACCACTGGCACGGCAGCCCGTGGACGTATGAGGTCGACGGCGTGCCGCACGTCATTCGCGAGACCTCCACGGCCGATCCCGACCACCCCGCGCCGGGGTCGGTCTTCCTGCCTGAGCCGGCGTTCGTGAAGCCTCTGGTCTGGACCTGGGCGGACACCAAGGGGGCCGACCTGTCCTGGACGCCGATCGCCTTCGACCGCTCGTTCCGCATGGCCTACGGTCGGACCCACTACGGCACCGGCTACTACATCTACCACCTCTACCCGCCCGGGGTGAAACTGTCGCGCGAACTGCACCCCTGGAGCCTGGAGAAGTCGCCGCCCCCGGCCGTTCTGGAATTGATCGACCGTGCGGGGACCGACCTCGCTCCGGCAGGTCGCGACGGACTGACCGAGGATCACGGACGCCTTCACTTACGTGACGGCCAACCCGCCGCGCTGGCGATGCTCAACGGGCCGACGACGGTCCGAGCCGTGGAGTTCTCAGTCCCGAAGGCCGAGGCCCACGCCTTCGGCCGCGCTCGTCTTCGCGCGACCTGGGACGGTCGCAACGCGCCGTCGATCGACGCCCCCATCGCCCTCTTCTTCGGCGCGGGAACGCTCTACAACCGCGAGCACAAGGAGTTCCTGGTCAAGGCATTCCCCGTCCACGTTCGGTCCGATCCCGAACGCGTCCATCTGGCCTGCTACTTTCCAATGCCCTTTTTCAAGTCCGCGCGGTTTGAGTTGGTCGGGGAGGACGGCCTGACCGTCTCGGACGTCCGCTGGTCGATCCGCCACGAGAAATACGAAGGCCCGGCGAACCACGTTGGCTACTTTCACGCCTCGTACGTCGACCACCCCCACCCAACGGCCGGCGAGGATCTCACGCTGCTGGACACCCGCCGCGTCGAGGGGGGCGGCGACTGGTCGGGCTCGTTCGTCGGGACCTCGTTCATCTTCTCGCACGACGCCGATCTAACGACCCTGGAGGGAGACCCTCGGTTCTACTTCGACGATTCGAAGACTCCCCAGGCCCAGGGAACGGGAACCGAAGAATGGGGAGGAGGCGGCGACTACTGGGGGGGCCGGAACATGACCCTCCCCTTCGCCGGCCACCCCACAGGCGCGAAGGACGCAAAGACCGCCGCGGCTCCCGAGGACAGGATCGAATCCGCCTACCGGTTCCTCCTGGCCGACCTCATGCCCTTCGGCCGTAACGCGACCATCACCCTGGAACACGGCGGCACCAACGAGTCGACCCAGCATTACGAAACCGTCGCCTACTGGTACGGCCTCCCTGCTCCGTCGCTCGTCCCGACCGACGTGCTGGAGATCGGCGACGATGCGAGCGAAAAGGCCCACGCCTACCAATCGCCCGACGCATCGGCCCCCGTCGAGATCGTCTCGCGCTACGAGCGGGGCGTCGACCACGTCAAGGGCCGTGAAGTCTTCCCCGCCCACGCCGAACGGGGACGCTCGACGAAGGGGACCTCCGAGTTCACCCTGAAGCTCGACCCGGCCAACCTGGGCGTCCTGCTGAGAAGGACGCTCGACTACTCCTACCCGAATCAGCGAGCCGAGGTGGAGGTCGCCGACCTCGGGACGGACGGACAGGCCGTGGGCCCCTGGCGGAACGCCGGGATCTGGTATCTGTCCGGTTCGAACACATGCTACTACTCGAACCCCAAGGGGGAGACCGCCCCGACTCAGCCCGTCGAGCAGACTTCCAACCGTCGCTTCCGCGACGACGAGTTCCTCGTTCCGCACGACCTCACGCGTGGGCGGTCCGCGATCCGAGTACGCGTTCGATTCACGCCGGTTCCTCGGTCCTTGCTTCCGGGGCGTCCGGCCGTCGAGACGGCGTGGAGTGAAATCCGCTACACGGCCTACAGTTACGTCTTGCCGGCCTTCGACTCGCCGCGGTAACGTCTTGGTTTCTGAAGAATTTTAGAAAATCTGCAGTGTCGGCGTCGGTTTTTGGGGGTTCAGGCGATCTATGGTTCAGACGGTTTCCTGAGACGTCGAAGTCCGATCCCCCGGGGCCGCCCACACGGCCCTGGGGGAGCTTCGACCTCGGCAAGCCGATTTTCATACGACCGTTGATCGACATCCACGGATCATCCTCCGAGGTCGCACCGATGAACCTCTTGCGCCGCAGCACGTCCGCGCGCCGCCCGCTTTCTCACCACCGGTCCCGATCCCTGGCGGTTCGCCTCGAATGTTTGGAGGATCGCACGGTCCTCTCGACGACGATCTACCCCAGCATATCGGCCTATCTCGCCACGCTGACGACTTCGAGCGACACGACGGCGATCAGTACGGCGGTGACGAATCCGACTCCGTCGTCGTCGGCGGTCACGCCGTCTCAGTTGATCAGCGCCTACGGATTCAGCACCTCGTCGACGACCGGCGCGGGGACGACGATCGCGATCGTCGGCGCGTACAACAACCCGACGATCCAGAACGACCTGGCGGTCTTCAGCAGTTATTACCACCTGGCGGCGGCCTCGTTGACGGTCGTCAATCAGTACGGTTCGACGACGAACCTGCCCCAGACCGACGCCGGCTGGTCGCTGGAGACCGCCATGGACGTCGAGTGGGCCCACGCCGTCGCCCCGGGAGCGAAGATCGTCCTGGTCGAGGCCAACTCGTCGAGCGTCACCGACTTGATGACCGCCGTCCAGACCGCGTCCAAACTGGCGAACGTGGTCTCGATGAGCTGGGGCGGGAGCGAGTGGGCGAGCCAGACGATTTACGACACGGCGTCGTATTTCGCCAATTCGAGCGTCACCTTCGTCGCCGCTTCGGGCGACGACGGCGGCGCTTACGGGGCCGAGTGGCCGGCGAGCTCCCCGTATGTGGTCAGCGTCGGCGGCACCACGCTCTCTTCGAGCGGAACCGAGACGGCCTGGAGCGCCTCTGGGTCGTACTGGTCGGGCTACAGCGGCAGCACCGGCGGCGTCAGCCGCTATGAGTCGCTGCCGACCTATCAGGTCAGTGCGCTGGGATCGTCGGCGGCAACCGGGCGTATCGTCCCCGACGTCGCCGCAGACGCCAACCCGACGACGGGTGTGGCGATCTACACCACGGTGAGCGGGCTCGGCCAGACGGGCTGGTTCAAGGTCGGCGGCACCAGCGCCGGCGCCCCGGTGTGGGCCGGCCTGATCGCCGACGCCGACGCCGCCCGATTCGCGGTCGGCAAAACGGCCCTTAGCTCCAGCCAGACGCTCACGCTGCTTTACAGCCAGTACGGCACCTCGACGTCGCGATCGGCCTATTACACGTCGTACTTCACGGACATCACCTCCGGCGCCAACTACGCCGGCTCGGCGAAGTCCGGCTACGACATCGTCACGGGTCTGGGCTCGCCCAAGGCATCGGCCATCTGGTCGGCCGCGGCGGCCTACGCCGGCGCGTCGACGAGCGTGACCACCACGACGACGACCACGACCCCGATCCGCGTCGTCCCCTCTCGTCCGCCCTTCCGCTATCGTGCTGTGGAGGACGCCAGTTCGACGACCTCCACCGCCGAGGAAACCGTCGCCTCGACGACCACCGCCGTCGAGATCGCCGCTGCCGCCGCTCAGACGGCCGCCGCGACCGCCCCCGCCCAGTCCGCCGCGACGGCTTCGACGGTCGTTTCGTCTTCGGTCGACCTGACGGCGACGGCGACCAGCGCCGCGCTGCCGAACCAGTCGCTTAGTTATCCCGTTTCGTGGTCTCAGAACGGCTCGGAAACGCTCGGCGCAACCGAGTCGACTCCGGCGCTCCCGCCCTCGACCCCCGCCGCTGCCGTCGATCAGGCGTCGACGCCGTCCGAAGCCCAGCCGGAGTCTCCCACCCCCGCGCCGGACCGAGCCCCCGAAGACGCCGTGCCGGCGGCCGAGCCGGTGGATCAAGAGGCCCTCTGGGATGAGGCCCTGGCCGGCGTTCGGATCAGCCGGCCCGCCCCCGCCGACTTCGGCGGCCGGACCTCGAGCGAGGAAGAGGAGGCGGTCGTCGGCGCCGCCCCGAGAATGGCCGCCGCTTTCGGCGCCGTCGCCGTTCTCTGGCACGCCCGTCGCCGCCGCAAAGCCGACGACCGCCGACGCATCGTCTTTTTCGTGCCTTCGGCGAACTGAGCGAGCCTCCTGGGTCTGACGGAAGACGAGGGCGCGATGCACGCGCCCTCGTCTTTGCGCGGGAGGAGAGAAGACGCCGACGGCGTCACGCCGTCCACTCCGGTTGATTTCCCGGAGAGGCTTCCCCAGAATGACTTACCGCTCGGGCGTTCGATCGGGCGGACGAGCGGAAGGATCGAGCCGATCGGGGGGCCGCGTCGAGCATGTCCGACTACGATTCAACCGACGAGGGGTACGGATACGACGCGCCGCCGCCGAGGCCGACGACGCCGCCGGTCCGTCGCGGGTTCGTCATGATCCTGGGGCTGTTGTCGTTGGCCGTACTGGCCGTCTACGGCGTGCCGATCATCGCCGAGCGGGCCGGTCGAGCCTGGGAGACCGGTCGGGCGGAAGCGGCGTCAGCGGCGCTCGCGAAACTGGACGAGCAAGGGGCGGTGAGCCAGGCGTCGCGGCTCTTTCGGCTGGCGACGACGGCCATCTCCCCGGCGGTCGTCAACGTCCGCTCGTTCCGGGGCAGCCCGGGAGTCGGCCGTCACGGCCTGCCCCTGGGAGCGCCAGGGCGAGGGGAAGGCATCCGCAGCGAGCTAGGCTCAGGCGTGGTGATCGACGCGGCCAACGGGTACATCGTCACCAACAACCACGTCATCCAGGACGCCGATCAGATCGTCGTCCGCCTCGGCCCTCGCGACGACCTCCCGGCGCGGCTCGTCGGCGCTGACCCGAAGACCGACCTGGCCGTGCTTCAGGTTAAGACCGAGCTGAAAACGGCCGCCCAGTGGGGCGACTCGAACAAGCTGGACATCGGCGACTGGGTTCTGGCGATCGGCAGCCCGTTGGGTTTCGACCACTCGGTCACGGCTGGGATCGTCTCGGCGACCGAGCGCAACGACCTGCGGATCGCTGAGTACGAGTCGTTCATCCAGACCGACGCCGCGATCAACCCGGGAAATTCGGGCGGTCCGCTGGTCGACCTCTCGGGCAAGATCGTCGGCATCAACACGGCGATCATCACCCAGTCCGGCGGTTATGAAGGGATCGGCCTGGCGATTCCCTCGGCCCTGGCGAAGCGGATCGTCGACGCGCTCATCAAGGACGGCAAGGTGACGCGAGGGTTCCTCGGAGTGGCGATGCAGCCGCTCGACGCCGAGACGTCCAAGGTGCTGAAGTTCCCCAAGGGGACCGACGGCGTGGCCGTCGCCGGCGTCCTGCCCGACGGCCCGGCGGCGAGGGCCGAGTTGAAGCAGGGCGACGTCATCGTCTCGCTCGACGGCCGCCCCGTCCACGACTCGATCGGGCTCCGCTATATCGCCGCTGATCTGGGCGCGGGGATCGCCGTGCCGCTGGTCTACTACCGCGAGGGCGTCGAACGCACGGCGACCGTCACGCTGACCGAGAGCCCCACGAACCCGGAGATCGCCCCGCTGGGTTTCCGCGTCAAGGAGTCGAACGTCACGGGGCCCGACGGCAAGAGCCGGCCCATTGTTGAGGTCGAGCGCGTCGTCGCCTCCGGGCCTGCCTACAACGCCGGCCTGCGGCCCGGGATGTGGATTGTCGCCGTCGAACAGAACCGGGTCGATTCGCTGCTCCAGTTCCTGAGCGTAATTCGCGGGTACGACCTCGAACGGCGGCTCCCCCTGGTCGTCTTCACTCCAGACGGCCGCATCGCTCCCATTCCGATCGTTGGCCCGAAGGCCGAGCCCCCGAACATCCCGATGCCGTGACGGGCGTTCCCCAAGGAGTCGGTCGCGCGTGTCGGATTCGAGCAAAACGTGGGCTGGGGTGGTCTGCGGCATCGCCGCTGGGGCGCTTTGGGGCCTGGTCTTCCTTGCGCCGGAATTGGTCCGCGATTTCACCCCGCTCCAGATCGCGTCGGCCCGCTATTTGGCTTACGGGGCGATCTCCGCGGCTCTCGTCGCCCCCCGTTGGCGCGCGCTGACCGAGTCGCTCGGAGGCCCCCATTGGCGGGGGCTCTTCCGGCTCAGTTTTCTCGGCAACGTGCTTTACTACGTCCTGCTCGCCAACGCCGTTCAACTCGGCGGGATGGCGATGGCCTCGTTGGTGGTCGGGATGCTGCCGGTGACGGTCACGCTGATCGGCAGTCGCGACCCCGGCGCGGCCCCGCTGCGTCGGCTGGCTCCATCGCTATTGCTGGGCGCCGCCGGGGTCGCGTGCATCGCCGGGCAGTCGCTCGGCGGCGACGACACTGGGACGCAATCGACGCGGTTGGTGGGGCTCCTCTGCGCCGTCGGCGCACTCGTCGCATGGACGGCCTATGCGGTGGAGAACGCCCGCTGGCTTGCGCGACTCGACCACGTTTCCGCCTATGATTGGAACCTGCTCGCGGGTTTGACGACGGGGGCGTTGGCCCTGCTCCTGGTCGTCCCCGCCTGGACGTTGGGAGGCCGTTCGCACGCCCCTGCCGCCTGGTTGCGGTTTATGGGGGTGGCGTCCGGCCTGGCGATCTTTGCGTCGATCGTCGGCAACGCCCTGTGGAACCGGATGAGCCGGCTGCTTCCTCTGACGATGGTCGGCCAGATGATCCTCTTTGAGACGCTCTTCGCGCTGGTCTACGCCTTCCTGTGGGAATGGCGGCTCCCGACGGCCGCCGAAGGCCTGGCAATGATCCTGGTGACGGCCAGCGTCCTCTCCTGCGTCTCCGCCCACCACTCGCCCGACGTCGAGAAGGCCGAGGCCGCCTCCGCCCATTTCTAAAGCTCCTTTAAGGCCCCTTGAATTCGCGGCGTTCCCGTTGTCTAATGACCGCTGCTACGACAGGTGTCGTTGGATTCCAGGGAGCGGCGGACATGATGATCGCCCCATTCATCAAGCGTGAGTTCGCGGCCTCGGTTGAGCGTGCGTCGCTGTTCCGCGATCGGCTGGCGGCGGCCGCGTTGGCCGGCGCGGCGGTGGTCGGCTGTCTGGGACTGTGGGACTGGATGGGCTGGGATCGTCTGAGCGTGAGCGGTGCGGCGCGATTCGCGCACACGGCGTTCGCAGTGGTGGCTTTCGTGCAGATGTGCGTCGCGTTCGGGTTCACGTCGTCGCTGGCGGCGGCGATCGCCTCGGAGCGCGACCGGAAGTCGCTGGATTCTCTGCTGGCGACGCGGTTCACCAGCCTCGAAGTCGTCGTGGGCGTCATGGCCGCTCATCTCTTGCGGACGGCGAACGCGACGCTGGCCACGTTCCCCGTGGTGGTCTTGCTCGTTTACTTCGGCGGAGTCGACCCGAGACTTGCCTGGCTTTCGATGCTCGCTGCGGCGTCGACGGCGCTGGGGGTCGCGGGACTCTGCCTCGTCGCTTCGGTCGAGTCGAGGACGACCGTTCGGGCGACGTTCGCGGCGGGCTGGTGGATCTATGTCTGGTACGCCCTGCCGATGACGTTCCTGATAATTCGTCCCCTCGTCTTACCTCCGTTGCCGCCGTGGATGACAGCGCCGCTTCTCTGGGCCCTCGATGGCTCGCCGTTCGGCCTGGCGACGAGCCTGCTGGGGGCGTTCCCCCGACCCTGGGGGTTCGCTGAGGGGGTCTTCCGAATGGCGGCAATTCAGGTCGTCCTGGCGGTCGCCGCGACGGCCTGGGCGACCTATCGTCTGCGGCCGGCCTCGCGTGAGTTGAACGACGCCGAGGGGCGAGCGGGCGCCCTGAAATCGCTCCGCGCGGCCAACCGCTGGACCCCGCCGCGTCGCCCCTGCGGCGACGACCCGATCTTTTGGAGCGAGCAGTTTGCTCGCGGACCGAGGGGGCGCGCACAGCATCTCTCGAACAGGCTCATGCAGTGGTTGGGGACGACGGTGTGCGCGGTCGGCGTTTGGTGGTTCGCCGGGCCGGCCTTCGCCGAACTGCTCTCACGAGGCTATGGGCCGTCGACCGAGGCCTATTACATCCCCGAGGAAAACCCGCTGACGCGCGTGATCGCCGAGCGGCTCGTCGTGGGGACGATCTCACCCCCGGGACCGGGTCGAGCCCGGCTCGAATTTAATCTGGCGATCCGGCAGTTCACGTCGCTGCTCGTCCTGGCGTTCTCGGTGGGGCTCGTCGGGGCCGCTGCCGAGTCGATCAACCGCGAACGTCTCCGCGACACCTGGCTCGGGCTGCTGGCCACTCCGCTGACAGGCCGCGAGATCGTCCGCGGCAAGTCACGCGGTGCTCTCTGGAGGACTCGGGAGGCCGTTTACTGGCTGATGACGCTCTGGCTTCTGGGGCTGGCTTCCGGGGCGATTCACCCGCTTGGGTTCCTGGCCGGACTTGTCTGGCTGGGGATTTCCTATCCGCTCTACAGTTCGCTGGGCGTCACCGCTGGGCTCAATGCCGAGAAGGCGAAGTGGCCCCTCGATCCCGCCGGCTGGCCCCGCGCGCTTGCGGCCATCGCCGGAGTCACCCTGCTGACATCGGTCATTCCTCCGATCCTGGCCATGGCTCCCCTCTTCACCTGGGAGGAGGTTGCCGCAGTCACTCAGGGCGGTGCGGTTCCCTGGCTCAAGCGGACGCCGTTGGCCCCCTGGGTCGGCTCGCGGAGCGTCGCCGTCGCCTGGCTGGTCGCGACGGCCGCCATCGCGGCATGCACGGTCGCGTTTCACGCCTCGTTGACCGGCTCCTTTGACGCCGTGGTCGGCCGCCCTCACCGGTCGGGCAAAGGGGACGATACACCGAATTCCTGCGCAGACAGGATTCCGGTCCACGCTAAGATCCCCGCCGGGCTGCCCTCTGCGATGATTTGGACCGGTGAGGTTCTCGCGGATGATTCCGACTCGGCGTCTCTTGTGTCTGACTGCGACGGCCCTCACGCTGGCGACGGTGGGAGGCTGCGCGTCGATCGTCGTGCATGAGAAGCCCATCGCGGCGCGCGAAACCCATGAGTTGATCGAGGCCGAGGCGCTCGTGCCGGCGGGGAACCGTCGCGCGCACGCCCTGATTCGCACTGGGCTGGAACTGGACCGGAAGCACCCCGCCTGGGCCGTCACCTACTTCCGCGACGCCGCGCTGGAGGCCCTGCCGATGGTCGTCGGCGGCGGGGCGAACGAGGATCTTCCGCCCGAGGTGCTCGACGCCCGCAGCGCCTATCGCCGGGCCATCGAATACATGCTGGCCACGGCCGACCGCCGGGTGAAGTCCGAGGGGATCTCCTGGAAAGAGGCGATGGAGCAGTCCGGCGTCGGCGTCGGGGGCCAGGTCGGCATCTACGACGCGGCGCTCTGGCAGGAGGTTCTGCCGGCGCAGCAGTTCGAGGTTAAGGGCTTCCACCGCACGGTGGCGCGGGGGGGCGTCGGCGCACCGGTGGTGATCCGAATGGCCCGCACCGTCGAGGACCGCGCCAAGGCCGTCGAGGGGGGCGTGGACGTCACCGACCCTTCGGAAAGGCACTTCCCGGCCCAGCTCTTCCGCTCGTCGTCGGCCGTGATCCGTCCTGGTCGACCGGGCGAGCCGTCGGCCGTTCTGGTGCTGCATGATCCGACCCAGAATCCGGACATGATGTGGAGCCCCAACGGCGGCCCCGCTCTCCCCCTGGCCTACGACATGACCATCGGCGTCGCCCGCCAGTTCCACGAAGGGAACCTCGACCTCGTCGGTCGGCTTGGGGTGCTGTATCCCTCGGAGTACGACGGCAGGACGGGCATCTTCATGATGGACCCATATCAGCCGGGCAAGATCCCCGTGATCTTCGTCCACGGTCTGATGTCCAGCCCCGGCGCCTGGGCCGACGCCATGAACGAGCTTCGCGGCGACCCCGAGCTGCGTAAACGCTACCAGTTCTGGATGTTCTTCTACTCGACCGGCAATCCGATCCTGACTTCCGCGGCGCGGCTGCGGCAGTCGCTGGTGTCGATCCGCGACGAGTTCGACCCGCTCGGGAAGGACCCCGCGCTCAACGACATGATCCTCGTCGGCCACAGCATGGGAGGGCTGCTCTCGCGGATGATGATCAGCGACAGCGGCGAGTCGCTCTGGCAGGCCGCCTCCGACAAATCGCCGGACGAGGTCGTGCTCGATCAAGAGCAGAAGCAGATGCTGGTCGATTCCATGTTCTTCGCACCGGTGCCGACGGTCACCCGCGTCGTCTTCGTGTCGACGCCTCACCACGGGAGCCCGTTGGGGGACGCGTGGGTCGGTCGGGTCGCTTCACGGCTGATCCGCGTTCCCAAGGACGTGCTGGACATTCAGGGGGCCCTGGCAAAGCTCAACGGGAGCGACGACCTCGGTTGGCAATTCAAGGGGGAGCGCTACGCCACCAGCGTGGCCCAACTCGGACTGGCCAACCCGGTGCTCCAGGCGATGTCCAAGCTGCCGATGCGCGACGAGGTGCCGTTCCATTCGATCATCGGCTACAACGGCAAGGAGCCGCTCCCCGAAGGGGGCGACGGCGTGGTGCCTTACCTCAGCGCCCACCTCGACGGCGCGATGTCGGAGTTGATCGTCTCCAGCGGTCATAGCGCCCAGGAAACGGACGCCGCTATCCGCGAGATGCGCCGGGTGCTGGCCGTACACTACAACGAATACGCCTCCGACCGGACCGCCATGGCCGCGGGCAAGCAGCCTCCCGTGCACGTCGCCCGTCCCGACGGCCGGACGCCGATCCGTTTCGACGATGCCGCGTCTGACCCGCGTGTCCGCGTCAACACCGCCCGATCGGACGAGCCGCTGGACCTCCGCATCATCCGCTGAGGGCCGTCGGCCGAAGCCCGGCTCGACTTGACGAAAAATCGGAACGGTTGTAAACCCGCCGCATCTTCCAGGCCGACCGTTCGGCCGTCGGGAACAGCGCCGTCGCGCGACCCCAGAAAGCGAGAACATCGATGCGGACCCCGAATCGGATGCGGTCGGCCGCCTTGTGCTGCGTGCTCACTTGGCTCGCCGTGACCCCCGCGATGGCCCAGAAGCCTCCCGACGTGGTCGTCGGCCAGGCGATCCAGGCGATGAGCGAGGTTACGCGCAACCCGAAGACCGGCATGCCCCGGCTGGTGATGCGCAAGGCCGAGGGAATCGCCATCATCCCGAACATGGTCAAGGCTGGTTTCGTCATCGGCGCCCGGTTCGGCCGGGGCGTGCTGCTCGTCCGTCAGGCCGACGGCCAGTGGAGCAACCCGGTTTTCATCCACCTGGTGGGGGGCAGCTTCGGCTTCCAGGCCGGCGCCCAGAAGACCGACCTGATCCTGGTCTTCCAGACCCAGCGCGGTCTCGACCGCTTCATCAAGGGGAAGGACAAGCTGACCCTCGGCGTGGACGTCGGCGCGGCCGCCGGGCCGGTGGGCAAGCGGTTCGAGGCCGGCACCGACGTCGCCTTGAAGTCGGAGATTCTGTCGTACTCGAACACCCGAGGCGTCTTCGCCGGCGTCTCGGCCGAGGGGGGAACGCTCCAGATCGACTGGCGGGCGAACATGGCCTACTACGGCCGGCCCGTCTCCGTCGGCGAGATCCTGGCCGTCAACAGCACGCTCCCCGTCTCCGCCGAGGCCGGCACGCTCCAGGCGCTCCTGTCTGAGAAGACCGCCTCCCCCGTCCCCGTCGTCGGCCGCCCCGCGGAGGTGATCGACGGCGAGCCGATCATCCTGGACGAGAACGGCGACGAAACCGTCATCGAGGGAGCGGTCCCGCGGACCTCCAGCCGTCCGAGCACCACCACCGCCCCGCGCACCCGTCCCCGCGTCGTTCGTCCCGAGCCGGTGATCGAGGGTGACGATGACCTTGACCCGCTCCCCAGCGCCAAGCCCGGCCCGAAGCCTTCGATGCGGCCCAACGAGGAAGATCTGCCAGCTGCGATCCCCTCGCGTCCGAAGGTCGAGTCCAGGCCGAAGGCCAAACCCAATCCCGACGCCGACCTCGACGACTTCCCGGCCCTCGATCCTCCGAAGCGCTGAGAGGGACGAGACGACTGCCGGTCCCGCCCGCTTCCGGCGGCACGCGCCTTCGGCTATCCTCGGGGCCTCGTAAACGACGAGGCCGAAGAGGAGTCAGACGATGAGCGATCGGATCGTGCTGCGGACGGGCGAGGCGTTGGTGGAAGGGGCCGAGGACTACCTCTGCGCCGAGCCTGAGGTGGTGATCGGCGAGTTGGACGGGCCCGTCGGCCACGCGCTGGCGAATCTGGTGGGCGACCAGGTGAAGGGGCATTCGCGAGTCTTCGCGATCCTCAACAGCGACGTTCAGGTCCGCCCGGCGACGGTGATGGTCAGCAAGGTGACCGTCAAGGACTCGAAGTACACCAACATCCTGATGGGGACCGTCCAGGCGGCGATCGCCCACGGGGTGCTCGACGCCGTCCGCGCCGGCGACATCCCCCGCGACAAGGTCAACGACCTGGGGATCATCTACTCCGTCTGGCTGGATCCGTCGGTGACCAAGGTCGAGAATCTCGACCACAAGGCCCTCTTCGACGTCCACCGCGAAGCCACGGCGAAGGTCATCCGCAAGGCTCTCCGAATCGAGCCGTCGATCGACTGGCTGCTGGAGAACCAGGACAAGGTGGAGCACTACTTCCACAAGCTGGGCGTCGACGGCGAGCTTTGAAGCGCCGGTCGCCGCACGCTTGATCCACGCATCCGGGCCTCTTCTAATTGAGGTTGCCGGGCCTTCGGTCGATGCGGCCCGGAGGGAGCGTGCGGAATGCGAGCGTCGCGGAGGGCCGCGTTACGAGGCCTGCTCGGACTGGGGGGGGCGGCGATGCTGCTCCCTCATTCCACCCGGGGAGCCGTCATGTCGGCGAAGATCGCGGCCGTGGAGGCGTTCCCGGTCGTCTACCCGGTGGTCGGCCGGTTCAAGTTCCTGGAGACGCCCGACGGCAAGCCGGGCGGCCGGGCGTCCGTGCTGGTGAAGATCACCAGCGAGGACGGAGCGGTCGGCTGGGGCCAAAGCGTTCCCATCCCGCGCTGGAGCTATGAGACGCTGGAGACCGTAACCACCACGGTCCGCAAGTACCTCACCCCAGTCCTGATCGGCCGCGACGCCTTCGACGGCGACGCGATCCAGGCCGAGATGAATCACGCGATCGCGCCGTCGTTCTCGACCGGACAACCGATCGCCAAGGCGGGCATCGACCTGGCCCTCTTCGACCTGACCGGGCGGATCGAGGGGAAGTCCGCGGCCGAGCGCTGGGGCCGCGAGGGAAAGGGGAAGCGTAAGGTCGTCCTGAGCTGGACGCTCAACCCCAAGACGCTGGATGATGTGGAGCGCCTGATCGCCGAGGGGAAGGCGCGGGGCTATCGCCACTTCAACGTGAAGGTCGCGCCCGATCCGCAGTTCGACCTGGCCCTCTGCCGGATGGTCAAGAAGCTGATCCCCGACGGCTTCCTCTGGGCCGACGCCAACGGCGGATACGACGTCGAAACGGCCCTGGCCGTCGCCCCCAAGTTGGCCGACGCGGGCGTCGCCGTGCTCGAACAGCCCCTGCCCGCGAACCGGCTGGGCGGGTATCGGAGGCTCGTCCAGCAGAAGGCCCTGCCGATCCTGATGGACGAGGGAATCGTCTCGTCGGTTGAGTTGGAGGAGTTCATCGAGCTGGGCCTGCTCGACGGCGTCGCCATGAAACCGGCTCGTTGCGGCGGGCTGACCGAGGCCCGTCGCCAGGTGGAGATCGTTCAGCGCCGAGGCCTGCGGTTCCTGGGAAGCGGTCTGACCGACCCCGACCTCGCCCTGGCCGCCGCGCTCCAACTCTACGGCGCTTACGACCTGCAATACCCCGCCGCGCTCAACGGCCCCCAGTTCCTCGGCGCCAGCCTGCTCAAGCGGCCGTTCGTCGTCGAGGACGGCTCCCTGGCCGTCCCCGAAGGACCCGGGCTGGGCGTCGAGATCGACGAATCCCGCATCCCCGAACTGCTCGCGAGGGACGTATGAGAACGATGATCGAGGTACCAGCGAAGCCGCGTCGCCCGGAGGGACGGGTGAGGGTCGTTGGAGTTCGGATTGAGCGTTACCGAGGAAAGTCTTCCCCCCTGGAGGGGGAAGACAGATCGCGAAGCGATCAGATGAGGGGGACGACCGCTGTCGGGCGTGCATCCGGGGCTTCGCTCCCAGGGCCTTGCCGATCCCCCCTCATCCGGCCGCTTTGCGGCCACCTTCCCCCGCGAGGGGGGAAGGCCGTTATGGTTCTCGCCTTCTCGCTGGTCCTCGCTTCCTCAGTATCCGCAGACGACTCGATACTCTCGGTCCCGGCCTCAAAGGAAACCCTCCGCGTCTCGGTCTCCGCGCCGGCCGGCTTCGAGGGGAAAGCCCTGAAACTCGTCGAGCAGGCGCGTGGGACGGCATCCGCTCCAGCCTTCATCGTCCCGAACCGCAAGGCCGACGGCTCGCCGGCCGAGGGTGCGGGACGGCTTGTCGCCGACATCCCGGGAACGTCGGAGAGCGGCGAGCGTCGGTTCAAGTTGGAGACCGACTCGGCCGCGACGCACGCCTCGTCGTTCACCTTCCGCAACGTCGACCGTCGCTCGCTGGGGCTCTGGGAGAACGACCGGCCGGTGCTGGTCTACAACCACGGCGTCATCAGCCATGACGGCCTGCCCGAGGATCGCTCGCGGAGCAGCTACGTCCACCCGCTCTATGGGATCGAGGGCGAGTCTCTGACCGACGACTTCCCCGCCGATCATCTCCATCACCGCGGCCTCTTCTGGGCCTGGCCGCACGTCATCGTCGGCGGCAAGGAATACGACCTCTGGCTGCTCAAGGGCGTTCATCACGAGTTCGGCCGCTGGCTGGCTCGCGATACGGGGCCTTCCGGGGCGCTCTTGGGAATCGAGAACGGCTGGATGGCCGACGGCCGCAAGCTGCTCACCGAGCGCGTCTGGCTCGACGTTCACCCGGCGACCCGTGATTCCCGGATCGTCGATGTGACGCTCGTCCTGGAGCCGGGCTCCGATCCGGTGACGCTCGACGGTGCGGCGGGCAAGAGCTACGGCGGCTTGAATCTCCGATTCGCCCCGCGCCACGACCTTGTCATCACCACCCCCAAGGGGAACGGCCCCGACGACCTGCTGATGACGAAGCTCCCCTGGGCCGACTTCTCGGCGAAGTTCGCCGCTGCAACGGAGACCACTGGCGCAGCGATCCTCGTGGCCCCCGAACACCCCGACTTCCCCCCCAATTGGCTCACTCGGCACTACGGCGTTCTGTGCGTCGGCTGGCCTGGCGTGACGCCCAAGACACTGGAACCCGGTCGGCCGACGGTCCTTCGCTATCGCGTCTGGATCCATCGCGGCCCTGCCGACGCCGCTCGCCTCGACCGCCTGACCGAAGCCTTCGCCCTCGAAGGCAAAGCCGCATGGCTCCCCACCGGAGACACCAAGCCATGATCACCCGCCTGCGATTCGCCCCTCTGTTCCTCCTCCTGTTGGTTCCCGTCTCGGCCTTCGCGGCGGAGCCTCGGCTGCTGGTCTACACCCGCAACTACACCCCTGACGGCAAGGGGTACGTCCACGCCAACATCGCCCACAGCGTTGAGGCCTTGAAGGCCCTGGGCGCTGAGATGGGCTGCGTCGTGGATTCGTCCGACGACCCCGCCGTCTTCACGCCCGAAAACCTCAAGAAGTACAAGGTTCTCATCTTCTCCAACAGCAACAACGAGGCCTTCACCGACGACGCCCAGCGCGAGGCCTTCAAGGGGTTCATCAAGGCGGGAGGCGGTTACGTGGGGATCCACTCGGCGACGGGCTCCGAGCGGACCTGGCCGTATTACTGGTCGATCGCCGGCGGCAAGTTTCGCCGACACCCCAAGCTTCAGAAGTTCACCGTCCGCGTGAAGGATGCGGAAAGCCCGGTCGCCGCCGGCGTCCCCTCGACCTTCACCTGGGAGGACGAGTGCTACTATCACGAGTTCCTCAGCCCCGACATCCACCCCGTCCTCGTCACCGACCCCACGAAGATCGACGACGGTAAGATCAAGGCCGACCCCGGCGGCCTGCTGGGCGACTCCGTCCCCCTGGCGTGGACCCTCAAGGCCGACGGCGGCCGGACGTTCTACCTGGCTCTCGGCCACAAACCCGAACACTACGACGACCCGCTCTACCGAACGATTCTCCGCAACGGAATCCGATGGGCGATGGGGGAGTCCAAACCATGAACACGCAAAGTCATCTCGATTCTCGAGCGACCCGACGAACGGTTCTTCGTGCGATGCTGGGCGTGGGGGCGATCGGCTTCCCGACGATTGTGCCCTCCCGCGTTTTTGGGAGTTCGGCGCCGAGCAACCTGATCCACGTCGCGCAGATCGGCTGCGGCCGGATCGCGCGGACGTCCGAGATGCCCGGCGTTCTGCGTCACGCGGACCTCGCCCGGTTCGTCGCTGTGTGCGATCTCGACGACGTCCGCCTGGCGGACGGCAAGACGATGATCGAGGAATCATACGCCCGACGCCTCGGGGCCGAGGGCTACGCGAAGGTGAAGACCTATCACGACTATCGGGAGATGTTGAAGGACCCGGCGATCGACGCGGTCTGCATCAGCACGCCCGACCACTGGCACGCCCAGCCGGCGATCGAGGCGGTTCTCGCGGGCAAGGACGTCTACCTCCAGAAGCCGACCTCGCTGACCGTCCACGAAGGCCGGCAGGTCGCCGACGCCGTGAAGAAGACCGGGCAGATCCTTCAGATCGGCAGCCAGCAGCGGTCGGATCCTCAGTTCCTTCGGACCTGCGAGTTGGTTCGCAGCGGAAAGATCGGCAAGGTCGTCCGCGTCGAGATCGGCCTCCCGATCGACCCCGCCGGCGGCGACCCGACCCCCACGCCGCCCTCGAATCTCGACTACGACATGTGGCTGGGCTCGACTCCCTTGGTCCCCTACACGCTCGACCGCGTCCATCCTCAAACGCCCGATATCAAGAAGCGGTACGACCGCCCCGGCTGGCTGCGCTGCGAGCAGTTCGGCGCGGGGATGATCACCGGCTGGGGGGCTCACCACGTCGACATCGCTCATTGGGGGCTGGGCGTCGAGCACTCCGGTCCGGTCGAGGTCCACGCCACGGCCGAATTCCCGAAGGCCGGCCTGTGGGACGTCCACGGCCCGTACCACGTGGAGGCCCGCTACGCTGACGGCGCCTTGATGGTCATCAGCGACAAGCTTCCCAACGGTGTGAAGTTCATCGGCGAGGACGGTTGGATCTGGGTGACCCGCGGGAGTTACCCCGTCCCGGCTGGGACGAATCAGACGAAGTCGATGGACGCCTCCGATCCCCGACTCGTCGACCCGACCACGCCCACGGGATCGGTCAAGCTCCACGCCAGCCCGAAGCATGACCATCACCTCGACTGGCTGACGAGCATCCGGACCCGCGCCGAGCCCGCCGCGCCGGCGGAAGTCGGCCACCGATCCAATTCCGCCTGCCTCATCGCCCACATCGCGATGAAGACCGGCCGCACCCTGAAGTGGGACCCCACCGCCGAACGCTTCATCAACGACCCCGAAGCCGACAAAATGCTCCACCGCCCCCAGCGCTCGCCGTACGGGACGGACGCCCTGGCAACGGGTTGAGCGAGCAGGCTCGGAAGGGCCCTCCGTAAGGAGCGCCCCAAACCTTCTCCCTCGCCCGTGGGGAGAAGTGACGTCGTCGGTGGCCCTGAGGCCGCGATCGATCGTCCAGTTCACTTCTCCTCTCCCGGCAGCATGGCGCGGATTGACTCCAGCGAATCAGCCTCCTCCGCCGGCTTGTCGTGACGCCAGCGGAGGATGCGTGGGAAGCGGACGGCGATGCCGGACTTATGCCGCGGCGAGCGCTGGATGCCCTCGAAGGCCAGCTCGAAGACGAGCTCCGGTTTGACGGTCCGCACAGGGCCGAACTTCTCGACCATGTTGCGGCGGACGAAGGCGTCGACCTGGGCGATCTCCGCGTCGGTGAGGCCGGAGTAGGCCTTGGCGAAGGGGACCAGTCGGCGGTCGTCGTCCCAGACGCTGAAGGTGTAGTCGGTGTAGAGGCTCGCCCGCTTGCCGCTGCCGCGCTGGGCTGCGGTGAGGACGGCGTCGACGGTGAAGGGATCGACCTTCCACTTCCACCAGTCGCCCCGCTTGCGGCCCACATGATACGGCGAGCCCCGGCGCTTGAGCATCAAGCCTTCCGCATGGTGGTCCCTCGCCTGGAGCCGGGCCGCTGCCGTCGCCTCCCATGTGTCGGCGACGACCAGAGGCGAGAGGATCATCCGGTTGGGCTGCGCGACCTTCTCGACCAGACTCGCCAGCCGCGTGCGCCGGGACTCGAAGGGCTCGGCGCGAAGGTCGCGGCCGTCCATCTCCATCAGGTCGTAGGCGATCAGTACGACGGGGACCTCGGCCAGGATCGTCTTCCCCACCGTCTTGCGGCCGATCCGCCGCTGGAGCTGCGCGAACGGGAGCGGAGCGCCGTCGAGGTACGGCAGGATCTCGCCGTCGATCGCGGTTCCCTCGGGCAGGAAGGCGCCCAACGTGGCAAGCTCCGGATAACGGTCGGTCACCAGTTCCTCGCCCCGAGACCAGAGGAAGGTGTCGCCGCCGCGACGGATGAGCTGTGATCGGATGCCGTCCCACTTCCACTCGGCGATCCAATCTTCGAGCGGCCCCAGGGTCTCGGGCTCTGCTTCCAGGCCGTAGGCGAGGCAGAAGGGATACGGACGCGAGTGGTCGGCGTCGTCGGATTCGGCCGCGAGTAGGCGTGCGATGAAACCGGGGCTCGGCTCCCAGTCGCCCATCAGACGGTGCGCGACGACCGCCGGGTCGATCCCACCCGCCTTCCCCAACGCCCGCGTCACGAGCTGCTGCGAGACCCCCACGCGGAAGCCGCCGCTGATGAGTTTGTTCCAGACGAAGCGTTGGGGACGATCCATGGCCCCCCACGCTTCGAGCATTGCGGCGTGCTGCGTCTCCTCGTCGGCCCCGCGGAGAGGCAAGAGCCGGTTCTCGACCCACTCGGCCAACGGTAGGTCGGTCGACTTCTCCGAGGGGGGGAGCAGGAGCGCGACGGTCTCGGCCACGTCTCCGACCGCGTCGTACGACTCCTGGAATAGCCAGTCGGGCACGCCGGCCTCGGCCGCCGCCCACTCGCGGAGCTTCTTCGACGGCACCACCTGCTTCGGCTTGCGGCCGATCAGGAAGTAGACCGCCCACGCGGCGTCAGCCGGCGGGGCCTCGGCGAAGTATCGGGTCAGCGCCTCGACCTTCTCGCCGGTCCGGGTCGTCTCGTCGAGGTCTGCGTACAGGCGGGCGAAGTCTTTCATGACGCCTCCTCTACCGCCTCAGCCTCGGTCTCCATCGCGTCGACCTCGGCGCGATCCTGGGCGTCTCCCTCGCCCTCGTAGCGAGTGGCGAGGATCTCCGCATCGAGCCCCTGCTCTCGCAGGTAGCGGACGACGACCGCCGTGTAACCGTGGGTGACCAGAACGCGGCTTGCGCCGGTGGCCGCGATCGAGCCCAGCAGGCTCGGCCAGTCGACGTGGTCGGAGAGGACGAAGCCGCGGTCGAGGGCCTTGCGCCGCCGCGTCCCCCGGATGGTCATCCAGCCCGAGGCGATCCCCGTCGAGGCCGGCCCGAACTTGCGGGCCCAGGGCGTCCCTTGTGCCGAAGGAGGGGCGACGATCATCGCGCCTCCCCAGCTCTTGCCCTTCGCGGCCGTTCCCGCATAAGCGGTGGGCGGCAGGGCGACGCCGGCCTCGCGATAGGCCCGGTTCAGCTTCTCGACGGCCCCGTGCGTGTAGATCGGGCCGATGGACGGGTCCAGCCCGGAGAGGAGCCGCTGCGACTTCCCCAGGGCGTAGCCCAGCAGCAAGCTGGCCTTGCCGGCCTCACGGTTGGCCCGCCACCAGGCGTTGATCTCGTCGAAGACCGACTGCTGCGAGGGCCACCTGTAGATCGGCAGGCCGAAGGTGGACTCGGTCACGAAGACGTGGCAAGCGACGGGCTCGAACGGGGTGCACGTGGCGTCGGGCTCGACCTTGTAGTCCCCCGAGGCGACCCAGACCTCGCCCCGATGCTCCAGCCGCACCTGCGCCGAGCCCAGGATGTGCCCCGCCGGGTGGAGCGAGACCCGCACGCCGTTGATCTCGACGGCCTCGCCGTAGGGGAGCGAGTCCACGACGGCCTCGCGGCCCATCCGGATCTGAAGCACCCCCTGACCTTCCGCCGAGCAGAGATACCGACCGCATCCCCAGCAGGCGTGATCGGCGTGGGCGTGCGTCACGACGGCCCGCGGCACGGGCCGCCGGGGATCGACGAAGAAGTCGCCGACCTCGCAGTAGAGGCCCGCGTCGGTCGGTTTTAGGAGGTCGCCGGTGCTCATCGGATCATTCTAGGGTTGAGGGTTCGGATGTCCAGTTATCGCGTCGTGTTCTTGCATCCACGTCTTTCCCGCGATGGAAGGCTTGAGTTACGCTGAACCGGCGGGAGCGACGGCGAGGCGGGATGCGGGCGAAGGAGCCGGCGGCGGCATGTGTGGGATCGCGGGATTCGTGAACGGGGGCGGGCGAGAGGCCGATCGGTCGACGATCGAGGCCATGACCGCGAGTCTCGCCCACCGCGGCCCGGACGGCGACGGCGTGCACGTCGCGGGACCGGTGGCCCTGGGGCATCGGCGGCTCTCGATCATCGACGTCGAGGGCGGCGCCCAGCCGTTGCCCAACGAGGACGACTCGATCTGGATCGTCTACAACGGCGAGCTGTACAACGAGCCCGACCTCAAGCCCGGCCTGGAGGCGAAGGGCCACCGCTATCGGACTCGCTGCGACACTGAGACCTTCGTCCACCTCTACGAGGAGGAGGGCGAGGCGTTCGTCGAGCGTCTCAACGGGATGTACGCCCTGGCGATCTGGGACGGCCCCCGGCGGAGGCTGGTGCTGGCCCGCGACCGCATGGGGCAGAAGCCGCTCTACTACGCTGAGCTTCCCGGCGGCGGTCTGGCGTTCGGCTCCGAGCCCAAGGCTCTGCTCAAGCATCCCGAGGTCTCCCGCGAACTCGATCGCGACGGCCTGGCCCGTTATTTGTTTTATGAGTATGTGCCTGCGCCTTATTCCATCTGGCGGGGTGCGAAGAAGCTCCCGCGCGGGCATGTGCTGGTCTGGGAGGAGGGCCGCGTCCGGGTCTCGCGGTTCTTCCCGAGGGCCGGCGACCCGCGTGATCCGTCGCCCCCGTCCTTCGAGGAGGCGGCCTCGCGGTTCTGGGGCTCGTTCCGCGACTCGGTCGCCCGGCATCGGCGTTCCGACGTCCCGCTGGGGGTCTTCCTGTCGGGGGGCGTCGATTCGTCGAGCGTCGCCGCGGCGCTCTGCGAGGTCGAGCCGGCGGCGAACGTCCATACGTTCTCGATCGGCTTCGAGGACCCCAGCTTCGACGAGAGCGGCCCGGCGCGGGAGGTCGCGAAGTTCCTGGGGACCGATCACCATGAGCGGGTCTTCTCCATCGAGCAAATGATGGACCTCTTGCCTCAGGTCGCCGGCTGGCTCGACGAACCGTTCGGCGACGCTTCGATCCTCCCCACGCATTTGCTGAGCCGATTCGCCCGGGAGCACGTCACGGTGGCCCTCGGCGGTGACGGGGCCGACGAGTTGATCGCCGGCTATCCGACCTTCAAGGCCGAGCGCGCCGCCCGCGTTTTCCGAAGCCTCCCCCGCCCCGCCCGGGCGCTGGCCGAGGCGGCCGTCGGCCGCTTGCCGGTGGACCACCGCAACTTCTCGTTCGACTTCAAGCTCAAGCAGTTCCTCCGAGGGGCCGCCGAGGCCCCCGCCCTGGCCCACCAGCGCTGGTTGGGCTCATACTCCGGTCCCGAGCTGGGCCGGTTGCTGATCGACGGGCCGCTCGACGTCGAGGCCGAGCATCAGGCTCTCGCTGACCGGATCGCGGCTGAGATTCCCGGCGACCCCCTGGGGCTTTCGCTGGAGCTATACCAGGAGACGTACCTCCCCGAGGACATCCTGACGAAGGTCGACCGCGCGAGCATGGCTTGCAGCCTGGAAGTCCGGGCCCCGTTTCTCGACGCCGACCTGGTGGACGAGATCCGCTCGCTCCCCTCGTCGTACAAGTACGGCAAGGGGACGACCAAGCGGCTGCTCAAACGGGCGGCGGTGGGTCGGGTGCCGGACTCGATCCTCAGGCGGTCGAAGAAGGGCTTCGGCATTCCCGTCGCCCGCTGGCTGCGAGGTCCGCTCACCCCGCTCGTCGACCGCCTCCTGAACCCCGACCGCATCCGGGCCCAGGGCCTCTTCCGTCCCGAGGAGGTCGCCCGCCGAGTCGCCGAGCACCGCGACGGCTCGCGCGACCATCGCAAGCCCCTCTGGACGCTGCTCATGTTCCAGCTCTGGTACGAACAATGGATCGGATGATGCCAAGGGGGACGACCGGCCCAGATCGCGCAAACGATCTTGCATCGATCGGAGCCGTCGCCAAGCGGTCTGCTCTCCTTGAGGGGGTGACCGGCGCCGGACGGCTCGAAGCCGTTCTGAACTCTCAAGCTCCTGGATCTCCACCCCTCATCCGCCCCTTCGGGGCACCTTCCCCCTCAAGGGGGGAAGGCCGTTGTGGACTCGGACACGCCCTCGGGTTCTCATCCGAGGAGGTCGGATGAGGATCCTCGTCGTCTCCGACGTCCACGGCAATCGTGCGGCCCTCGAAGCGATCGACGAGCCGCACGACGTCTGCTTCTGCCTGGGGGACCTGGTCGATTACGGGCCAGAGCCGGCGGCGTGCATCCGTTGGGCGATGACCCATGCGGATTACTCGGTCCGGGGGAACCACGACCACGGCGTCGCCCAGGAGGTGCCGGTCCGCGGCGAGGTCGGGTTCCGCTATCTGACCCGCGCCACCCGCCCCGACCAGTGGGACGCCCTCGACGCCGAGGAGCGGAAGTATCTGCTGCAACTCCCCGTCACTCAGCGGGTGACCCTGGGCGACCGGCGATTCCTGCTGGTCCACGCCACGCCCCGAGACCCCCTGGACGAGTACCTCCTGCGCGACGAGGCCGCGTGGGCCCGTCGGCTGGAGTCCGTCGACGCCGATATCATCTGCGTGGGCCACACCCACATGCAGTTCAAGTTGAAGGTCGGCGACAAGCTGGTGGTGAATCCGGGGAGCGTCGGCCTCCCTCGCGACGGCGACCCCCGCGCCGCCTACGCGGTGATCGAGGACGGCCGCGTCGAGTTGAAGCGCATCCCCTACCCGGTCGAGGAAACCGTCGCCGCGATTCAGGCCTCCCCCTGGCCCGACCGCGCCAGGACCATGCTCACCCACGTCGTCCGAACCGGACGCCTCCCCCAGCCCTCCGATCCCTCCGCCGACGAGGAAGATTGACTTCGATTGGGTCTGTTCGCAGCCTGGAATTGGCTTTGCATTCAACGTTAAAGCTAATGGTTGAGGCGGGTTGCGGCCGGCCGAAGCTTTGGCTTCGTTCGGTCGCCTTGACTGCGGTTCGCCGCGCACTTTCCTGCCTGTCGAATTGTCAATGAGCCGTCGAAATCCAAGGCTTCTATTATGATGGTACTCATAACCCGCAAACCTGTTCGGCGGTCGGACGTTCGCTGAACGCCGGTGGAGCGGGCGGCTTGGGTTGTGGCGGTTTTCGGGTTTGCGCCGGCGAGCGACTGGTGGAGGAAAGCGAAACGGGCGTCGCTCCCGAATTGGCCGTGGGTGCAACGCCCGTCCTGGAAGCTGTGATCGCGAACCAGCACGATCAGCCGTTGGATCACGGCTTGACGGTGGCCGGCGGCTCGATGACGACCGGCGGCTGGGCCGGGGCGACGGGCTTGGAGGTGATGACCTTCGGCGCCGGCGTTCTCTCGATGACGGTTCCGGGCGGTTTGGTTTCGATGATCGTGGTGGTCGGCTTGGCCTCGATGACCTTCACGTCCTTCATCAGGGCCAGTTCGTCGACGACGGTGGTGACGCCGATCGTGTTCTCAACCAACTCGACGGCCGTCTTCCGGGCTGCGGCGTCGATCACTGAACCGCGGAGCACGACCGAGCCATCAGGCCGGACTTCCATTTGGATCGTCGAGGAAGTCAGTCGCTTGTCGCTGCGAACGCGATGGACCACAGACGCGGCCAGGTCCCGTTCCTGAACGGCGACCTCGGTCCGGTTGACGGCGTTCTCCACCCCCTGTCGGATGGTCCTCCCCGCGTTGTCGAGCGCCTCCCCGGCGCGGTTGAGAATCCCCTGGGCCTGGGCGGACGAGGCGCAGGCGACGATGAGCAAGGCGGCGAGCGTGCGGAACATATTTCGGCTCCCGTCGAAATGCATCGGAACGACCCGGACGGACGCCCATCCGGGGGCATGTCCTGACCCAGACGCAATCGGGGCGCCGGACTGAAGAGCCGCCCGAGATCCTTGCACGACGGCTTCCGCGACGATCGTCAAGATCCGGGTTTTGGGTGCGGACTGCATGATCGCACCCTCGTCCGCCGTCGAGGATAATGAAGGCCCCGTTCCCGGACCTTGCGAAGGGCGTCGCCTCTCGGGAAGGACCGCCGTCATGCGATGCTGCCTCGCCATGCTGCTGCTCTCATCCGCTCTGGCGACGGGGACAGAGCCGAGCCGAGGCCCTTATCCGCGAGGAGGCTGACCGTTGAGTCTGGCGACGTTCCACCCGAGCGAGGTCGTCACCCGAGGGCGCGTGCTTGGCGTGCTTGCGGTCGCGCTGGTGTTGAAAATCGTCGCGGTGACGATCGGGAACTATCGCAGCTACGTCCCGCCCGATTTCTCGACGGGCTTCCTGGAAGGGCGCGAGGCTTACTTCTGGGGCGCGTATCGCTGGGCTTTCTACACCCACATCGTCGCGGGGCCGATCACGCTGCTGCTGGGCCTGTGGCTGGTGAACGACCGGTTTCGGATGCGTTTCCCGAAATGGCATCGGCGGATCGGTTGGACCCAGGTGGCCTTGATCCTGCTGCTGACGACGCCGAGCGGCCTCTGGATGGCCTGGTACGCGGCGGCGGGCCCGGTCGCGGCGGTGGGACTCGCGGGGTTGGCGTTCGCGACGGCCGCGACCGCGGCGCTCGGCGTGAGGGCCGCGACGCGAAGGCGATGCATCCAGCATCGCCGATGGATGTGGCGCTGCTATCTGCTCCTCTGCTCGGCCGTCGTGCTGCGAGTCCTCGGCGGCCTGGGGACCGTCCTGGGCCCCGTCGGCCCGTGGTACGACCCGCTCGCGACCTGGCTGAGCTGGCTCGCCCCGCTGGCGGCGTTCGAGATCCGCGAGCGACTGCGGGAGTTTCGGGCGAGGTCGGCGTCTGGAATTGTTACCACTCCTCGGGCTTGATCGTCTCGCCGCCGTCGACCGATCGCAGGGCCGTGTGGAACGAAGGCTCGATCGGCGCTTTGAGGGACCTTACATTCCCATCGACGAAGGCTGCATTGAGCGTGCCCCGGCGCCGGGCTTTCGTGTTCGGACCAAGGCCGATGACGATTCCCTCCTTGGCATCGTCCGGGGCCATCCAGGTCCAGGGAAGTTCGAGATGTCGGACGCTTTCATGCGGCATGCACTCGATCACCGCAAGAGTCGAATCCGGGGGATCGGTGATTGTCGCCAGGGGGCGGGGTTCGGTGGGCAACAAGAACGCGTGGGGCCCGACGCACGCCAGGTAGCTCGTCGTCCAGCCCTCTCCGACGCCATGCACCGGACACTGGTAGACGGCGACCGCCGATTCCCGAGCCTTCTGGTTCGCCGGGTCCTTCCAGGACTTCGAGAGGTCGATCGACCGATACAGATCCTCCTCGCCCAGGTAGGGAAGAATCAGCGTTCGCCAACTATGCAAGATCTGGCCCTGGGCGTCGACCGAGCAAGCCGGCGGCAAAGCACCGTAATCGTTGGCGTAGGACTGCAGCGCAACCATGATCTGTCTCAGATTACCGGCGCATTGGGCGCGTCGGATGGGCTCCGCCGATCGGATCGTCGGCAAGAGGATCGCCGCCAGCAATAGCAGGGCGAGTGCCGCCGTGAAGAGCAAGGCAAAGCCCGCCATGGAGATCTTGACGACCCTGCCGGCCCAGATCTCGCCTGGCTTCTTGGCGAGGTCGCGGAATTCGGGGTCGTCGGCGGGGAGGATGGACATCGAGCCGGCCTCTCTTCGAGATCGCACGTCAATACTGATCGGAACTCACGGCCTTGCCGCCGTCGACTGTGATCAAAGCCCGGCGGATTTCTTGCGTAAGAGGGGCCTTCAGGAACCGGACGCTACTGTTGGCGAATCCGACGTTCAGCCCGCCGGGATGCTGGAGCTTCGAACCCGAGCCCAGGCCCTCGATCATGGCCTCGTCGGCGTCCTCCGGGGACATCCAGGGCATCGCTTCCTCGGGGCTGACCTCGACCACGGCGAGGGTCGACGCCTGACCGTCCGTGATCGTGGCGATGGTGCGCGGCTCGGTCGGCCGCAAGAAGGCGTGCGGGCCGACGCTCGCGCGAAAGACCGTCCTGTTCGATCGCCGATCGTAGGCGGATGGGCAGCGATAGATAGCCAGGGTGGTTTCGAACGCCTTGGCGTTAACCGGGTCGTTCCACGGCTTCGAGAGGTCGATGGTCTGATAAATGTCGGCCAAATCAAGATACGGCAGGATGAGCGTCCGCCAACTGTGGAGGCGACGCCCGTCAGGAGCGACGGTGTACGCAGGCGGAAGGACGCCGCCGTGGGCCTCGGCGTAGCCGTTCAGGCCCAGCATGATGTTCCTTAAATTGTTCTGGCACTGCGCGCGTTTCGACGCTTCTCCCGAGGAGCGGGATGCCGGCAGTAAAAGCCCGATCAACACTCCCAGGATGGCGATCGCGAGGAGGGCCTCGCTGAGGAGAAAGCGTCGCCGAGGGGCAGGCTTCGCCTTCGCGACGTCGCGGAACTCGGGATCGTCGCCGGTGGGGAGGGTCATCGTCTGGGTCTCTTATCGAGTCGAATTCGAAAGTCGTACGATCGTTCATACGGATTCGAGTCGACGATCTCGCCGCCGTCGACCGAGATCAGAGCTTGGCGAAGCTCGGCATTCGTCGTCGCCTTGAGGAAATGGATGCCGGCGTCGGCCGAACTGACGATAAAGCCGTCCGCATGCGGGAGTTTCGCGTGGCCTCCGAGCTTCAAGACCATCGCTTCGTCGGCGTCCTCGGGTGCCATCCAGTGGACCGCGTCCTCCGCGGCGACCTCGACGACCGCCAGGGTCGTCCCTCTGTCGTCGGTGATCGTTGCGAGCGGCCGTGGGTCGGTGGGGAGTAGGAAGTTGCGCGGGCCGACTATTGCCCGGTAGACGGTCCGATTCACGGGCAAGTCGGTCAGATTCGGGCAATGAAAGACGCTCAACGGCTCCGCGAACGCTTGAGCGTTCACCGGGTCGTCCCAGGGTTTCGAGAAATCGATCGAGTTGTAGGCGTTGCTGGAGTCGAGTGCGTCCAGGATAAGTGCGCGCCAACTATGGAGTCGGCGGCCGTTTGCGTCTACGGTGTACGCCGGAGGAAGTGCCCCATGCCTCTGGGAATAGTTCTCCAAGGCCAGCATGATCTGCATCAGGTTGTGGGCGCAGCGGGCGCGTTGCGCGGATTCGAGTCCCTGGGCGACGAACGCCGACGTAAGGAGCGCGATCGCCAGCAGAGCGACAGCAAGTCCCGCGAGGGCTCCGAACTGCCGGACACCTCGGCGCGGGCCCCGTGATATCTGATCTTCGTGGCGGAACATGGTTTCGTCGTTGTGAGGGAGGGGCACGGGCCTGGCTCCGCTGTGGGTCGAGTTCGAGGAATGTTCGCACGTCAGTACTGATCGGAACTCACGGCCTCGCCGCCGTCGACGGTGATCAGGGCCCGGCGGACGGCGGGCGGGATGGTCGCTTTGAGAAATCGGACGCTGCCGTCGGCGAAGCCGATGTTCACGCCGCCGGAATGCTGGAGCTTCGAGTCGGGCTCGAGCTTCAGGATGAGAGGCTCGTCGGCGTCCTCCGGACTCATCCAGGGGACGGCGTCTTCGGGGGCGACCTCGACGACGGCGAGCGTGGCCGCGGTTCCGTCAGAGATCGTCGCGAACGGTCGCGGCTCGGTGGTGCGCAGGAAAGCGTGCGGGCCGACGCTTGCTCGGTAGACCGTGCTGGTCGTCGGCGGATCGTCCGCGCTGGGGCACCAGTAGGGGTGAATGGGCGTCGCGAACGCCTTCGAGTTGGACGGATCATCCCAGGGCTTCGCCAGGTCGATCGCCTGGTACAGGTCGTTCTGCTCGAGGAACGGCAGGATGAGCGTGCGCCAGCTATGCAGCCGTCGGCCGTCGGCGTCCACCGTATAGGCCGGTGGCAGGGCCCCGTAGACATCGGCGTAGTTGTGCAGGGCCAGCATGATCTGCTTCAGGTTGTTGACGCACTGGGAACGCTTCGCCGCCTCGCCCGCTGTTCGGACGGCCGGCAGCATGAGCGCGACCAACAACGCCAGGATCGCCGTGGTCAGGAGGGCCTGAATCAGGCAGGATCGACCGCGCGAGGCGGATTTCGCCTTTGCGGGGTCGCGGAACTCAGGATCGTTGCTGGAAGGGAGAGTCACGGGCCTGTCACCACTCTTCGGGCTTGAGCATCTGGCCGTCGTCGACGGGCTTGATCGTGTCGACGCCGTCGATCGGCCGGATCGTCTCACCGCCGTCGACCGAGATGAGGGCTCGGCGGACTTCGGGCCTGATCGTCGCCTTGAGGAACCGGATGCTGCCGTCGGCGATCCCGGCGTTCAGACCGCCGACGTGCTGGAGAGTCGAGTCCGGCTCAGGCCGTAGGATCATGGCCTCGTCGGCGTCCTCGGGAGACATCCAGGGGATGGCGTTCTCGAAAGCGACCTCGACGATCGCGAGCGTCGACGCGGTTCCGTCGGTGATGGTCGAGATCGGTCGCGGTTCCGTGGGCAGCAGGTAGGCGCGCGGGCCGACGCTCGCCCGGTAGACCGTGGCGTTCGTCGGCGGAGCTGTCGTGCTGGGGCACGAGTAGACCATCACCGGCGTCGCGAACGCCTTGGCGTTGGCCGGGTCGTCCCAGGGTTTCGAGAGGTCGATCGATTCGTAAAGGCTGCGCTGTTCGAGGTAGGGCAGGATGAGCGTTCGCCAGCTATGCAGCCGCCGGCCGTTCGCGTCCACCGTGTAGGCCGGCGGCAGCGCTCCCTCGGAGTCCGCGTAGTTCACCAGGGCCAGCATGATCTGCTTGAGGTTGCAAACGCATTGCGAGCGTCTCGCCGCCTCACGCGCCGCGCTCACGGCCGGCAGCAAGAACCCGATCAGCGTGATCGCGACGGCCGCTCCCACGAGAGCCGCAATGTGGCGGCCTCGGCCTGATCCGGCGGCCTTCTTGGGGATTTCTTGGAGGTCGGGATCGTCGCCGGGGAAGGTGGACATGGGCGGAGTCCCCTGGGTGCGACCTTGTGTTTTACAGATGTCGCTGCGCACTCCCGAGAGTACCGCACGTCAACGACGAAATCCATAGGGGTTTTTGGATTGCGCCGGGCTCATCGTTACTTGATGACCTGCTCGCGCGAGACGGCCTCGCCGCCGTCGACCGAGATCATGGCCCGGCGGACTTCGGGCGCGACGGTCGTCTTGAGGAACACGGCGGAACCGTCGGCGAAAGCGGCGTTGACGCCGCCGGGATGTTGGAGTTTCAAGTCCGCCCCAGGCCGCAGGATCATCGCCGCGTCGGCGTCCTCCGGGGCCATCCAGGGGACGGCGTTCGCCTGGTCGACCTCGATCACCGAGAGCGTCCAGGCCGGATCGTCGGTGATCGTCGCGAGCGGTCGCGGTTCCGTGGGCCGAAGGAAGGCGTGCGGGCCTACGCTCGCTCGGTAGACCGTCTTGTTCCACGACTTGCCGCGCAGCTCCGGGCAGCTATACGCAGGATCGACGATGATGCACGGGCAGTCGTAAACGCTGGCTACTGTCTCGAATGCCTTCGCATTGGCCGGATCGTTCCAGGGCTTCTTGAGATCGATCGAGTCGTAAAGTTCGCGGTGTTCCAGATAGGGGAGGATGAGCGTCCGCCAACTGTGCAGCGGTCGGCCGTTCGCGTCGACCGAGTAGGCGGGCGGCAGAGAGCCCTGGTCCTCGGCGTAGTTGTTCAGGGCCAGCATGATCTGCTTCATGTTGCTGAGGCATTGCGCCCGCTTCGCGTTCCACCGCGCCGAGCGGTAGGCCGGCAGCAAGAGCGCGGACAGAAGCACGAGGGCGCAGACGATGAAGAGAAACCGGACGACCAACCCGCGGCAGCCCGAGCCCGAGGACTCGTTGGGAACCTCGGGGAAATCGGGGTCGTAGCCGGAGAGGGTGGACATGAGCGTGATTTCTCTGAGCGGGAGCTAGTTTTACAAATGTAGTTTATCTCTCGAGGATCCACCACGTCGGCGGGGAAATCCATGGGGGCTTTCGGCCGGGCCAGCGAACACGATCACCGGATGAGCAGGTCGCGTGAGACGGCCTCGCCGCCGTCGACGGTGATCAAAGCCCGGCGGAGATCGGGCCGGAGTTCTGGAGACGCGAAGATGACGGAACGGTCGGCCGTCGTCAGGTGCAGGCCGCCGGGGTGCACGAGTTTCGAGTCGGCCCCGAGGCCCTCGATGATGGCTTCGTCGGCGTCCTCGGGCGACATCCAGGGGACGGCGCTTTCGTGGTCGACTTCGATGACGGCGAGGGTCGTCGCCTTGTCGTCGGTGATCGTAGCGAGTGGTCGCGGCTCGGCGGGACGCAAGAAGGCGTGAGGGCCGACGCTCGCCCGGTAGATGGTCTTGTTCGAGAGCCATCCGGCCAGATTCGGGCATTGGTAGACCTGCAGCGGCGTCTCGAACGCCCTGGCGTTGGCCGGGTCGTTCCAGGGCTTCGCGAGGTCGATCGACTCATAGAGAGATCCCTGGCCGAGATAGGGGAGGATGAGCGTGCGCCAGCTATGCAACGGACGGCCGTCCGCATCGACCGTGTAGGCCGGCGGCAAGGCTCCGTGTTCCATCACGTAGGCGTTCAGGGCCCTGGCGATTTCTCGCAAGTTGCCCATGCACTGCGATCGCCGAACCATCGTGGGGCTGCCGAGCCGCAGGGACGGCAACAGAATGGCGATCAGGACGACGAGCAGAGCCAGCAGCCATAAGTAGTCGACGAGGCTGTGTCGACGCCGCGGCGTCGGAGCCTTCTTCGAATCGGCCGCGCCGAATTCGGGGGCGTCGTTGGGGAGGATGGACATCGCGGATTCCCCCGCTTCTAACTGGCGCATCGGACAGGCGTCATGGGTTGGTCTCTCTTGAGGGTATCGCGCCGGAGTCGGGAGATCCATCGAGACGCCTACTCGATCCTGGGGCGGTCGCGATATGCTGAAGGTGTCGCCGCCGAGCGGGAACGCGGGCCAGGTCCTGCGACGCGCAGGGGGCGAAACTCTCCAGCCCGGGAGGAGGTCGAACATGGTGGCCACGACGACTCGCGAGAAGACGGCCGACGAGGTGAGCGAACTGACGCGCGACGGCCAGTACTTCGAGTACAGCCGCGCCGCCGACCCCATTGGCGCGGGGATCATTCCGCCGATCCCGTTCGCCGACTTCCCCGCCTCGCTGCACGAACAGGGACCGACGGGAATCATCCCGCTCGACCTAAGCGAGAAGCTCGGCCAGCCCGGGCCGGCGACGAGCCCGAGCCTGCTCGCCAGCTTCATGCACATCCTGCCGGGCGAGTCGATCCGCGTTCGGCCGAATGCGTCGTCACAGCTTTACTACGTGATGCGTGGGCGGGGGCGGACCGATTTCGGCGCCAAAGTCTTCCCGTGGAGCACCGGCGATTTCGTCACGCTCCCGGCCGGCGACGACGCGGTCCACTTCGCCGACGAGGACGCCGCGCTGTACTGGGTCCACGACGAGCCGATGGTTCGCTACCTGGGCGCGAAGGTGGAGACCCCCACGTTCCGCCCCACCCTCTACCCCGCCGCGGAGGCCAGGGCCGAACTCGCCAGGGCCGAGGCCGACCCCCACGCCAAGAACCGCAACCGCGTCAGCGTGCTGCTGGCGAACAAATCGTGCCCGCTGACCCGGACCGTCACGCCGACGCTCTGGGCGATGTTCGGCATCCTCCCGGTGGCCGCCGTGCAGGCCCCGCACCGGCACCAGTCGGTGGCGCTCGACCTGATCCTCGACGCCAAGCCCGGCTGCTACACCCTCGTCGGCCAGGAACTCGGCGCCGACGGCCGAATCGTCGACCCAATCCGCGTGGACTGGCATTCGGCCTCGGCCTTCGTCACCCCTCCCGGCCTCTGGCACTCCCACTACAACGAGTCCGGCGTCCCCGCCTACCTCCTCCCCATCCAGGACGCCGGCTTGCAGACGTATCTGCGGACGCTGGACATCCAGTTCGGGAGGAATGTGTAACGAGCTTTGACGGAACCTCGGCGGGCTGTCATGCTACGTTCTTCCCGACCACTGGCTCGTGGGGGGCGAGTCCGAAGTCGAAAATCGTCGTAGGTGAAAAAGGCGGTCGCGGGATAGCCGCACGCGTGTCGCGCGATCGGCGGCCTATGTGGGCCTACGACCCCCCCCAGCTTTTGTGGTTGAAGATCAAGCCCCCTGTTTCTTACGAGCCAGCAAGGCTCGCACCTCGGGGACGAGTTCGGTCGGGACCGCCATCATCGTCTGAACACCGAGAGGCTGGGCCAGCGTCGTCAACCGAAATCACCACGGCCCCAGTGTGATGGTGATGGTCGTCGTCGCGGACGGGACGGGGTCGAACTTCGAGGGGACCTGGGCCTGGCCGGCCGGCGCGGGGGGGACGGGGCCGGGGTTCTCGTCGTAGCTGAAGCCGTAGGCCATTCCCATCGGGGCGCCGGTCTTCGTCGACGCCGGATTGGTCGGGCGGACGAAGATCGCGGAGTTGTTGATGGTCGCGGTGTGCATGAAGAGGGCAAACTCGTTCTGCGTCTGGCTCGCCGGATACCAGTTGGACTCGGTCCCCCAGTACTGGCTGGCGTAGCCCGTTTGCGAGGGAGTCAACGGGCCCGGCATGCCCTGGACGCTCGGCACGACGGCCACACCTCGGTTCAGGGCCGAGTCGATCTGGTTCTCGATGTTCAGCAGGACCGTGGCCTCGCTTCCGGTCACGCCCTGAGTCGCGGCGTCGGCGAAGAAGCCCGAAGCGCCGAAGGTCATCGCCCCGCTCGACGCCTTCATGATCGACAGGTCGGGGATTGGCGAGAAAACGACCTGATCGTTGGTCACGGCCCACGGCAGAGCGTGCTTCAGCGTCACCACGGTGTTCCCCGACCAGTCGCGGGAAATCCCCGTGATGTAGTTGGTCGCCTTGCCGTCCTTCTGGTCGAAATACTGACCGAAGACGTACATCCCCACTTCCAGCGTTCCCGCCGCCGGGGCGTTCGTGAGCGTGATCTTGTTCAACTGCGCGGAGTTCTCCCCTCGGAGCCCGCCCCGGGCCCTCCCTCGGAGGAAGGCGGGCGTCGAGCGAAGCGTCGTGCTCGCTGTGATGGCCTGGCCGTTGGCCCCGACCGCCACGTTCACGCCCACTGGGTTGAAGACGTGTAGCTTGTCGCCGTTCCCCTTGAACTCCAGCCCCTCGAGTTTGACGAGTCGCCAGGGGAAGACGGGATTTCGCAAGCTCCCGTACTGATACGTCCCCTTCTTCGCGACGTACACGTGCCCGTCCGAGCCCGTCACGCTCCAGCCGCTCGAGGCGAAGAGCGTATTCAGAGACGTGTCGAAGACCGTGTTCAGCGGGTCCGTGGTCTTCGACGGGAGCGGGTTCGTCCCGGAGGTCTGCATCAGGTATGTGTATGGGTTCAAAAGCTGCTGCGAGGCGTCCACCTTGAGAGACTTGTAGGCCTCGCGCCCGGGCACGGTCATGAAGGCCGTGTACGCCCTGGCGATCGCCGATCGGTTAGCGCTCGCCCCCTGCAAGGGCTGGCCGACCTGGCCGAGGTAGTCCCCAGCCGCGTTATGAGGCGTCAGCGTGAGCGGGAAGTTGAAGGCGTCGACCGTCGAGAGGTTGATGGTCGGCAAGCCGCCGGTCGCGGGCTCGGTCAGCTCGACGTACTCAAACATGTATTGTGAAGAATACGAAGGCTGCTGCCCGAACGGGAAGGTCGGCCCCGCCTGGTTCGTACCCATCACGTAGAAGTAGATCCGGCCGCCGTCGATGGGCTGCGAAGAGTCGAAGACGATCGAGCTGAACTGGCCGGCGCCCCCGCCGACGGGATAGCTGTCGACCTCGAGATCCGTGTTCCCCGCCGGGCCGAAGACCAACTGCCCGGCCGTCGCGCCCGGCTGCAGGGTCAGCCCGCTCGCCGTCGAGAATCCGCCGACGTAGACGGGATGCTTCGAGGCGTCGAGGTGGGTGTTGTTGACCAGAGGCATGGTGTAGGTGGTCAACAACGCTCGGGCTTCCAGGGCCTCCGCCCGAGCCACGAGCCGCGGCCGACGGCCCGGCCTGGCGGCGGCGCGAGGGGCTGACGGATGGACCCAGACGGGCGACAAGCGGGGCCGGAACATCGCGAGGCTCCTGGTGTTCGATCCATTCCGCGGGCCGTCGAGCCCACTGGCTGCTCGAAACGTAAGACGCCGCCGCGTCAAGTGGAACGATCACGATGCCAAGCGTGATGGAGAGCTCCGCGTGAGGGTCGCAGCGAAAATTCCATGAAAAAAGGGCGATGCCGGCCGTTGACGCCCTGGGGGGGTCGCGATACACTCTTACTTTCCTGCGTGACGTGCGATTTGGGCGAGACGGACTCGCCCCGGGTCGGCCGGGTTTCGGGAAGGACGTGATTGCGGTGGCGGGCATCAGCAACGAACGCATTCGGATCCGGATGGAAGCATACGATCACACCATCCTGGACCAGTCTGCCAAAGACATCGTCGACACGGCGAAGCGGACCGAAGCCATCGTGCACGGACCGATCCCCCTCCCGACGCGGATCGAGCGGTACACCGTGCTCCGCAGCCCGCACATCGACAAGAAGTCGCGGGAGCAGTTTGAGATCCGGACCCACAAGCGACTGATCGACATCGTTCAGCCGACGAACAAGACCATTGACGCCTTGAACAAGCTGAGCCTGCCCGCGGGCGTGGACATCAAGATCAAGGCCTCGCCGGCCGGCGCCTGAGCGCCCGGGCCGAGCGAGCGGTATAAAAGAAAGAAACGCTTGCAAATTCCGGGCGGCGGCTGGTAAAGTCGTCGCTTCGGGTTCATGGCTTCCCGGACCGCGTACGACTGGTACGTGCACGTCCGGACGCGTCGGACGCCTCAATCGGCCCTCGGCCGAGAGACAGCCCCGACGCCGGATTAGGGATCGCCGATAAGCCTGGCTGCGACCCTCCCGCCGAAGCCCGCCTCCCCACCCCAGGTTGAATTGGAACACGCCTCGCCGCGAGGCCCGCCGGCGTCTCGGAAGCACTTGCTTCGGGCCCCGGCATCGGCCGGCGGTAGCGCCGCCACCGGTTGCACACGGAGTTCGACGATGCGAGTGGGACTGCTGGGACGGAAGATCGGCATGACCCAGATCTTCCAGGAGGACGGCACCGCCGTCCCGATCACGGTTCTTGAGTGCGGCCCCTGCACCGTGCTTCAGGTCCGCACCGACGAGGTCGACGGCTACCACGCGGTTCAGCTCGGCTTCGACGACAAGAAGCGGAAGAACGCCACCCAGGCGGAGCGGGGCCACGCCAAGAAGGTCGACGCCGAGCCCAAGCGGTACATCCGCGAGATCCGCCAGGAGTCGGCCGTCGACGTGCAGCCGGGCCTCAAGCTGACCGTCGAGGTGTTCAACGAGATCAAGAACGTCGACGTCACCGGGACCAGCAAGGGTCGCGGTTTCAGCGGCGTCATCAAGCGGCACGGGTTCCGCGGCCTGCGGGCGACCCACGGCGTTAAGCGGATGCACCGCCATCCCGGCTCCTCCGGCCCCAGCGCCGACCCGTCGCGGACCCGTAAGGGCATCCGCAAGCCGGGTCAGTTCGGGAACGCCCAGGTGACCGTGCGGAACCTCGAAGTGGTCCGGATCGACCCGGCCAACAACCTGTTGCTGCTCCGCGGCGCCGTTCCCGGCCCCAACGGCGGCTACCTGACCGTCCGTCAGACCAACAAGGCCTGAGCCGGGTTCGCGGACCGGACCCTCCGAAATTGGAAGCGACCGCCATGCTGACGATTCCCGTTTACAACGTCGACGGCGCCAAAGTGGGCGACGAGCAGGTCGACCCCGCCGCGTTCGGCGGCGAGGTCAACAAGCAGCTCCTTCACGACGTCGTCCTGATGCACCTGGCCGCCCGCCGGGTCGGCACCGTCAACACGCGGGGCCGGGCCGACGTCGCCGGGTCGGGCAAGAAGCTGTTCCGCCAGAAGGGGACCGGCAACGCCCGCGCCGGCGCCAAGCGGACCAACAAGCGGAAGGGCGGCGGCGTCGCCTTCGCCCGCCGCAACCGCGACTACCGCTACAGCATCCCCAAGCGGGCCGTGCGGGCCGCCGTCCGGATGGCCCTGCTCTCCAAGTTCCAGGACGGCCAGGCGCTGGTGATCGACGGCCTGAAGCTGGACGCCCCCAAGACCCAGGTGGTCGCCAAGGCCCTCAAGGCCATCCGTCGGCCCGACCTGACCGAGGCCGAAGCGGCCGAGGCCGTCGGCGAGACCAAGGCCGTCGCCTCGCGGCGGACCCTGGAAGGCCGTTCGATCCTGCTGGGCCTCCCCGCCGCCGACCCGACGCTCTACCGCAGCGCCCGGAACATCGAGGGCGTGCAGGTGGCGCCGGTCGCCGAGTTCAACACCTACGACGTGCTCAAGCAGCGCTACCTGATCCTCACCCGTGAGGCGCTGGCGGCCCTGATCGAACGCGTGAAGTCCCAGCCGGCGCGTCGCGCCGTGGAGGCCTGATTCCATGGTTACGCTCCGCCGGGCTCCGGCCTACACCCGTAAAGGCCCCGCCCTCGACCCCCACCAGGTGGTCGTCCGGCCTCTGATCACTGAGAAGGCGACGCACCTCTCGGAACGGCACAACGCCTACACCTTCGAGGTCAACCAGCTCGCCGGCAAGACGGAGATCAAGGAGGCCGTCGAGGCCCTGTTCAACGTCAAGGTGAAGGACGTCCGGACCCAGAACCGCAAGGGCAAGCTGCGGCGGGTCCGCCTCCAGCAGGGCCGCACCCGGAGCTGGAAGAAGGCGATCGTCGCCCTCCACGACGACTACCGGATCGACTTCTATTGATCAGCTGAAGGATGGGACGCGGCGGGCCCGGTCGCCCGCCCCCCGGGACCACCGACGCCGCGAAGACGAGCGAGGGGCGCCGGCCGCAGGCCAGTCCCCTCGAGAGGAATAAGCGATGGGCATCCGCTACTACAAGCCGACCAGTCCGGGCCGCCGCAACGCGTCGGTCTCCGACTTCTCGGAACTGACCGACAAGAACAAGAAGCCTGAGAAGTCGCTGACCGAACCGCTGAAGAAGACCGGCGGCCGGAACAACCAGGGCTTCATCACGGCCCGCCACCGCGGCGGCGGCCACAAGCGGATGTACCGGATCATCGACTTCCGGCGCAACGACCGCGACGGCCAGGTCGCCCAGGTGACCCACATTGAATACGACCCCAACCGCTCGGCCCGGATCGCGCTGATCGTCTACCCGGACGGCCAGAAGCGGTACATCGTGGCCCCCGAAGGTTTGAAGGCCGGCATGGCCGTCGCCTCGGGCCCCGACGCCGAGCCCAAGCTGGGGAACTGCCTGCCGCTGTCGAAGATCCCGACCGGCATGTCGATCCACAACCTCGAGATGCAGCCCGGCGGCGGGGCCAAGCTCTGCCGGTCGGCCGGCGTCTCGGCGACGCTCACCGCCCGCGAAGGCGACTGGGCCCAGATCACGCTGCCCTCGGGCGAGGTTCGCCGAATCCCGTCGACCTGCCGGGCGACGATCGGCGTGGTCGGGAACGCCGACCACATGAACATCCGCCTGGGCAAGGCCGGCCGGAAGCGCTGGCTGGGCCGACGGCCGCACGTCCGCGGCATGGCGATGAACCCGGTCGACCATCCGATGGGCGGCGGCGAAGGTCGGTCGAAGGGCCACACGCCGCAGTCGCCGACGGGCGTGCTGGCGAAGGGCGGGAAGACCCGTCGTCGTCGCAAGCAGTCGAACAAGATGATCATCCGCCGTCGCACCAGCGTCCGCTACGGCCAGTTGAAGATCTGACCGCGAGCCCCGCCCGAGGCGGCGGGGCCCTCACCCGACCGCCTCCTGGCCGACCGACATCGCAATCAAAGGGAAGACGCAGACATGGGACGTTCGCTGAAGAAGGGGCCGTACGTCGTTGAGCGGCTGCTTGAGAAGGCTGCCAAGTCCGACGCCTCGGGGAGCCGCGAGCCGATCAAGACGTGGGCGCGGTCCTGCACCATCGTGCCTGAGTTCATCGGCAAGAACTTCGCGATTCACAACGGCAAGACGTTCGTGAAGCTCTACGTGACCGAGGACATGGTGGGCCACAAGCTCGGCGAGTTCGCCCCGACGCGGACCTTCCGCAGCCACGGCGGCAAGGCCGCCAAGGGCGCCCGCAAGTAATACGAGGCGGCCTTTCCCGGCCTCCTGAAACATTGGATCGAAGACGAGAAAGGTCGAGGACGGCGGGGCCGGCCCCGCCCCGTCGGACTGAAAGCGAGACCCCGGTATGAGCAGCACAGTCGCCGAATACACGGCCAGCCACCGTTTCGCTCGCATCTCGGTGCGGAAGGTCATGCCGCTGTTGGACCTGATCCGCGGGAAGTACGCCGACGATGCGCTGGACGTTTTGAAGTACATGCCCCACCGCGGCGCCCGGCTGGTCGAGAAGGTGCTGAAGAGCGCCATGGCCAACGCCGAGGACCGGGGGGTGAAGCGGGTGGGCGACCTGGTGGTCGTGGACGCCCGGGGCGAGGGGGGCCCGATGTTCAAGCGGCTGATGCCGCGGGCTCGGGGCATGGCCTACCTGATCCGCCGCCGCAGCAGCCATATCATCGTGGGGCTCGAGGACTACTCGAAGTTCGACGAGGAGTGAGCCGACCGCGAGGCCCCGGCCGGGCGATTCCCGCCGAGGACGACGAGACGCGAGGAAACGAGATGCGAATCCAACAAGGCGGGGGACGCTGAGCGATGGGCCAGAAGGTGCGACCGACCGGGTTCCGGGTGGGCGTGATGGAGGACTGGCGGAGCCGCTGGTACGCCTCCAAGCACGAGTTCAGCGACCTGCTGGTCGAGGACTTCAAGATCCGGAAGTTCATCAAGAACAAGTACGGCTTCGCCGGCATCCCCAAGATCGAGATCGAGCGAACGCGGGACGCGGTCACGGTGCTGCTGTCGACGGCCCGTCCCGGCGTCGTGATCGGCCGCAAGGGGGCCGAGGTCGAGAAGCTCCAGGAGGAGCTGCAGAACCTCACCGGCCGCCGGATCGAGATCAAGATCGTCGAAGTCGGCCGTCCTGAGATCGACGCCCAGCTGATCAGCGAGGACATCGCCGAACAGCTGCAGAAGCGGTCGAGCTTCCGGCGGACGATGAAGCGGGCCCTCGAGCAGACGATGGACGGGGGGGCCAAGGGAGTCAAGATTCAGCTGTCCGGGCGGCTCGGCGGGGCCGAGATGTCGCGGACCGAGGCGGCGGCGCAGGGGTCGGTACCTCTGTCGACGCTGCGGGCGAAGATCGACTACGGATTCGCCGAGGCGAAGACAGCCCAGGGGCACATCGGCGTCAAGGTGTGGGTCAACCAGGGCGACTATTTGAAGACGGAGGCCGTCGATGGCGCTGATGCCCAAGCGGGTCAAGTATCGAAAAAGCCAAAAAGGCCGCGTAAAAGGTAATGCGACGCGGGGCAACTACGTGTCGTTCGGCGAGTACGGACTGCAGACCCTCGAGCCGGGGCGGATCAGCGCCCAGACGATCGAGGCGGGCCGCGTGGTCGCCAGCCAGGCCGTCAAGGGTGGCGGGAAGCTGTTCATCCGGATCTTCCCCCACAAGAGCGTGACCGCGATTCCGGCCGAGACCCGAATGGGCAAGGGCAAGGGCGAGGTCGAGTTCTGGGCCGCGGTCGTCAAGCCGGGGACCATTCTGTACGAGATCTCGGGCCTGACTGAGGACGCCGCGCGAGCCGCGTTCAACCGGGTGGCCCACAAGATGCCCGTCGCCTGCCGGTTCGTGACCCGGCGGCCGACCGTCTGAGCCGAGCCCGCCCTTCGGGGCGGGCGGTCCGCCGCGACGCGACGACCGGAAGCGAGAAGGAACCATGAGCAAGGCCTCCGAACTCCGCGAACATTCCGACGAGCAGCTCGAATTGCAGCTCAAGGACGTCCAGAAGAACCTGTTCCGCCTTCGTCTCCAGAGTGAGACGGAGCGGCTCGAGGCCCCCAGCGAGATCGTCAAGGCGAAGCGCGAAATCGCGCGGATCAAGACGATCCTCCGCCAGCGCGAGATCGATCGCGTGAAGACCGCCGGGGCCGCCTCCTGACCTTGCGGGGCCGTCCCCCGCCCAAACCCAGGACCGAAGCACGCACGATGAGCCAGCCCAGCCCCGCCAACGCCAAACCAGCGCCGGCCCGCCGCCCCCGCAAGACGGAGGTCGGCGTGGTGATGTCCGACAAGATGAACAAGACCCGCCGGGTCGTCGTCGAGCGGCTTGTGCCCCACGACAAGTACGGCAAGCTGATGAAGCGGCGGACCGTCTGCCACACCCACGACGAAACCAACGAGTCCCACGTGGGCGACGTGGTCGAGATCATGGAGACGCGGCCGCTGTCGAAGCTGAAGCGGTGGCGGCTGGTCCGGATCATCCGCAAGGGCGCCCAGCAGGCGCTCGCCGGCGAGGGCGAGGCCGCCGCGGCCCCCGCCGAGTGATCGGCCCCACTGAGCGACGAAGAAAGGTCCACCGACCATGATCCAGATGCAGACCCGGCTCGACGTGGCCGACAACTCGGGCGCCAAGGAAGTGATGTGCATCAAGGTCCTCGGCGGCAGCGCTTCGCGGTACAAGCGACGCGTGGCCGGCATTGGGGACGTCATCATCGCCAGCGTCAAGAAGGCCTCGCCCGGCGGCGACGTGAAGGCGGGCGACGTCGTCCGCTGCGTGGTCGTCCGGACCCGCACCCAGGCCCGCCGGGGCGACGGCAGCTACGTCAAGTTCGACCGCAACGCCGTCGTCCTGATCGACAACGAAAAGAACCCCCGCGGCACCCGCATCTTCGGTGCGATCGCCCGCGAGCTGCGCGACCGCCAGTTCATGAAGATCATCAGCCTGGCCGCCGAGGTCGTCTGACGACGACCCGGACCGAGCCCCGACCCCCCGGGCGGACCCAGTCCCCCTCAGCGAGCAAGACATGAACATCCGCAAAGACGACCAGGTCGAAGTGATCGCCGGCGACGACAAGGGGACGCCCGAGAACCGCCGCATCGCCAAGGTGCTGCGCTCCCTCCCCTCGAAGAACAAGGTCGTCGTCCAGGGGGTCAACCGGGTCTACAAGCACATGAAGCCGAGCCAGAAGAACCCCCAGGGGGGCCGGCTTTCCAAGGAAATGCCCATCGACGTCTCGAACGTCATGCTCTTCTGCCCCAAGTGCAACCGCGGCGTCCGTCAGGGTGCCCGGCTGACCTCTGAGGGCCGTAAGGAGCGCTACTGCCGCAAGTGCGGGACCGGCCTCGGGACGCTCGGCCCCAAGAAGCAGGCCCACGCCGAGGCTTACGCCGCCCAGGCCGCCAAGCATTGAACCGGGTTCGCGCTTGAGCTGAGCTGAGAAGACCGCCGGCCCCGATCAGGACAAACGAGAAATGGCTCGCCTCCAGGAACTGTACAAGAACGAGATCAAGACGGCGGTCGCCGCCAAGTTCAACCTTGAGAACCCGATGTCGATCCCCAAGATCGACAAGATCGTGGTCAACATGGGCGTCGGCAAGGCGACCCAGGACAAGGCCGTGCTGGAATCGGCCGTCGACAGCCTGGGGAAGATCACCGGCCAGAAGCCGATGATCACCAAGGCCAAGACGTCGGTCTCCGGCTTCCGCCTCCGCGAAGGAAACGACATCGGCTGCAAGGTGACGCTCCGCGGAGCGAGGATGTATGAATTCCTCGACCGCCTGGTCTCCATCGCTCTGCCTCGTATCCGCGACTTCCGCGGCGTCAACCCCAACAGCTTCGACGGCCACGGCAACTACAGCCTGGGCCTGGCGGAGCAGGTCGTCTTCCCCGAAATCGACGCCGACCGCATCCAGCACACCCACGGCATGGACGTCACCATCGTCACCACGGCGAAGAACGACGACCAGGCCCGCGAACTGCTCCGCCTCTTCGGCGTGCCGTTCCGTCAGCCCGGCGGTCGTAAGTAAGCCGACCGACCCGTACCATTAACTGCACCGAACCGACGCGAGACGACCAGACGCCGAGAGGCGTCCTCCCAACGGTCCTGGAAGGTTGAGCATGTCGACCAAGGCCCAGAAGATCAAGTCCGAGACGCCCCGCAAGTTCGCCGTTCAGCACCGGAACCGGTGCCGGCTCTGCGGCCGCCCCCGCGCCTACTATCGGAAGTTCGGCATCTGCCGGATCTGCTTCCGGAATCTGGCCAGCCGGGGCCTGATCCCGGGCGTCAAGAAGGCGAGCTGGTAAGAGCCGCCCCCCCCTAGCCCAACCCCGTACACCGAACCGAATCGACGCGTCCGTCCGAGTCGCCCGCCGCGCCGACGATCCCCGAACGAGGCTCGCTAGAAGCAGAGCCCGGGGGCGTTACCCGCGGCGGTTCAGGAAGGCTTCCCCGCCATGATGACCGACCCGATCGCAGATATGCTGACCCGGATCCGCAACGCCGTCCGGATCGAGCGCACCAACCTGGACATGCCCGCGTCGAACATGCGGCGGGGGATCGCCCAGGTGCTCAAGGACGAAGGCTACATCTGGGACTTCGAGGAGATCGACACCGTCCCGGCCCGCACGCTCCGGCTGCACATGAAGTACGGCCCTAACGGCGAGCGGCTGATCACCAAGATCGACCGTATCAGCAAGCCCGGCCGTCGGGTCTACCGCGGCTACAAGGAGCTGAAGCCGGTGCTGGGCGGGATGGGCATCCAGATCCTCAGCACTCCCCGCGGCATCGTCAGCGACCGCAAGGCCCGCACCGAGAAGGTGGGCGGCGAAGTGCTGGCGATGATTTATTGATCCGGCCCGTCCCGCTCGAACGAGACGCCACGAACCCCACGAATCCGAGGAAGACGGAGCCATGTCCCGTATCGGTCGCAAACCGGTCGTCGTACCGGCCAACGTGAAGGTCGCGATCGCCGACTCGACGGTCAACGTCGAGGGGCCCAAGGGGAAGCTGAGCTACGCCCACCGTCCCGAGGTCAGCGTGACCTTCGACGAGGCGAAGAAGGAATTGGTCGTCGCCCGCCGCGACGACGAGCGCGTGAGCCGGGCCCTCCACGGCCTGACCCGCAGCCTCGTCGCCAACATGGTCGAGGGCGTGACGACCGGCTACACCAAGAAGCTGGAAATCGTCGGCGTCGGCTACCAGGCCCAGCTGAAGAAGGCCAACACCGTGGCCCTTCAGGTCGGCTACGCCAACCAGCACGTCCTGGAGGCCCCCGCCGGCGTGTCGGTGACGGTCCCCGACGCCACCCACATCACGGTGACCGGAGCGGACAAGCAGGCCGTCGGCCAGTTCGCCGCCGAGATCCGCCGCGTCCGTCCCCCCGAGCCTTACAAGGGCAAGGGCATCCGCTACGAGGGCGAGGTCGTCCGTCGCAAGGCCGGCAAGGCCTTCGGCTCGAAGTAACTCCCTCCGCGGCGCCTAGGCGGCGCGATAAAATCAAGCAAGAAACACCGAAGGCCAGGACTGGGAGGGCATAAGCCCCCCGCAGCGAGAGGATCGTTCCCGTGGACACCGCCAACCACCACCTGCTGGTCCAGACGCGTCGCGTCCGCCGCCAGCGCCGGATCCGCAAGCGGCTCAGCGGGACGCCCGAGCGTCCCCGTCTGGCCGTCTTCCGCAGCTCGAAGCACATCTACGCCCAGGTCATCGACGACGCGGCCGGGAAGACCCTGGCGTCGGCGAGCACCGTCGACCCCGAGGTCAAGGCCGAGGTCAAGTACGGCGGCAACAAGGCCGCTGCTTCCGTCGTCGGCCGGCTTGTCGCCGATCGGGCCAAGAAGGCCGGCGTCGAGAAGGTCTGCTTCGACCGCCGCAGCTACAAGTATCACGGCCGCGTCGAAGCCCTGGCCGCCGCCGCCCGCGAGGGCGGGCTCCAGTTCTGACCCGACGCCCAAGCCCCCCGATTCATCACGATCGAGCAGAATGACCGACAGGAGCATGCCCAGTGTCGACCGATAGCCGAGGCCGAGACCGCGACCGCGACCGCGGGGAATGGACGGAGAGCGTCGTCTCCATCCGCCGTTGCGCGGCCGTCGTGAAGGGGGGCCGCCGTTTCAGCTTCAACGCGCTCGTCGTGGTCGGCAACGGCCGCGGTCAGGTGAGCTGGGGCTACGGCAAGGCCAACGAAGTCCCCCCCGCCGTCGAGAAGGGCGTCAAGGACGCCCACAAGCAGATGAAGTCCGTCCAGCTCAAGGGGACGACCATCCCCCACGCCGTCGTCGGCCGGTTCGGCGCGGCGAGCGTCCTGCTCATGCCCGCCAGCCCGGGCACCGGCGTCATCGCCGGCGGCGCCGTCCGCGCCGTGGTTGAGGCCGCCGGCATCAAGGACGTCCTCACCAAGAGCTTCGGCTCCACCAACAAGCTGAACCTCGTGAAGGCCGCCATCCAGGGCCTCGGTCAGCTCCGCACGAAGGAAGAGATCGCCCGCCTCCGGGGAGTCCAGATCTAATGCAACTCCACGACATCAGCCAGGGTATCGAGCGCCGCAAGAAGCGCAAGCGCGTCGGTCGCGGCGTCGGCTCCGGCCACGGCAAGACCTCCAGCAAGGGCCACAAGGGCCACTCGTCGCGGCAGGGCTTCAAGATCGGCGCTCTCTTCGAGGGCGGCCAGATCACCCTCGCCCGCCGTGTCCCGAAGCGCGGCTTCTTCAACGGCGCCTTCAAGAAGCACTACGCCCTCATCAACATCGGCGACCTCGAAGTGGTCTTCACCGAGGCCGGCGTGGTCGACGAGGCCGCCCTCCGGGCCAAGAAGCTGGTCAGGGGCTACGCCCACACCGGCATCAAGGTGCTCGGCGACGGCGAGCTGACCAAGGCGCTGGAGGTCCACGCGACCAAGTTCAGCGAATCGGCCGCCAAGAAGATCGCCGCCGCCGGCGGCAAGGCCGTCGAGGTTCCCTACATCGGCAAGCCCCAGAACGACGAAGCCGAAGCCGCTTCCTGAGCGGTTTCGATCCGAGTCAACCGACAACCCCGCCCCGCCGAGCGATCGGCGCGGCGGGGAACGTCCATTGAAGGAACAAGGGGCGTCGCCCCGCGCCGGCCCTCGGACGGGCCGCGACCAACCGACCGACCGACAGAAGAGCCCAGCGGAGGCGATCGCGCGTGGACAAGCTGATCACCATCTTCAAGATCCCCGAGCTTCGGCGTAAGATCCTGTTCACCGCCCTGCTGCTGGCCATCTACCGGATCGGGTTCTACGTCCCGCTGCCGATCGTCAACCAGGCCCAGCTTCGCAACTGGGAAGAGCAGCTCAACACCAACGCCGCCGGCAAGATCTTCGGCACCGTCGCCATGTTCGGCGGCACGTCGATCGGCATGAGCACGATCTTCGGCCTGGGGATCATGCCTTACATTTCGGCGTCCATCATCTTCCAGCTTCTCGGCAGCGTGGTTCCCTCGCTCGAAGCGATGATGAAGGAAGGGGAGAGCGGCCGGAAGCGGATCAACGAGTACACACGCTACGCGACCGTCTTGTTATGCGCGATTCAGAGCGCTTTCTGGGTCCAATACATGATGAGTCCCCAGATGAACGTGGTACTCCCCCAGTATCGCGACTTCTGGCACGGCATGGTTTCAGTCTGCATCATGACGGCCGGCACAATCTTCCTGATGTGGGTCGGCGAGCAGATCGACGAGTACGGCATCGGCAACGGCATCAGCCTCTTGATCATGGCGGGCATCCTCTCGCGGATGCCGGTGGCCTTGCAGGGGCTCTGGCAGAGCGCATCGACCCGGCTGACGCCCGAACAGGGCAAGTTGGGCATCATCCAGCTCGCCTTGCTGGCGATCCTCTTCGTCGCCGTCGTGGTCGGAGTCATAGCAATAACCGAGAGCCAGCGGCGGATCCCGACCCAGTCGGCCAAGCATGTTCGCGGCCGCAGGGTCTTCGGCGGGACGCGGCAGTTTCTGCCCCTGAAGGTGAACCAGGCCGGCGTCATGCCGATCATCTTCGCCTCCAGCCTGCTCATCTTCCCCTCGCTGATCTTCAACGGTCTGGCCCGAGCGACCGCCGGCCTCCGGTCGGAGACCTCGTGGACGATCGGCTCGTTCTTCGCGACCCTGTTCCAGGACATGGCCGACGCTTTCCAGCGTCAGAGCTACCTGTACACGGTCTGCAACATTATCATGATCTACTTCTTCTGCTACTTCTGGACGGCCATCACCTTCAACCCGAAGGACATGTCCGAGAACCTGAAGGACTACGGCAGCTTCATCCCGGGATACCGCCCCGGGCGGCGGACGGCCGAGTATCTGGAGAAGGTCATGCTGCGGATCACCTACGTCGGGGCGGCCTTCCTGTCGCTCGTGGCGGTGATTCCCTCGCTCGTGCAGACGTGGCTCGGGGTTGACTTCACCGTCGCCCAGTTCCTCGGCGGCACCGGCCTGCTGATCGTCGTCAGCGTCTGCCTTGACCTGGTGCAGAAGATCGACAGCCACCTCGTGATGCGAAACTACACGGGGCTGGTCAACCGCAAGTGATCTGATCGGTACGTCGCCCGGAGGCCCTGAATCGTGTCATCCCACCGAGTCCCGGGCCGCCGCCCCTCGCTGTCGTCGTTCCTCTCCGGGGCGCTCAAACGCCCCGAGGGAGTCGCCGCGTCGAAGCCTGGTTCGCCGCCGGCTCCGGGTCGTCGGCAGCCGACGATTCAGCTCAAGAGCCCTCGCGAGATCGCTCTGATGCGTGAGGCCGGCCGGCTGGTGGCCACCGCGCATGCCGAGGTCGCCAAGCTGATCAAGCCGGGCGTCACGACGGCCGAACTGGACGCCGCCGCCGCTGCCGTCTTCCGCGACGCAGGGGCGACGCCTCTGTTCCTCGGCTACCCCTGCTCCACCAAGGGGAAGCCCGCCTTCCCCGCCGTGATCTGCTCAAGCGTCAACGAGCAGGTCGTCCACGGGATCCCCAACCGTCGCCCTCTCCGTGAGGGGGACGTCGTGGCCGTCGACACTGGCTGCCGATTCAACGGCTGGTGCGGCGACGCCGCCGTCACGCTGGCTGTCGGCGCAGTCGCTCCCGAGGTTCAAAAGCTCCTGGACGTAACCCGCGAGACTCTCGCGCTGGCCATCCGCGCGATGGGGCGATGCCGGTACTGGTCCGAGGTCGCCTCCTTGATGGAGCAGTATGTTAAATCCCAGGGGTTCTCGGTGATCGAGAACTTCGTCGGTCACGGCATCGGCAAGGAGATGCACGAGGAGCCGCAGGTTCCTAACTTCGTCAGCAAGGCGCTCCGAAAGCACGACATCCGGCTCGAACCGGGCGTCGTCCTGGCCGTCGAGCCCATGGTTGCGATGGGAACGAACGACGTCCGAACCCTCGAAGACGGTTGGACCGTGGAAACCAAGGACCGCCGCCCGAGCGCCCACTTTGAACACACGATCGCGATGACCCCCGACGGCCCCGAAATCCTCACTCTCCCCTGACTGACCCGGGATCGAGGACAGGACAGGACGGGGCGGATGCGAGGGCCCCGAGGCCAGCGGACGGCGGAATCGCGGTCGAATAATCTTGACGAAAGATGGCTTTTCGCCTCTTGCGAAGTTGAAGGAGAGCCGCTAGCATAGTTGAATTCCCCTGCGAGGTCCGCCTTGGTGAGTTGCGCCCGGCCCCTGAGGCCCGGCGATTCGGCGGATCCCTGGGCGATTGCGATCATCGAGACTTCGGGCGGCCGCCGCTGGAATCGCGACCGTCCGAAGCCGCGTCGTTTCCGGCCCCTTTCCCGGGCCGCGGCTTTGCCGCCCCCCGGGAACCTCGAATGGGCCGGCTCGGCCCCGCCCCTCTGGGCGACGGTCCGTCGAACGAACGACCGTGCGGCGACGATCGTAGGAGAGAGTCGCCGGGGCCCTCGCGCCGCCGGCCGCCGAGAACGAGCCGCGCCGCGGCGGGCGACCCGAAGCGAAAGATGACCGACGGAATACGAAAGCAGCGACGACCATGAAAGTTCGATCGAGCGTCAAACGGATCTGCGAGAATTGCAAGATCGTCCGGCGTGCGGGCAAGGTCCTGGTGATCTGCTCCAACCCCCGGCACAAGCAGCGCCAGGGCTGACGGCCCCCCCGGCGTTCCGCTTCAACGGAACGACCGGGCCGGCTCCAAGCCCGGCTCTAGCAAAACACCCCCCCGAACCCGACCCGACCTGCGCGACCGACGGAGACTGACGGAATGCCTCGTATCCTGGGCGTGGACATCCCCAACGACAAGCGGACGGTGATCTCGCTGCGCTACATCTACGGGATCGGCCCGTTCCTGGCGGCGGAGCTTTGCGAGCGCGCCGGGATCGATCCCGAGAAGCGGGCCCGCGACCTGTCCGAAGACGATCTGGCAAAGCTCGCCAACCTGCTCGACAACGAGTACACGGTGGAAGGCCAGCTCCGCCGGCAGGTCCAGCAGAACATCGGCCGGCTCCGCGAGATCGGCTGCTATCGCGGTCTGCGGCACCGCAAGGGCCTGCCCGTCCGCGGTCAGCGAACCCGGACCAACGCCCGCACCCGGAAGGGACCGCGTAAGACGGTCGCCGGCAAGAAGGGCGTCAAGGAGATGCGCTGAGAAGCGCGTCATTCTGATGACCGCCGCGCCGGGCCGAGGGGGGCGCGGGTGGTCGTCGTCGAGACAACGACATCAAGGCGGGCGCGGGGCGTTGAATCGTCCCCGCCGCGGGCGGCGAAGAAACACATTTTCGGTCAGGTGAGACGAGGAGCGAAGGACCCGTGGCCAAGGCCAAGAAGCGGAAGACGCGGCGCAACGTCAGTCGTGCGGTGGTGCACATCAAGGCGACGTTCAACAACACGACCGTGACCATCACCGATCCCAACGGCGACGCCCTCTGCTGGGCCTCGTCCGGGACGGTCGGCTTCAAGGGAAGCCGCAAGAGCACCCCGTTCGCCGCCCAGCGCGCCGCCGAGACGGCCGCCGCCTCGGCGACGAAGTTCGGCGTCAAGGAAGTCGAGGTCAAGGTCAAGGGACCCGGCTCCGGTCGCGAAAGCGCCATCACCGCCATCCAGGCTTCCGGCCTGTCGATCAAGGCCATTGAAGACGTCACCCCGCTGCCGCACAACGGCTGCCGCCCCCCGAAGAAGCGCCGCGTCTGATTCCGGCCGACGGCCGCGAGGCGGCCCCCCGCCCCAGCCCGCCGCCCCGGCCTTGACGTCCGGCCGATGTCACCCGCCGCCCGCACACTTACAAGACAATCCAAGAGATCGAGGTTCGCTGGATCTACCATGGGACGATATACAGGACCAGTCTGCCGGCTCTGCCGCCGCGAGGGCACCAACCTCTACCTGAAGGGGGCGCGGTGCTACGGCAACAAGTGCGCCATCGTGCGTCGGGACGGCGTCCCGGGCATGCACCAGTTCCGCCGCGGCAAGGCGAGCGAGTACGCCATCCGTCTGCGTGAGAAGCAGAAGGTCAAGCGCTTCTACGGCATCTTCGAGCGTCAGTTCCGCAAGTACTACGCCGAAGCCAACCGCAAGACGGGCAACACCGGCGACGCCCTGATGTCGCTCCTGGAGCGTCGGCTCGACAACGTCGTGGCCCGGCTCCAGTTCGCCTGCTCGCGGCCCCAGGCTCGCCAGTTCATCCGCCACGGCCACATCCTGGTCAACGGCAAGAAGGTGGACATCCCGAGCTACCTGGTCAAGCCTGGCGACCAGATCTCCGTCAAGAACCGCGAGCACTCGAGGAATCTGGCCCTGGAGAACCAGCAGGCCGACTTCCTGCCCCCGGTCCCCGATTGGCTCGACCGGATCAGCTCCGACCCCCCCGAGGGACGCGTCAGCCGCCTGCCGTCCGTCCAGGACGTCGCGCTGCCCGTCACTCCGCAGTTGATCGTCGAGTTGTTGAGCCGCTGAGCCGGCGACCGGCCCGGAGCGAGAGCACACCAGGGGGATTCATGATGCGTATCCGTTGGCGCGGCCTCGAATTGCCCAGTCGCGTCGTCTGCAACCGCGACAGCCTTTCCGAGAATTTCGGAGAGTTCCACGTCGAGCCGTTCGAACGCGGCTTCGGCCATACCGTGGGCAACAGCCTGCGCCGTATTCTCCTCTCCAGCCTGGAGGGGAGCGCGGTCACCAAGATCAAGATTCAGGGCGTCCAGCACGAGTTCTCGTCGATCCCCGGCATGGTCGACGACATCACCGATCTGGTGCTCAACACCAAGCTGCTGGTGGTCAAGAACCACTCCGAGCAGCCCCGCACGATCCGCATCGACCGCGACCGCCGCGGCGTCGTCACCGCCGCGGACATCCTCCACGACGAGTCGATCGAGATCATCAATCCCGACCACATCCTCTGCACGCTCACCGACGACGTTCCTTTCCACCTGGAAATGACCGTCGAGAACGGCCGAGGATACCGGACCGCCGCCGAAGGCCACACCGACGACCTGGAGATCGGCGTCATCCCCATCGACGCCAGCTTCAGCCCGGTTCAGCGCGTGGAATACCACGTCGAGAACACCCGCGTCGGTCAGCGGACCAACTACGACAAGCTCATCCTCCGGATCTGGACCACCGGCGTCCTCAACCCGGAAATGGCGCTCGTCGAGGCCGCCAAGATCCTTCGCAAGCACCTGAACCCGTTCGTCCAGTACAACGAGCCGGGCCCCGGCCTCCCCAGCGACGCCGGTCCGTACGACGGCAACGCGTACGCTCCGCTCGACGCCGAACTCGAGCGCAAGCTCGACATGAGCCTCGCCGAGCTGGAGTTGTCCGTCCGGGCCACCAACTGCCTGGAAAGCGAAGGAATCACGACCGTTCGGCATCTGGTCAGCCGCAGCGAGGACCAGCTCCTGAACGTCCGAAACTTCGGTGAGACGACCCTCAAGGAGGTCAGGGCCAAGCTCCACGAGATCGGCCTCGACCTGGGCATGTCCGTCCCCCCCAAGAGTTGACCGGTTTTCGACGTGAGGCGAGACCCCGGGCCTTTTCGCCCGGGGCCGCCGCGACCCGAAGCCCCTGAACCGATAAGAAATCCGCCATGCGTCACAAGAAAGCCGGCCGCAAGTTCAAGCGTACCCCCGAACACCGCCGCATGCTCCTGCGCAACCTGGCCACGGCGCTGCTGGAGCACGGCAAGATCACCACGACGGTTCCCAAGGCCAAGGAACTGCAGCCTTACGTCGAGAAGCTGATCACCCTCGCCAAGGAGGGCTTCAAGCTCGACCCGTTCCGTCGCAGCCTGGCCGTCCTGAACAACAAGGACGTGGCCTACAAGCTGTTCCACGAGATCGGCCCCCGGTTCGCCAGCCGTCCCGGCGGTTACACCCGCATCTACAAGCTCGCCAAGGTCCGCCAGGGTGACGCCGCCGAGATGGCCGTCATCATGCTCCTCGGCGAGAACGAGACCATCAAGACCCCCAGCCGTCCGGCCGTCGAGGCTCCCGCCTCCTGATCCGGCGGTGGACCCGATGCTGGTCATCGCGGTTCCCTCTCCCCATCGGGAGAGGGAACGCCTCTCCTCGTCGAACGGCTCGTTCGGCTGCTTCGATGCTTCGCTACGGCTTTCTCGAACCGCCGAGGCGTCTATGAGCCGCGACCCTCATTGCATCTTCTGCAAGATCGTCCACGGTGACATCCCATCCGTCTCGGTTCTGGAGACAGACCAGGCGATCGCCATCATGGACGTCAATCCGGTCGTCAAGGGACACATCCTCATCATTCCTCGCGACCATCACTCCCAGGTCCGCGATCTTCCCGAGGAACTCGCCGCCCATCTTGGGTCGCTGGTCCCACGACTCACCCGAGCCGTGGTCGCCGCTGTTGGAGCGGAAGGCTCGAACCTGATCATCAACAGTGGTCAGGTCGCCGGCCAGACGGTCGATCACTGCCACTGGCACATCATCCCGCGGTTCTCCGACGACCCCGTTGACTGGCCCTGGCCGCACGAGGAGTATTCGGGGGACGAGAAGGCCCAGATGGCCTTTCGGATCACGCGCGAGCTAAACGGCCCCGCCGACTGACCCCGCGAAGCCGGCCCGCCTCAGCCCTCGGCGTCCGATCCGCCCCTCTCCACTCGCCAACTTCGCGGGGGAGTACGGACCACCCATGACGCCTCGACTATCACGTTTCGCCTCGCTCGCGTTGGTATTCCTACCGGCCTGGGCTTTTGCCGCGGAGCCTCCGACGCGGCTGGCGACCTCGGCCCGGTTCGACCTCTCGGGCGACGTCCCGATCGATCACGGCCGCGTCGTCTCCGGCGACGGCTCGATCGAACGCATGAACTGGGTCGCAGCCGATCGCTCCCGTTTCGGCTACACATCGAACTTCCGCATCGGTCGACTGGGGTGGAAGCCGCTTGCCGTTGCGTTCACGCCAGAGGCTTCGGGGACCGTTACGCTAACCCTCATGGGTCCCTGGGAACAGGCTCCGGGCGGCGGCGTCTATCGCCAGGAAGTGTTCTGGGACGACCTCCGCATTGAGGGGGGCTCAACCTCGGCCGACCTGGGGCTGGAGTCTCGAACCGGTTGGGAGGGCGCGGGGGCGATCGTGACCGCCTCACTCCACCCGCCCGTCGCTCCCTCGGCTCCTACCCCACCGGCCTCCCCCGCTCCGCCGGCCTCCTCCGGTTCGCACTACGCTTGTACCTGGCACGACCAACCCCTCGCCGCGAAGATCGCCGTGAAGGCGGGCGTCCCGGTGACGGTCCGCGTCCAGGCGATGGCGCGGACGCCTCAGGGTTTTCAGGACATGAAGCGGCTGACCGGCCAGGACACGCCCGCTCATCGGTCGGCGAAGAAGTTCCTCCGCGGAGCCAACCTCGGCAACGGCCTGGAAGTCCCCCCGGGCCAGAACTGGGCCGTCAAATACACGGTCGACGACGTCAAGAAGATCAAGGCCGAGGGGTTCGACCACATCCGCATCCCCATCGGCTGGCACCACTACACGGGCGCTGGCCCCGACTACAAGCTCTCGGCCGACATCTTCAAGCGGGTTGATTACTTCCTGAACGCGGCTCACGCCGAGGGGCTCGCCGCGCTGATCAACATCCACCACTTCGACGCATTCACCAGCGATCCGGCCGGGCAGACCCCCAAATTCCTGGCGATCTGGCGGCAGGTCTCTGAACACTACGCGCGACACCCCGCCACGCTCGCCTATGAACTGCTCAACGAATCCAAGGACAAGGGAACGACCGAGGTCATCAACCCCATCTTCGCCCAGGCCGTGAAGGTGATCCGCAAGGCCGACCCAGCGCGGGCGATCGTGATCGGCCCGGGGCGTTGGAATTCGATCTCGGAACTCCCTGCCCTCCGACTTCCGGACGACGACGACAACATCATCGCCACTGTCCACTCCTACGACCCCTTCTTCTTCACACACCAGGGAGCCCCGTGGACCAACCGCGGCGACGACGGAAAGCAGAAGGGAATCCAGTTCCCCGGCCCGCCGTCGTCGCCTTTGGTTCCTGATCCCTCGTTGAAGTTGACGCCTGGATTCCAGTCATGGATCCATCAATACAACACCACGCCGGCAGGCTCCAATCCGTCGGGGCCTGAGGTGATGGACAAGGCCGTCGCAGCGGTCCAAGAGTGGTCCGACTACTACGGCAGGCCGGTCTACCTGGGGGAGTTCGGCGCGATCATGTCGGCCGATCCGAAGTCGAGGGCGAACTACTATCGTGAGTTCCGCAGCCGACTTGAGAAGGCCGGCGTCGGCTGGGCCCTCTGGGACTGGCACGCGGGCTTCAACTACTGGGACGTCGAGCACGACCGCCCCGAGCCAGGCTTACGGGACGCCCTGTTCGGACGACCCTGACTTCCCACGCCCTCGACCTCTCCAACTCAGTCCCGATCGACGCCCCCGTTTGCATGGGGGCGTCCGTTTTTCGAAATCTCTGGGACTTGACTTGGACACTTGGTGTGCGGGACGACGTTGAATTGTTTCTTCACCGTCCCGTACCGAGGTTTGGGAAGCAAGGCGAGATGTGAGAGGGGACCCGAGGCGATTTGCGAGCCGGTTTAAGTGGACATGCGATCAGAATATGGTGGACCTTGGGCCGTCTAGCGCAACTGCTAAAATGATGCCGGGTTAGAAGAATCACGGGGGTGTCGGCCGGAGGCCTCGAAAACTTGACGGTATGTAGGGGTGGGCTATAATTTCGTTGAACCCTCCGAGAGCCACCTTCGGGCACGAACCCAACGAGACGCGAGCGCCTCGGCGTCCTCTTGTCAAGAGAGGTCGCGCCGGCGCGAACCAAGGATCCGGACTCGCGTCGGAATGATCAGGAGAATCCCGTGCCCAGGCCATCCGATACGACGAAGGCCGCCATAAAAAACGCGGTTGATATCGTGAAGTTGGTGGGGGATTACGGTCTCGCCCTGCATCGAGCCGGGTCGCGTTACAAGGCTTTATGTCCCTGGCACGACGACCGCCATCCCTCGCTGGAAGTCAATCCGGATCGTCAGACCTTCAAGTGCTGGGTCTGCAACATCGGAGGGGATGTTTTCGAGTTCGTGCAGAAGTACGAGCGGGTGGATTTCCCGGAGGCGTTGCGAATTCTGGCGGAGCGAGCGGGGATCGCGTTGGATGGGCCGTCGAGTTCGGAGGCGTCGGCGGGGGGGCCTTCGAAGGCGGACCTGCTGACGGTTCTAGGATGGGCGGAGGGATTGTTCGAGCGAGCCCTGGGGAAGCATGATTCGCCGAGGACGTACCTGGAGGGGCGTGGGCTGACGGCGGCGACCGCGGCTCGGTTTCATCTGGGTTTCGCTCTGGACGATCCGGCCTGGTTGTTCGACGAGGCGAAACGAAAGGGTTATACGCGGGAGTTGTTGGAGAAGGCAGGGCTGGCGACGTCGGCGGAAGAGGTAGGCGGTAAGGTTCACGCGCGGTTTCGGGGTCGGCTGATCTTTCCGATTCGCGACGAGCGGGGCCGTCCGGTGGGATTCGGGGGACGGATCCTTCCGGAAGCAGAGCGAGCGGCTTCGTCTCGGGGTTTTCGTGTCGCAAAATACGTTAACAGCCCTGAGACGACGCTCTTCCAGAAGCGTCGCCTGCTTTACGCCGCGGATCTTGCGAGGTCTTCGTGTCGCGAAGCAGGCTGGGTCGCGGTGATGGAAGGGTATACCGACGTGATGGCGGCGCACCAGGTGGGGCTGACGAACGTCGTGGCGACGCTGGGGACGGCGTTCGGCGACGAACACGTCCCCCTGCTCCGCCGGTTGGCCAACCGGGCCTGCCTGGTTTACGACGGCGATGAGGCGGGCCAATCCGCGGCGGAGCGGGCGCTGGAAGTCTTCCTGGGACATGAACTGGACGTGCGGGTGCTGTCGCTTCCTTCGGGTCTGGATCCTTGCGACTACCTCCTGAGTGAAGGAGCCGAAGCATTCCGAAAGCTGGCCGACGAGGCCCGAGATCCCTTGACCTTCGTGCTCGATCGGTCCCGGACGCGATTCGACCTGGACACGATCGACGGCGCCCGACAGGCCTCCGAGTGGGTGCTCGGCATCCTGGCCCGCGTGCCGGCGGCGGCTCCTGGCTCAGCCCAGGACGTCGCCGTGAGCAAGGCTCTGGATGCTCTGGCCCTCGCCTTGAAGATGAAAGCGGGAGACTTGCAGAAGCGGCTCAAGGGGCTGCGAAAGACGGCGACTCGGAAGGTTCCCGCCGGGCCGGCCGCGACGACGCCCACGGCGGCCGAGTCGATCCCTTCCGCCGACGCCCTGCTGGCGACGATGGACCCGGTCGAACGCGAGTTGGTGGCGGCGGTGGTCGCCCGACCTGACGTGACGGCCGCCCTGGTGGCCCGGGTCTCCGTCGGTTCGATGCAAGACGGCTCGGCCCGCGCGATTCTGGACGCCGCTTATGACCTTTATGGACAGGGCGAGCAACCGACTTACGGCGCGATCAAGGAAAACCTCGACGACCTCGCCGCCCTGGCGGTCCTGGAACGACTCAACGACCTGCACCACGACGGACTGCAACGCCCCGAACTTCAGCCGCTCGACGCCGTCCAGTTCCCCCCGGGAAGTTGGGAGCAACGATTGGAGCTGGTTCTGGCCCGCCTCGCCGACCGCGAACGAATGACTCGCCAGACCGAACTACGGCAAGCCATCGCAGAGACCGATGAAGAACAAGAACCGGACGTCTACCGCGCCTTGAAGCGAGAACTACGACAACTCATGACCCAGCGGGCCGGGACCTTGAATGTGAAGGCCGCTCGTCCCGATCCGAAGTCTTGTGCGTGAGGGAGGAATGATGGACAAGCTGGACGAGGGTCTTAAGGCCCTCCTCGAACTGGGCAAACGTCGCGGATTCCTGACCTTCGATCAGGTTAACGACGTGCTGCCCGATGATCCCAACAGCCCCGAGCGCATTCCCGGTCTGCTGGAGACCCTCGATGAGTTGAACATCGAGCTCGTCAATGAGGATGAGGCCGAGGCCCGTCTGCTGGCCTCCGGCGAACTCGACGAAGAGCCCGATGAGCTGACCGAAGAGGCGGACGAAGACGACGGCGAACTGACGGCCGAGGAACTCGAGGATATCTCGCGGCGGATCGACGACCCGGTCCGCATGTACCTCACCCAGATGGGCGAGATTCCGCTGCTCACTCGTGAGCAGGAAATCAACCTCGCCAAGAAGATCGAGGTCACCCGCAAGAAGTTCCGCCGCAAGGTGCTGGAGTGCCACTTCGCTCTGGCCCTGGTCGTCGACGTCCTCAAGAAGGTCGCCGAAGGCGAACTCCCCTTCGACCGGACGGTCAAGGTGTCTGTCACCGAGAACCTGGAGAAAGACCAGATCCTCGGCCGGATGCCCCACAACCTGGCGACGCTCACCCACCTGATGGAGTGCAACGTCCGCGACTTCAAGACGTTCGTCCGCGAACGCGAGCCTGGACTTCGCGCCGGTCTCATCAGTGATCTGAAGCGTCGTCGGTTCAAGGCCGTCAACCTCGTCGAGGAGCTGTCCATCCGGACCCAGAAGGTCCAGCCCTTGATGAAGCGTCTTGAGCAAATCGCGTTCCGAATGAACGAGCTTCTCTTCCAGCTCCGCGAGCATCGCGCCGGTCGCGGCGGTCGCGAGGACCGGGCCAACCTGGTCAAGGAGCTGAAGGATCTGATGCGGATCACGCTGGAGAGCCCCAAGAGCCTCCTCCGCCGCGTCGAAATCATGAACGCCCGCTTCAAGGAATATGAGCAGGCCAAGCGCGAGCTGTCCGGCGGCAACCTCCGACTGGTCGTCTCGATCGCCAAAAAATATCGCAACCGCGGGCTCTCGTTCCTCGACCTGATCCAGGAAGGGAACACCGGCCTGATGCGGGCCGTGGACAAATATGAGTACCGCCGTGGGTACAAGTTCAGCACCTACGCGACGTGGTGGATCCGCCAGGCGATCACCCGGGCCATCGCCGACCAGGCCCGGACGATCCGCATCCCGGTCCACATGATCGAGACGATGTCCAAGCTTCGCAACGTCTCCAAGAAACTTCTCCAGGAGAAGGGTCGCGAGCCAACCATCGAGGAGACGGCGAAGGCCGCCAACATCTCCGTCGAGGAGACGCGGCGGGTGATGAAGATCAGCCGCCACCCGATCTCGCTCGACCGCCCGGTCGGCGAGAGCGAGGACAGCTACTTCGGCGACTTCATCGAAGACGAGGCCGTCGAAAGCCCGATCAACGCCGCGACCCAGGAGATGCTCAAGGACAAGATCGACCAGGTCCTCAAGACGCTCACCTATCGCGAACGCGAGATCATCAAGCTCCGCTACGGTCTCGGCGACGGCTACACCTACACGCTCGAAGAGGTCGGCCGGATCTTCAAGGTCACCCGCGAGCGAGTTCGACAGATCGAGGCCAAGGCCGTCCGAAAACTTCAACACCCAGTCCGAAGCCGGCAACTCGAGGGTTTCCTTGAGAGCACCGGTTGATGCGGTCTCAAACCGCCGGTCACACGACCGGCGGTTTTTTTTTCGCCAGGACGGACGCACCGAGACACCTCTCACACGATGGAGACCCGAACGATGACCGCGACCGCCGACGCCCTTCGCGACCTGCATACTCTCCACCAGCGCGCCAAGGCGATCCGCGACCGCCTCCAGTCCGGCCCCAAGACCCTCGCTGTGCGCAACGCGGCGCTCGCCGCCCGCAATACCGACCTGGAAAAGGTCCGCAAGACCCTCCAGGACGCTCAACTCGCGGTCAAGAAGAACGAGCACGCCGTCCAGGCCGCCCAGTCCAAAATCGACGACCTCAAGGTGAAGCTGAACCTCGTCAAGAAGAACGACGAGTACAAGGTCCTCCAGAACCAGATCGCCCACGACAAGACCGCGATGGGCAAGTATGAGGACGAGGTCCTCCAGGGCTTCGAGGTCGTCGAACAGAAGAAGGCCGAACTCGCCAAGGCCGAGGCCGAGGTCAAGGCCTTCGCCGACGAGGTCGCCGCCCTCAAGAAGACGATCGACGACCAGGCGGTCGCCCAGAAGACCCAACTCACCGAGTTGGAGACGGGTATCGTCACGGCCGAGGACTCGATCCCCGCTGACCAACGCGAACAGTATCGCCGCGTCGTCCGGCAACTCGGCGCCGACGCCCTGGCGCCGGTGGAAGCCGGGGCCTGTCTGGGCTGTTACACGGCCGTCACCACCCAGATGCTCAACGAGTTGATCAACCGGGACACCCTCACGTTCTGCAAGAGCTGCGGCCGCCTCCTCTACATGGCCGACGGCGAGGCCGAGTCCTCCCGAGGCGGCTCGGAGAAGCCCAAGGCCCGCTCTCGCGCCAAGAGCTGACGTGGAATATCGGGGCTCCAGCGACGAATCTCCTCGCGCGGTCGGTTCGTCGCCCTCTCCCGGAGCCCTCTTCATGAAGCCATCGCCCCCGATTCACGACGTCGCCTTTGAGCGTAAGGCCCTCTATTACGCGGGCATGGCGGTTGGAGCGGCCGGCTTCTTGCTGTTTGCTTCGAATTTCCTGTTCATCGCCTCAGGGTTCGGCGATCCCACCGCGATGGTCGGCGGAGCCCGCGGGTTCATCTGGCGGGCGCTGGGCGGTATGGCGTTGGTTGTCGCTGGCCAGGCGATGAGAAACGTCGGCGCTCGCGGACTGGCGGGATCGGGGATGATGCTGAACCCCGGCCAGGCCCGGCGCGACATGGAGCCCTGGTCGCGCATGGGGGGCGGCATGATGAACGACGCCCTCGACGAGGTGCCTGTCGTTCGCGACGCCGTCGCGCGTTTGGGCGATCCCGAGGGGGCTCGCGTCGTGGAGGTCGTCCGCGTCCGTTGCCCGCATTGCAAGTCGCTCAATGACGAGCACGACCGCTTTTGCGGTCAGTGCGGCGAGCGTCTGTGAGACCCGCTTGACGGAATCCTCGTCCGGCCTAGGATATCGGTCATGCGATATCCGGCCGACCACAAGGCGAAGACTCGGGCGAGGATCCTGGACGCGGCGGGCCGGGTCTTCCGGCGTCGGGGATACCATGCCTCGGGCGTGGACGCCGTGATGGCCGAGGCTGGTCTGAAGCCCGGCGGCTTCTACGCCCATTTCGATTCCAAGGAATCCCTGCTGGCGGAGGCGATCGACCAGGCCGCCGCCGCGATGCGAGCCCGGGGCGTTCCGATTCCCGACGGCCCCTCCGGCCGCGAGTGGGCCTCGGCGTTCGTTGCAGGATACCTCAGCCCCACTCACCGCGACGCCGACGACGATGGATGCCCTCTCGCCGCCCTGGCCTCCGAGGTCGCCCGCGCGGGGGATCCGGTCAAGCAGAGCTTCGAGGCTGCACTCCTGCGCATGGCTTCGCGGATGTCCACCGACCGTGAGGCCCCAGACGATCGCACGCTGGCCGTTTTGGCGCTCTGCCTGGGAGGGCTGGGGCTGTCACGAGCGGTCTTCGACGAGACCCTCGCACTCCGGATCCTCGCCGCCTGCCGCACTCTGGCCACCGAAGCCCTGGCCGATGGCACCCCGAGGTAAGCGGTCTGAACTTTGAAGCGGGAGATCAATCGACCGCCAGGCGGTGGACGTCGATCTCCCCATCAGCTCGAATCGTCAGGAACCCCCCAATCCCTGGGTGATAAACGGTTGGGGAGAATCCGGGGTCATGAGCGACTCGTTCGCCCGTTGAGACGTCCCAGGCTGATGTGCCGTGTTCGGCCGTAAACGAGAACAAGAACCGGTCGAAGGCGAATTCCCCGATCGGCCCCGGGAACCACCCGATACGATCCCCCGTTTCGGCGTCGAAGAGCAACGCAGCCGGGATGAGGTTTTCATCGTCATTACCAAAGCCCCAAACGGCGAGCGTTCGGTCGTCGATCCAACACAGCGGCCCTCCCCAGAAATACACCCTATGTGTGAGGTTGCGTCGCGATGATCCGTCCTCGGATTCCCAAGGATTCTCGTGAAGCCATCGATCGAGGCTCCACGCGGCGACGACGCCCGCAGGATGCCAGACCCAGCCGTCCTCCGCGATACGCCGGCCATCGGGGGACATGGTCAGTCGGCCGTGGAAATAGTTCAGGTAATGCACCGGACAAGGCTCACCTCGGGCATACGAGGTAGGGGCGCGCTCGGTGAGCAGGCGGCCGTCGCGAGGATCGGACACATCGAGCCGGTTCCAGTCGGTCGCGTGGACCAACCGAGGTTCGCCGTCGTGTTCGAAGAAGGCCACGGGAAAGTCCGATTGTTCCGGGTAGTAATCACCCCGGTCCAACCGCATGGTCGTTCGTCGATCGATCAGGTCGAGCACGACCCCGAATTGCCCGCGACGCTCGACGATTGCGGCCCACTCTCCCCTGGGTGAGACGTGGACTGCAAGGGATTGCCGGGTTGTAGACGGCCAGTCGGGGAGCGCCGTCAACCTCGAGGTTTCGCAGCGTCGGGGATTGATCCGATAGACGAGATCCTCGCTCGAGAGAAGGATGAACTCGCCTTCGGCAGACATAGAGATGACGCCGACCGCCTCTACGCCTCCTGGCATATCGTCGATCCGCCAGGTCGCGACGTGTGCGAATGTCGCGCCGGTGAACCGCTCTCGGATCGCGGGTCGCCCGACGATGCCGGCTCTACCCGTTTCCCAGTAGCAATCCGCCTCGATCCGGGCGAACTGTTCGGCCGTCACGTCGACGAGGCGGCTTGACTCATCTCGGCAGGCGGTGCAAACGAGCCGGTATTCCGTCCCCTTTCCCGTGAAAGCAACGATGTAATCGTCGGCGCTCTTCTCGAACAGGTGGATACAGACGCGATGGGTTCCCGACGAGTCGATTCGACGGGTCGACGACGTCCCAGGGGTCGGGGCGGACTGGTCCGTCATCCTGTCCTTTCTTTGACTCGACTGCTAACCTGTCTACGCCGTGGGCATATCGGGCCTCATCGCTCCTTTCAAAATAGCGATCCGGGCTGGAGCTTCAACGATGAATTGGGGCGTCGCTTTCTCACGAAGCAGACGCAATGTGCCCTTGCATTTCGGGCCGCCGGGCGACGACGCCGAGCGACGCGGCGATTCCCAACGACGCGCAAATCGCCACGCACGGATACGCGATCGATCGCGCGGCGGGACTTTGGGCGAGCACGCTCCACGTCTCGGCCATCGGGAAGGCGGCTGCGCCGATCAGGTCGTAGGCGACGGTTCCACCCAATGCTCCGATGAGGCCGCCGAGGGCCGCGCGAAGCATCAGCTTCCACCCACCCCCTCGACCCAGGGCGAAGGCGAGGCCCGCCGTCGCTCCGACGGCCCCCCAGACGGCGCCGTGCATGAGGATCGCGTAACCGAGATCGTCTGACGCGCGGACGCGGTTGGCGTCGGCGAAAGGGGTCAGCGCCCAGGCGGCCTGGCCCCCTACCGCCGCGCCTAGTATCAACCCGACCGAGCCGGCGACCATGGCGCGTCGTCTCGATCTCGCTGCGGCACCGCCGGCCGCGCCCATCGTCAGGCCGAGGACGCCGCCGAGGACGGCCGAGGCCAGAGTCGCGTTTTTGATTCGGGCGACTGCCTGCTCATAGGAGAGACGCGCGCCAATCCCGAGATCGACGGTCTCGATGAGTTCCCGAGGAGCGGCAAAGGTCCCATGCAGAGCCTCGCCGGCGATCCCGGCGATCACGGCCGCCGCGGCCCCGGCGGCGAACAAGTAGGACGCGAGTCTCGGGGAACGAGGCGGCGCCGCGGCGTCTGAAGTCGGCCGGAGATCGGCCCCGGCCGACCCGAGCGGGATAATCGTGTCCATTGCGGTTCCTTGGGAGGTGAGAATCGCGGCGATGCGTCTCCGGCCGTCAAGCATGAGTGAAGCCCCGACTCGACGGACCGAAGACGTCAGGAAGGACGATCACCGCTTCGCGCCTTTCCCGGGCTTTCCGTTTCCGGCGCGGATCTTGTCGAGGTACTGGTACTCGTTGTTGAGCGTAACGTCCTTGAGGGGATTGTCCGGCGAGGGGTTGAAGACAGGGATCGACCCCGCCTCCTCCGGTGTCATCGGCGCTGGACCGCCGCAGCCCAGCCCTCCCGCGATCGCCAGACCGACCGCGACCACTGCTGCTCGAACGATTCGCCGTGTCGCGTTGTTCATCGCAACGACCTCCTCTATCTCATGGTTCGGCGGGTCGACGTGGTCAGTAGGCATCGGATGAGATCACCTCGCCGAGGGCCCGCGAGCCGAGGGCCCACCAGACGGTCCGGTTGATGCTGTTCTTCATGAATTTGACGCTGCCGTCGCAGAACAGTGCATTGACCCCGCCGGGATGGCGGCTTCGCGTGGAGAACATCCCGCCGTGGGCCTGGTACATGCCGCAATCGGTCTTATTCCAGTTCGGGGGCATCAGGACGTTGACGCAGGTGCCGTGGTAGCACCGGCCGGCGGTCCAGTAGGACTGTTGCGAGATGAGGTTGGCTCCCTTCGCCATGTAGGGGCCGCAAAGCGCGATGTACTGGTCCAGGTACGCGATTCCCGAGGTCATAACCTGGTCGGCGCCCAGACCGTAGCCGCTGCCGGTCCCAGAGGGCCACGGCAGGGCGACGTACATCTCGCCCCCTGTGAGAGTCACGGCGCTGCCGGAGGCCTGGAGCTTTTCGATGAACGCCATGGTATTGCTCGTGCCGTCGACGATGTCTCGCAAGCTGTAGACGCCGTCGGGCTTGAAGACGCCGACGTTCACGGCGTTGGCGTCCGAGTCCCACCGGAACTGCGCCCCGATGTTCCCCCCGTAGTTGGTTCCCGCAGGCCAGACCGATGCGGCCGGGTCGGACGGGCAGATGAACGCCTGAACTTTCGAGGTGATGACCGTCGTGTTCATGGCGATGAGGTTGGCGGGCCCGCCCGTGACGTACGGCACCAGGTAGTTGAAGGCGTTGTACAACTGCGCCTGCTCCATCTGTCCGGAGATGGACAGCAGCGGCCCAGGGAACCAGGCGATGAAGGTTCCGGAGGGGTTCGGGGACGTCACCGCCGAAGGAGGAAAGCTCGAGTTGACGGATTCATAGTTGTGCAGCCCCAGGCCGATCTGCTTGAGGTTGTTGACGCACTGGGCGCGGCGGGCGGCCTCGCGGGCCGACTGCACGGCCGGGAGCAGCAGCGCGATCAAAACGGCGATGATGGCGATGACGACCAATAGCTCAATGAGCGTGAAGGCGCGACGCGAACGCATGGAAATGATCATAGGATGATCCCTTTGAGGAAGCGCGGCCGACCTCGCGGCCGCTGGAGAGAGGGTGTCGGAACGATCGATCCCACGGACTGAGGACCCCGTGCGGGAACGACCCTCGGCCGCCGACAGGCGCGGACGAAGAACCCTGCCGGGCCTCTGCCCGGCTCATCCCGACTCAGGAGCCCTGACCTGGCTCGACGGGCACGACCCGTCGCCGAGCAGTTCAGCACGAAACGAACGGACGAGACGAATCCGGCCCCATCGGGCGTCGGGCCGACCTGAACCGGCCCTCACGCCTTTCGGAGCCCCTGCCCCATGCCGTCGACCCGGGCCGGATCGCGCGACAGGGCCGCGTCCGGCATCAGGCCGACCTTGAACTCGCAGTTGTAGCGGATGTGTTCGACCATCGCCTGGCGGCACGCCGAGGCGGGGCCGTTTCGGAACGATTGCAGAATCCGGCGGTGCTGTTCGAAGCCGATCCGGCGGAGACGCCGCTGATCCTCCGGCCCGTACCGGCCGCCGCGGATCAGGATCGGTTCGAGTTGCTCGTGCACCACCATCGTCAGGCGATGGAGCTTGGCGATCTCGCGGGCGAGGACCGGATTACCCGATCTCGCCGCAATGACGCCGTGCAATTCGAAGTCGAACGCATTGCAGGCGGCCAGGTAGCCCGGCCCTTCCGGGTCGCTCGCCGCTTCCGCGAGAGCGTCCAGACGCGCGAAATCATCCGGAGCGAGCCGCCCCCAGGCCAGTTCCGCCGCCTTCCCTTCCAGGGCCTCGCGGACCTGGTGGAAGTGAACCAATTCGTCGGCGCCCAGCGGTCGGACCACGGCCGTATGGTTCGTCCGAGTCACCACCACCCCGAATTCCGACAGCCTCGCCAGCGCCTCGCGGATCGGCGTCCGACTCACCCCCAGCCGATCCGCCAACTCCGTCTCCTGCAAGGGACTCCCAGCGTGCAGCTCGCCCGCCAGAATCATGCCCAGCAGAAGGTCGTAGACCTGCTCCGCCAGCCTTCGGGGATGCAACATCTCGTCGACTCCAGGGAAGACTGGACCCAACGGCGACGACCATACTGTATACAGAGTGCGGCGTACAAGATGTGTGTGTGCCATTTTTTTGAGAATTTAAGCACGCAATAATTCGGATTACATTATGATATGATGTGCGATTGCGCCGGAGAGTGTGAGGGTTGCAAGGGAGGGGCGGAGGTCAAACCGACGCCCGCGCCGATCGCTCAGGAGTGGTCGGCGCGGGGAGGGGATGAACGAGAACGCTGTGGAAGTCGAACTCATTCGTAGCTTCCGGCTTTCGTCAGCTTGAACGAGAACTCGTTCTTCGAGGCGTCCGGGGAGATCGTCTTCTGGATGGACGACTTGGCGTGGAATTTCTCCGGGATGGATTCGGCGAGCACGTCCATGGTCGGGCCGCCGGTGGGCATGACGTTGGGGACGGTCTTGCCTGTCTTGACCGGGGCGTTGATGCGGATCTTGTAAGTCTTCTCGGAGACCGGTCCCGATGCGGCCGGGAGGTCGTAGCGCCCATCCTTGATCTCGGCCTGAGCGGGGGCTGAGCCGTCGATCGAGTCAAACGTGATGGTCCCCTGCTCGACCGGTTTGCCGTCGAGGGAGACGTCGCCCCAGACCCTCATCGTTCGTGGCCCGGTCGGTTCGGAACAACCGACAAGAGCGACGAGCGCGGCCAGGAGGAACGGCCAGGCGATCCGTTTCATGAGGAGGTTCCCTATGAGAGGGCGCATAGGCGCGTGGGGGAGTCCTCCGACGCGCCCGGTCGGGTCAGTAGGAATCGGACGAGATCACCTCGCCGCCGCTGATGCTGGCGATCGCCTGCCAGGTGATGAGGCTGATTGAGTCCTTGAAGAAGCGGACGGAGCCGTCCGCCAGGAGACTGTTGACGCCGCCGGCGTGATAACTGCGGGCGGCGTAGTCCTGCTCGCCCCAGTAGATGGCGGTCCCCAGGCAGGGGCACTTGAGCTTGGTGCTGATGCAGTAGCCCGTCGGATAGATGGAGTCCGGGACGGTCGTGTTGGGAGGGCGATGGTGGGTGTACTGAACGCCCCAGTCGTACCAGGCCGTGCCACGAGCGTCGTTGGAGTTGTCGGGGCCGGCGATCACCTCCGAGCAGGCCACGGAATTCGACGTGCCGTCAATGACGTCGCGGACGCCTCGGGTGACGTTGAAGTTGAAGAGGGCCTTGCGCGTCGCCGGCTGGTACGTCGGGTTGTTGTTCCGGGTGTCATATGTGAAGTTCACGCCTGGCTCGATCATCGTTCCGTCCGGACTGTAGCAGGCGACGTAGTTCGTCCGGCTCCAGAAATACACCCCCCGCTGATAGGTGCCCGCGTTGTCCTCCGGACAGAGGTAGCACTTGATGTAAGCCTGGGTGACCGTCGAATTCATCAGCCCATAGAGCGGGCTGCCGACGGCGGCGTTGACGCTGACGTCGTAGTTGTAGGCGTTCCCCAACGTCCCCAATTCGAGGAACGGCAGGACCGAAGTCGTCCAGAACGTCCGCGACTGCAACAGGTTCGGTGCGGTGCACTCGCCCGGGGGAAAGGAGTCGTACGCGCTGTGGTAGTTGTGGAGGCCCAGGCCGATCTGCTTCAGGTTGTTGACGCACTGAGCCCGCCTCGCCGCGGCCCGGGCGGCCTGCACTGCGGGGAGCAGCAGCGCGATGAGCACGGCGATGATCGCGATGACGACCAAAAGCTCGATCAGAGTGAAACCGCGAATCCGTTTGCTGCACATGATCATAACCTCACGCAATTGTGAATGCGCCGCTGGGTAGACGCGGTCGCAGGAGAGAGCATCACGAAGGCGTTCTCGTCGTCAGAAGAAGCCGCGCGAGGGCGACGCACGTCTGAAGCAGACGTTGAATCGTCGACCGGGCGGCGGCCTGGTCGTTCACGACAAGGAGATCCTCAGACTGAGCAATGGATAGAAGCCATCACTCAATGTGGCACGACACGAAACCGGAGATGAAGCGCACCGACCCGATCGAGTTCCGGCGTCACGCCGGCGTCGGTCGCCCTTTGGTGCGGGCAGGCCCGCGCGGCGGAGCCGCCTCGGGCATCAGGCCGACCTTGTACTCACAACTGTAGCGGATGTGGTCGATCATGGCCTGGCGGCAAGCCGCCGGCGACCCGTCTCGAAGCAAGGCGACGATCGCGCAATGCTGCTCAAAGCCGGCCTGACGCAGTCGCACCTGGTCTTCCGGCCCGTACCGCCCGCCCCGGATCAGGATCGGTTCGAGCTGCTCGTGCACGATCATCGTCAGCCGGTGGAGCTTGCCGATCTCGCGGGCGAGGACCGGGTTCCCCGACCGCTCGGCGACGATGGCGTGCAGTTCTCGGTCGAACTCGTTGAACGCGTCGAGGTACCCCGCCCGCTTTGGGTCGCGAGCCGCCTCAGCCAGGGATTCGAGCCGGGCGAAGTCTTCCGCCGTGAGTTTGCCGCAGGCCAGTTCGGCGGCCATCCCCTCCAGGGCCTCGCGGACCTGGTGAAAGTGCACAAGCTCCTCAGCCCCGAGCGGTCTGACGACGGCCGTGTGGTTGGCCCGCGTCACCACCACCCCGAACTCGGAGAGCCGCCCCAGGGCCTCGCGGACCGGCGTTCGACTTACCCCCAGGCGCGCCGCCAGATCCGTCTCCTGCAACGGACTGCCCGGCTCCAACTCGCCGGCCAGGATCATCCGCAAGAGATGGTCGTAGACCTGGTCCGCCAGCTTCCGAGGTTGTAACACGGCGTCGCCTCCACGCCAGAACGACCGATGGTGGCAACGTACGGTATACAACATGCGGCATGCAAGAGTCTTTCGGCCCGATTTTCCAAGAAATTGGAACGAAATCTCTCACTTTGGAGGTTTCCTCGAACGACGGCCCGATTTCTGAAAATCTTCCCGGGGGGTCGTCGATTCCGCGGAGAGTCGTTCGACGATGTTGTGACGACGATCGTCGTGGCTGGGAAGGCCCGGCCGGGCGGCGCGTCGAATCCGAACGAGTGGGGGCGAAGCAATGCGAGTCATGGTGATTGTGAAGGCGACGAAGGACTCCGAAGCGGGCCTGATGCCGAGCGAGAAGCTCATCAGCGATATGGACGCATTCAACCAGGAGCTGGCCAAGGCCGGCGTTCTTCTCATCGGCGAGGGTCTGCATCCCAGCTCGCGAGGGGCTCGCATGAAGTTCTCCGCCGACGGCAAGCGGACCGTCGTGGATGGGCCGTTCGCCGAGACCAAAGAGTTGATCGCCGGCTTCTGGCTCTGGCAGGTCAAGTCGATGGAGGAGGCGATGGAGTGGCTTCGTCGCTGCCCCTGCCCCTTCGACGGCGAATCCGAGGTCGAGATCCGCTGCGTCTACGAGCCCGAGGACTTCGGCGAGGCGTTCACGCCGGAACTCCGCGAGCGGGAGGCGAAGCGGCGTCAGGAGTTGGAGGACCGGGCCAGGTCCTGAGGCTTGCTCAGGCGGTCGGGCTCTGGTCTGATCGGTCGTCATGACCGGAGACCCGATCGCTCGCACCATTGAGGCCGTCTGGCGGATCGAGTCGGCCCGTCTGATCGCGATCCTGGCCCGTCGAACGCGCGACGTGGGACTCGCCGAGGATCTGGCGCAAGACGCCCTTGTGGCGGCGATGGAACAGTGGCCTCGGTCGGGCGTCCCGGACAGACCGGGCGCCTGGCTGCTGGCGACGGCCCGCCGCCGCGCAGTCGACGCCCTCCGACGCGACAAGGCGTTCGACCGGCGTCGTGAGGAGATCGCCGCCCGGTTCGAGGAGGAGGCCCGGACGGAGCCGGACGTCGATGCCGCGCTCGATGACGAGGTCGGGGACGATCTGCTGCGGCTGATCTTCACCGCCTGTCATCCTGTGCTGTCGTTTGAGTCTCGCGCTGCGCTGACGCTTCGGCTACTGGGCGGTTTGACGACGGACGAGATCGCTCGCGCGTTCCTCGTGTCGGAGCCTACGATCGCCCAGCGGATCGTTCGAGCGAAGCGGACGCTGGTTGAGAAGCAGGTGGAATTCGAGGTTCCCCGCGGCGAGGAACTCTCGGAGCGGTTGGCGTCTGTGCTGGGCGTGATCTACCTGATCTTCAACGAAGGTTACGCCGCGACGGCCGGCGACGACTGGATGCGGCCCTCGCTGTGTGAGGAGGCTTTGCGCCTCGGTCGGATTCTTGCCGGCCTGGCTCCGGCGGAACCCGAGGTCCATGGCCTTCTCGCGCTCATGGAGCTGACGGCCTCGCGCACGCCGGCCCGGACGGCCCCGGACGGCGAGCCGATCCTCCTGGCCGACCAGGACCGCTCGCGCTGGGACCGCCTCCTGATCGGCCGTGGGCTCGCCGCCCTGGCGAGAGCCCACGCCCTCAGCGCCGAGCCTGGCTCGTACCAACTCCAGGCCGCCATCGCCGCCTGCCACGCGAGGGCCGCGACGGCGGAGGCCACCGACTGGTCGGAGATCGCCCGCCTCTACGGCGAATTGACGCGCGTCACTCCGTCGGCTGTCATTGAGTTGAATCGGGCGATGGCCGTTGCGATGGCCACCGGCCCGGCGGATGGGCTGGAAATTCTGAACGCTCTGGCCGAGGAGCCGGCGCTTCAGGGCTACTCCTATTACCACGCCGCGCGAGCCGACCTGCTGGCGAAGCTCGACCGTCGCGCCGAGGCCCGCGCCGCGTTCGACCGGGCCGCTGCGCTCACCCGCAACGTCCGCGAACGCGACTGGCTTCTGAGGCGTTCAGCGGAGTGCGGCTGAACTGAAGGGCGATATCGCGCGGCTCGTCAGGGCTGTTCAACGGCCTGCACGACGAGCTTGAAGAATGCGGCGACGCGTCCGCCCCAATCTTCTTTATTTTCGCCGCCGGGGAGCATTGAGTCACGGGAGCCGGTCCCCATACGGACGGCCACGATGTCGAGGCTGGGGCAAACGACGACGATGCTGTCGCCCAGGCCGAGGGCCCAGAAGGCGTCCTTGGGGATGTCGGGGAACGTCCCCCGGGCGTTGCTTCCCCAGAAGAAGGCGTAATAGGGGACGAACGCAGGGAGGTCGGTAGGGGTTGTCGCGATATGGACGAACTCGGGCGAGAGGATCCGGCGTCCGTTCCAGTCGCCGTCGTGAAGGTAGAGAAGGCCGATCCGGGCCAGCGCTCGGTGTGTGATCGTCAGGCCGGAGGCGAACTCGCGGCTGATGTGCTCGCGGATCGTTTTGGGCCGGTAGGCGTTCTGACGCCACGACCACTCGTCCGGCTGGATGGCCAGGGGGCCCATCACGCGGCGGCGGATCACCGACGAGAGGTCGTCGCCGAACCGAATGGTGAGCAGTTCGGCGAGCATGTTCGCGCCGTCGTTCGAGTAGATCCCGGACGTTCCCGGCCGATAGACCAGCCGGGGCGGCCGCTCGTCGTCGAAGCCCGCGGTCATGGTGGCGAGCTGGCGGATGGTGATCTCGTCGAGCCGGTCGTCGGGCCTCTCGGCGCTGATCTCGGGATAGTACTTTCGGGCGGGGTCGTCGAGCTTGACCAGTCCGTCGTCCACGGCCAGGCCGAGGAGCGTGGCTCCGAGCGTTCCCTTCGTCGCCGACTTGACGTCGACCAGGCGTTTCGGGTCGCCCCACTCCTTCACGATGCAGCCGCGACGGACGACGCAGCCACTGCCGCCCCCGGCCTGCTCGGCGTAGGTCGCGACCTCGGCGAGCCGATCTGCGGACATCCCCACCGTCCTGGGCTCGGCGGTCTCCCAATCGCGACCGGGCCACGAGGTGACGGCTTCCAGCCGATTCGCCTCCTCAGCGTTCGAGGAAGGCGGAGAGGCAAGAGGCGCGAGCGTGGCGAGGAACAGGCTTCTCAGAGCCGAGGTCTTCATGACGAGCCTCCCGAGGGGCTGGATCCGACGATCCCCTCGTTCTTGGACCTCTCGGCGTCTCTGAATTTCGTCGATCCAGTCGTCTTCGCGCGGGCTTGCGATGAAAACTGAATCGACGATGTTGCAGTCGTTCATGCTAGCAGCACGTCGGGCTCGTCGGCAAGGTCGCGAGTGAGGCTGGGGGATTAAACCTCAAAGTCTCGGCTGGAGAAGACCAAAGACCACAGCCGATGACCACGCATCGCGGGGTGTTGCTGAGATGGGCCCGTCCGAGCGCTTTGGCTGGGGACTTCGGCGACTCCGCTGCATTGTTCGTCGCATTCGTGATCTAGGGTTCCTTTGTAAGCCGAAAGGGATCGAGGTCGATCAATCGGTGGTGCCGTCCCGTGTGTAGGAGGGCGACGATGAGCGATCAGCGGATCGACGAGGCGCATGACGTCGGGCCGATGGCCCGCTTCCGTCAATTGGCCGCGGCTCGCGAGCGGTTGGCGGGAGACCCGCCAACGCCGAAACACGCCCGCGCAGCCATTCAGCCGAGCCTCCTCGCCGAGCGTCGTTACCGCAAGGCGTTCTACGACGTTCTGTTCGAGGGGACTGTCTTCGCCTCGTACTCGGTGAAACGGGCGGCCGTCGATCCGGAGTCGTGACGAGGATTCGGGTGCGGCCGGGGGATCAACCACCGCCGCCGAGATCGTTGAAGGCGACGATCGACGGGTTGCCCACCGCCGCATAGTGCCCCGTGAAGGCGAGCGCGCCGGTGGCGCGATCGACGCGGAAGACGGCGACGTGATCGGCCCGCTGGTTGCAGCAGTAGAGGAATCTCCCGGTGGGGTCGAACGAGAAGCTCCGCGGATAATCGCCGCGGGTCCATTCCTCGGTCACGTAGGCGAGATCGCCGTCGGGACCAACCGAGAAGACGGCGATCGAGTCGTGCAGGCGGTTCCCCGCATAGACGAATCGACCGTCGGCGGAGACGAGAATCTCCGACGTGAAATTGCTCCCGGCGAAACCGGGAGGCAGCGATGAGATCGTCTGCCTCGGCGTCAGGCGACCCGTCTCGGCGTCGTAGTCGAGCCGAACGATCGTCGAGCCTTCCTCCTGGATCGAGTAGAGCCAACGGCCGTTGGGATGGAAGTGAAAGTGCCGCGGCCCGTCGCCGGGAGGGAACGCGACGGCCGGTGGGTCGTTGGGCGTCAGGCGGCCGGTCGTCGCGTCGAACCGCCAAACGTAGATCCGGTCGAGTCCCAGGTCGACGTGGAGCACGAACCGGCCGGTGGGATCGGCCTGAATCATGTGGGCGTGGGTCCGGTCGTGCCCGCTGAAGGCGAAGCTCCCCGGCGGGGCGTTCGTCGCGGTCGCAGGGCCGATCGTCCCGGCGTCGTCCTTCACGTCCACGGCTTCGCCCAGGCGGCCGTCAGCCAGGATCGGCAGCACGGCGATGGAGCCGCCGAAGTAGTTGGCGACCAGCAAGAACCGGCCTGACGGATGAATGCTCACATAAGTCGGCCCTGCTCCACCTGAGCCGACGGTGTTGAGCGGCGTCAGCCCTCCGGTCGTCCGGTCGACGGCGAAGGCGGAAACACTTCCATGTTTGTTCTCGCCTACACGGTCGGTTTCGTTGGCCGAGTACAGGCGAGTTCCATCGGCGCTCACGGCGAGGCAGCTTGGGCTGACGCCCATCTCGTGGACGCCCACGGGCGACATCGCCCCGGATTCGCGATCGACCCGGAACAGGTGGATCCCACGGCCGTTCCCCGGCGGTCGATCCACCTGCGTCGGCAGGACGTCGCGCAGAGGGGCGCTGAACGTCCCCACGTAAGCCATGAGCGGCCCGCGCGAGGCTTCGGCCCGCGTCGTTCTGCCGATCAACGCCGAAGCTCCGGCGAGGGCGGCGGAGGACTTGAGGAACGATCGCCGATTGCGCTCGGATGGATCCATGATGAGAATTCGTCTCGGTAAGGGGTGGGCGGCGTCGGGGAGGTTGAGTCGCCAGCTTACCTGCGGAGGGCTCGGTCGGGAAGCGTCCGGGGGGCGTCAGGGGAGTTGCTCGATCAGAGAAGCCAGGACTTCGAGGTCGACGGGCTTGGCGAAGTAGTGGTCGAAGCCGGCGTCCCAGCCTCGGGTCATCGACGACTCGTCGGCGTATCCGGTGACGGCGACGATGAGCGATCGGGCGCAGAGCGGTTCCCGCCTCAGGAGTCGGGCCACCTCGTAGCCGTCCAGGTCGGGCAGCCCGATGTCCAGGAGAATGACCTCGGGCGTGAAGTCGCGGGCGGCGTCGGCCGCCGAAGTGCCATCGTTCGAGACCCGGACCTGGTGGCCGAGCGTTTCGAGGAACAGCCCCATCAGCCTCGCCGAGTCGACGTTGTCGTCGATGATAAGCACGCGGCGGGCGGTGGTCGTCCGTTGCGCCGTAGCCTCGGCCGAGGCGGCGTCCGGGCCGGCGTGGAGCCGCAGCCGGACGGTGAAGACGCTCCCATGGCCGACTTCGCTGGTCGCTTCGATCGTCCCGCCGTGCATCTCGACGAGGCGTTTGACCAGCGTGAGGCCGATGCCCAACCCCCCTTCCGTCCTCGCCAGCGACTGGTCGACCTGGGCGAAGAGGTCGAAGATTCTGGGGAGCATCTCGGGCGTGATCCCGACGCCGTCGTCCTCGACGCGGATGACCGCCTCATATCCTTCCCGGACGACCGTCAGCGAGATCCGACCTTCCTGCTCGGTGTACTTGGCCGCGTTGTTCAGGAGGTTGCCAACGATCTGCTCCAGACGCGTCGGATCGGCGTCGACGTACAAGGGTTCTACAGGCGCGTCGACCGTCAACGTTTGTCGCTTCCGATCGGCGATCGCCTTGACGGAGCGAGCCGCCTGGCGAGCAACGGCCGAAGCGTCGACGATCTCTCGCCTCAACTCGAGCTTGCCGCGCGAGACCCTTGCGACGTCCAGAAGGTCCGAGACCAGCCGAGAGAGCGTGTTCGACTGGCGCCGGATGACGTCCAGCGAATCGGGGATGAACTGCGCGGCCCGGGGCGCGAGCGCCAGGCCGACGGCCCCGACGATCGCCGCCAGCGGGTTGCGCAGCTCGTGGGCGAGCATCGCCAGGAATTCGTCCTTGCGGCGGTCGGCCTCCTCCAGCCGCGCGGCCTGGTTCTCACGCTCCAACAACAGGTCGCGCATGCGATACTGACGACGGCGGTCGCGCAAGGCCGAGGCCACGGCGCTGACGAACGCCGAGCGTTGGAGGGGCCTCCTGATCAGCGTCGCGTGGCCGACGGTCTGGAGAACGATCATCGACCGTCGCGATCCCGGGCCCGCCGCCGTCAGGACCAGGAGCGGAAGGTCCGACCAGGGAGGTTGGTCCGCCATGAGGCCGGCGACTCGCCCGGCCCGATCCAAGAGGATCGCCTCCTCGGGCACGACGACGACGGCCGCACCGTGTCGTGCCTCCTCGCACAGGACGTCCAGGTCTCGGCAGATGATACAGCCGAGGCCTTCTCTGCGCAGGAGGACTTCTCCGGCGGCGGCGTCCTTGGACGTGGGCGCGAGCAGGAGGACCCGCTCCGCCGGATGGTCGCTCGGCCTATCCATCCTCCCTACCGATCGGCGGTGGAGCCTGCCCGAGGAATTTGGGCGTCCCCGTGAGGATGCCCTCGAACTGTTCCAGCGGCCGGCCGACCTCGATGCCCTGGCTGCTCAAACGGTATTCCCGGATCGTCCGCTCATGCTCGCCGATCCGTTTCTTGAGCACCGAGACGGCCTGGCGAACCTGCCCGTGCGCTTCGAAGAATCGGAACAGGACCACGGCGTCGGCCACATAGCTGGTGTCGACGGGCGTGTGCATCGGGGTGCCGACCATGCCATGCTGGGCGACCACCATGATGGTCACGATCCCCTTGTTTCCCAGAAAGGTTAAAAGCTCGTGGAGTTGTGCAGTGAGGAACCGCTCCTCGGGCATGGCGTTCAGATAGCCGTTGAGGCTGTCGATGACGACGACCTTCGCCCCAGGGGTCTCGGCGTCCCCCTCGACGGCGCGGCGGATCGCGTGAGCGAACTCGCCTGGCGACAACTCCGCCGGGTCGACCTGCTGCACCGTCAGGGTCCCCGACTCGATGAGCGGTAGGAGATCCATCCCCAACGACCGCGACCGTAAAAGCAGGGTCTGGAACCGCTCGTCAAAGGCGAAGACCGCGGCGCGGATGCCACCGGCCGCCGCCGCCCGAGCGTACTGGAGGGCCATCGACGACTTTCCCGTCCCCGCAGGGCCCACCAGGAGCACGCTCGTGCCGAATTCAATGCCGCCCCCCAAGAGAGCGTCGACCTCGGCCACGCCGCTCCTCAGGACCGGCACCGGCTCGACGATCGGTTTCGAGTGCTCGGCCGCGACCAACCTCGGGTAGACTTCCAGGCCCCCCGGGACGATCTTGAAGTCGTGGTAGCCCCCGCGATATCGCTGGCCCCGGAGCTTCGTAATCCGCAGCCGACGCCGCTCGGCGCCGTACTCGGGCGAGAGTTGCTCCAGGTTCACGACGCCGTGGGCGATGCTCTGGAGTTGGAGGTCCTCGGTCTCCGAGGTCCGATCATCGAGCAGCAGAACGGTGCACTGGCGACCGATGAAGAATTGCTTCAGCGCCAGGATCTGACGCCGATATCGCAGGGCGTTTTGGGCCAGCAGCCTCATCTCCGAGAGCGAATCCACGACCACCCGGCGCGGCTTCAAAGCCTCGACCTGGGCGAGGATCGCCTTCGTGGTGACGCCGAGTTCCATCTCCGAGTGCTCGAACATCGCGTACTGGTTGTCGGGCTCCAGTTCGCCCTCGTCGGCGGTCAGCTCGACGATCGCGATCCCGGCCAGGGACCAGCCGTGGGCCTCGGCGACGGCTTCCAACTCGGCGCGGGTTTCGGAGAGGGTGACGTAGATGACCGGCTCGCCCCTCCGGACGCCTTCCATCAAGCAATTCAGAGCCAGGGTCGTCTTGCCCGATCCGGGATCTCCCTCGATCAGATAGACGCGGTTGGGCGTTAGACCGCCGCCCAGAACGTCGTCCAGCCCTTCGATCCCGGTCGCGACGAGGACGTCGCTCGTCCCGCTCCTCGACCTGTTATCCATCGTTGGAACCTCTTCATCCCGAGGGCGTCATCGGCCTGCCGATGAATGACTCTGCACATCGCGCGCCGGAATCGTCGGCGCGGCGATGTGAGGTTCGCGGCGGGATGTTGAGGGCCTTACCGGCCGGAAGGGGCGTCCAGCCTCATGGTCTGGATTCCCGTCGACTTCGACTCCCAGGCGACGAAGACCGGTCCGCGTCCCCCCGGAGCTGAGGCCACGACGGGGTCGTTGGCGTCCTCGGCGATTGCGAGGGGTTCGTCGCGGCCTGGAGGCAGGACCAGGAGCTTGCCCGGCCTCGCGGCGAGCCATGCGGTATAGGGGCCGTTCGGCCCGAACGCGGTCCAACCCTGGACGCCGCGGCCGAGCCTTCGTTCGCGTCCGCCGGGGCTGGCGGCGAAGACCGTGTTCTCGCGCATCCAGACCGTTTCAACAGAGTCGTCCGGCCCGAGGGCCGCCGCGCCGCCGTCCATCGGGCAGGCGTTGAGCCGCCAGGTCCCGCGGCCGAGCTTCTCCGCCGAGCCGAACGTCGCACCGTCGTCGGTCGATCGGGCGAGGTAGAGGTCGCGAGCGCCGTCGACGATGTTCCGCCACATCACGGCCAGTTCGCCGGTCGGCCCGAAGGCGACCGAGGGGTGGCAGCACTGGCAGACGCTCCCGCTCGGCGAGCGATAGACCAGCTTGTCGGGCTCCCAGGTTGCGCCGCCGTCGCGCGAGCGGGAACCGTAGACCAGCGTCCCCTTCTCGCGGAGGTCGAGCCAGGCGCAGAAGACCGATCCGCCGGGCCCCGCGGCCATGCCGTGAAGCCCCTCGCGGGCCGATCCCTCAACGGTGTTGACTCGCGCGGGCCCCTTCCAGGACTGACCTGCGTCGGTCGATCGCCAGGCCAGCAGGTCGCCGTCGCGTCCTTTCCCCTCGCGACCGACGATCGCGCTGACGACGACGAAGTCTCCCGCCGCGGCGATCCGCGGGCCTCGCCTCATGCCGAGCGAGAGCACGCCGGCCTCGCCGACGGTCGCGATCCTGTAACTCCTGCCGCCGTCCTCCGATCGCGCACACCGGATCGAGTTCCCGACGCCGAAGGCGACGTAGACTCGACCGTGGCCGTCGACGGCGACCTGCGGCTCGCGAGCGCCGACGTCGGCGGCGACCACCGTCGTCGGCCGCGCCGCCTGCGAGTCGTCGCCCGCGGTCGCGACTCCGACGGACGCCAGCAGGGCGGCGCCCGCGGCCATTACGAAGACCGTACGGTTCATGGCGATCAATCCTGGAGATCAAGAGGGAGCGGTTCGACTTCGATCTCCAGATTGAGCCGGTCGCCGATCTCGCGAATGCCGGCCGACCAGGAGTCGTCTGCGTCCGGAGGGGCGAGGACCAGCGCCCGCATGGAGAACAGCGGAGCACCGCTGGTCGGGGCCGGTGAGGATTCGGAATCCATCTCCTCGATGCTGATCCCGTGCGCGGCCAGGTAGCGGGCGACCTCGTGGATGATCCCCTCGTGGTCGGCGCCGTCGACGGCGATGTGGTACGGACTCCAACCTTCGTGCTCCTGGGCCGTCGAGCCCGCCTGAGCGATCCCGACCGTGTACCCCTTGGCCTTGAGTCCCTCGAAGTCCCCTTCGAGCCCCTCCAGGCGAGACTCGGGCGCCGAGATCAGCATCAAAACGGCGAACTCGCCCCCCAGCCGAGCCATTCGACTCGACTCGACGTTCCCCCCGCGCCCGAGCACCAGCCGCGTCACCTCCTCGACGACCCCGACCCGGTCGGGCCCCGTCAACGTCAGCACGATATTCCGGGGCATAGCAGCTTACTCCAACGAAATGCCAGGCCGTTTCACCGAGGCCGCCTGGCCTCGCCGCATGAGGTGCCCTCTGCGAAGGTATACCCGCCCTGTTCGACCCGCAAGCGTCCCCAAGAAGGAAGTTGGCCCGGATCGGGGCTGTCGTGTCGCTTTAGGATGCCCCACTGAGCGACGAGCGTCGGTCTGATTAAACTGAATAGACAGTTCTTTTGGGATGACTGGAAATCGAAGCTGGCTTGCGTCCATACATGGTGTTAAGCTCTCGAGAGGGCCGTTCGCCCTGTCGAAACGGCATTGTTTGATGAATCGTGGATGGACTCGGGGGGCGAAACAGCCCCTTCTCAGGAATGATGTTATGAAGCACTGGCGAACCCTTTTTCATGTGATCCTGTCGGTCGCGGCTCTCGTGACGCCATCGGCGGCTTGGGCTGACGTTGCCTACACGCTGACTCCTCTGGGAGTCGCCGGGCAGACTTACAGCGAGGCTTTCGGGATGAACGACTCCGGTTGGGCGGTCGGCATGACTGGCGTGAGCGGGGTCTCCGAATACGCGTTTCTGTACGACGGGACGCGGGTACGCAGCCTTGGGGCGCCCGTCGGCAAATCCAGCGAGGCGATCTCCGTCAACAATGCGGGCCAGGTCGTCGGCACGATTTACTCAGGGGACTTCACCTCGCGGGCGTTCATGTATGACGGGACCTCGATGCGCGACCTTGGAACGCTTGGTGGGACGAGCAGCGAGGCCTTCGGGATCAATGATCAGGGTTGGATCGTCGGTAGAGCCCAGACGGCGAATGGAGGCTACGGAGCGTTCGTCTACGATGGGGCATCGATGCGAAACATCAATGACCTGCCCGGCGTTCCTTCCGGGATGTACATGTCTACGGCGTGGGCTGTCAACGAGTCCGGTTGGATCGCTGGTTTCGGCGTTGGGTCGGGCTCCGGAATGGCGGCGTTGCTCTACGATGGGACCACGATGCGCGACCTTGGATCGCTCGGAGGATCGTACAGCCTCGCGGTCGGGATCAACGACCAGGGATGGGTCGTCGGCTCGTCCAGACTTGCGAACGGGGTGGATCACCCATTCCTATACGACGGCGCGGGGATGCGCGATCTCTCCGCTCCAAGCGATCTCCACGGTGAAGCGTTCGGGGTCAACAATGCGGGTCTGGTCGTCGGGACCGCCACAAGTTCAAAAGGTAATCAATACGCGTTTCTGTACGACGGGTCGAGGATGCTGGATCTGAACAGCCTGATCGACCCGGCCCTGGGATGGAAGCTTACCTCCGCCCGGGCTATCAACGACTCGGGCTCGATCGTCGGTTACGGTAAGGATGCGAATGGTCGGACACGGGCGTTTCTGTTGACTCAGACCGCAGTCCCCGAGCCTTCCTCGCTGTTGCTGCTCGGTCTGGGAGTCGCGGCCCTCTGCGCCGGTCGCCGGCTCTCGAGGGCGGCGAACTTCCAGGTGAGCTGAATCCTATCGCTCTCACCTCACGCCTTTCGCCACCGCCTGCACCGCATCGACGACCACGTAGCCGTCGGCGCCTGCGTTGGAGACGACGACTTCGGCGGGGACGTCGGGGGTGAGGCGGAAGGCGCCAAGGGGGTGGAAGGGACCGTCGGCGGGCTTCTGACGCTGGTTGACGCGGACGGCGTGGGGGCCGTCGGCGTCGCGGACGGCGACAGGGACGTTGGTGGCGCGGTTGGCGTTGGGCGAGTAGGACAGCCGGATCTCGTAGCGGCCGGGCTTGTCGACGCGGATTGTGAAGCGGGCGGACATGTCTCCCTGGCCGTCGCCGCCGTCGGTCAGGTAGTGGTCGCCGACGAACGGAGTGATGGAGCTGCTGTACCGCCACTGGCCGGTGAGAACGGCCTTGTCGTCGTCGACGACGACTCCCGGGAGCTTGCTCGCGTCGACGGAAGGCGCCCGCTTCGGGCCGGTCCACTTGAGGACCTGACCGTCCTTCAGCAGCCGCGATTGGAGGGCCGTCGTGTCCACCTTCTGCACCGACGTTTTGCCGTCGATCGCCATCGCCGCGGCCGTGGCCGCCGACTGGCCCAGGACCATGAAGACGGGCTCCATCCGGATCGACCCGTAGGCGATGTGCGAGGCCGACAGGCAGACCGGCACCAGCAGGTTCGAGCACTGGGCCTCGGTCGGCACGATCGAGCGATAGGCGATCGGGTACGGCGAGAAGCCGCCGACCTGCACGTCGCCCTCGTTCCAGGCGTGGCCGTCCTTCACGTAGCGCTGGACGTTGTGCGAGTCCATCGTGTACGCCGCCAGCCCGACGGCGTCCTCAGCGACTTCACGCCCCTGGCAATTGTGCTGGGACATGACGTAATCCGAGATCATCCGCCGCGCCTCGCGGACGTAGAGCTGGAACGGCCAGCCAGCGGTGTCCTTGAATTCGTCCTTGGTGATTCCCCAGCGGTTGACGTCGGCCCGAACCTTTTCCGGCACGCGCGGGTCGTTGGCCAGGAACCAGAGCATCCCCTGGTGGTAGTTGACGTGGTCCTGGAAAATCTCGGCCCGGCGCGTGTAGTCGGCCTCGGGGTAGTCGTAATTCATGCCGATGTTGTCCGACGAGACCGCGCCGTGGTTGTTGATGTCGGTCTTACGGTTGGGCATCGGCGTGTTGAGCTTCAGGGCGTCCCACTGGCCGGCCAGGATGTAACGCAGCAGTAGCTCATAGCGGAGCGGGTCGTAGACCGGAGGCTTGGGGAGGGGCAGCTTGTTATCGGGGGCGTCGGTCAGGCAGATCCGGAAGTTGTAAGCCTGGACGCGGTGGTCGCCCTCGCCGTGGACGCCGGGGCCGCCCTCGTGGACTCCCGGCAGCAGGCCGCTGGAAGGATCACCGGCGACCTTGTACGGATCGACATCCTTGAGGAACTGGTGCCCCTTGTGGCCGAGTTCCACGCCGTTGAGCGTCTCGCCATAGCGGGCGTTCGCCTCGCGGCCGACGTGGTACGACACGCCGGCCTTCGCCATCAGGTCCCCCTCATAGGTCGCGTCGATGAAGACCGGCCCTTCGAGCGTCAGGCCTCTCTCCATTCGGATCGACTCGATGGCGTTGCCGCGCTTGCGGACGCCGTTCTTGAGGTCGAGCCGCTCGTTGAATTTCACGGGGATCTTGGCGTCGGCGATCCAGCCGTTGAGGATGGCCTCGGCGACATGGGGCTCGAAGGTCCACATGGCGTCGTCGCCGGAGGCCTTGCGACGATCGTTGTACTCGTCGTGGGTCTGCTGCCGCCAGGAATCAGCCTTGGCGTAATGGGCGGCGACCGCGCGATAGAACTCGCGCGAGATCCCGCCGATGGCCGCCTTGTTGCCGATGTCCGTCGCGCCCAGGCCGCCCGTCGTCAACCCGCCCAGGTGCCGGCCGGGTTCGACGATCACGACGGTCTTCCCCATCCTCGCCGCCTGAACGGCCGCGGCCACTCCGGCCGAGGTTCCGCCGTAGACGACCACGTCATAACGCTCTGGCCCGGCTCCCTGACCCGCCGCCGGTCTTGCGTTCGCCGTCAGGCTTCCGATCGCCGCGAGTATGATGGTCGTCCGTCCCCACATGATCCTATCCCCTTTCTCCGAGATCGACGGGCAGAAGCCGACCCCCTCGCGCGGGAGTCAGACCGTCGACCGCAAGATAACGGACCCCGCCGCGCGAGGCCAGCGGCTGGCGACGAGCGATTTTCCCGACCGGCCGCGCAGTCGGCTTTTCGGTTGACGCGGTCGCCGTTGACGCTGAACATAGGCCGAAGCCCGGGGCCGATCGGATTCGGCCCTGTCCCGCGATGCGTTCCCCAGGGATCGCTTTCAGGAGGCGGACGCCATGGAGCTTCTGCAAGTCGAACGGATTGGAGTCGTCGGTATGGTCCGCCCCCAAAGCCGGGTCCGCGGTCTGATCGACCTGTCCACCTTGCCCGAGGTCGACCAGCGCCAGGTGGACGCTCTCTTCCGGACCGATCCGCTCGCGTCCCCGTACGATGCCGTCGCGGGCGTTCGCTACCAACTGACCCGAAACACCGGCTACGGAACCGAGACCGTCGTCGCCCCCGAAGCCGCCGTCCCGGCGACCGTGGCCGCCTGCGTGATTGAGGAGGCCGCGTCGTAGCCGCCCTGCGATTCCACCTCCCACGCCTGCCGGGTTCGTTCGCAGCAGACGTGCAACGAAGCCGATCGACGCAACATCTCGTTGGGTAGGCGTTTGAGAGCGAATCTGCGGCGTCTGGGATTGGCTTCGATTGGTCATCTTTCGAGCTTCCGGGCCGTCTGTTCCTCCGATCGCAGGGCCTCGCGAGTGGCTGCCCGCTTAAATAGATATGGGCTCTGATTTGCCATTCTGTTCGATGAACTTCGCGGAATCCGCGGGATGTGATCAGGGGGACTCGCCCAGGAGCCCACGCTCTGCGGGGCCCCAGAGGCTGAGGACCCAGCGCGCGACGTGGAGGAGTTCGCGTTCGCCGTCGGATCTTGGTTCGACGTGGCGCGACGCGATGGCCTGAAGGCGGTCGAGATCGGCTCGGATCTCGGCACGCCGCGAGGCGGGGAGTTCGCCCGGTGAGGTCATCGCGCGGACCCGGTCGGGGCTGGCGATGGGTGCGGGCTGGCACCAGGTCCGGCCGGCGTTGAAGAGGGACTGAAGGGCGAGGAGGTCGTCGACCGCCTGGGGTGAGTCGGCCGCGCCGAGCCGTTCGCGGCCGAGGGTCGCGCGGAAGGCGTTGAAGTCAAGGTCGGGGTTGCGGCTGAACTCGCGGTAGGCGATCCGGTTCACCCGCGCGAGGATCTCGTCATAGGGCGGATCGCCCGGGGCGAGCCAGCCGAAGCCGAGCGGGATCTGCCGCTTTCCCTTGAGCCACGCCTGGCCCTCGTCGGCTTTCTGGGAGACGAAGGTGAAGGCCTCCAGCGAGGGGACGTAGCCGGTCATCCCCTCGTCGCGGGCGCGTCGGGCGTTGGCCTGGATCTCGTGCGGGGTGCGGCGGGCCGGCGAGTCGTCCGACCAGTAGCTGCCGCGAGCCCGCTTGATGAGCGTCGGCTCTGGGTGGGCGCTGTGGGGCGTGAAGAAGAGCGACCAGCGCGGGTCGAACGGCAGCCTCGCTCCTCGGACGCCCAGGCCGGGGGCCTCAGCACCGGAGAAATAGTGAGGGTAGACGATGATCTCCGCGTCGGGCTTGCGGGCCCAGACGTCGTCCGAGATCGCCTTCACGAAGGCGAATTCGCGTTCGAAGAAATGTTCCCGGCAGTCGGCGCAGTGGCAGGCGGCGTAGTCGGACGATTCGATCAGCAGGCCGTCGGCTTCGGGGTAGAAGTCGCGAGCCAGCTCGCGGGCGTAGTCGAGCATCAGGCGCTGGGATTCGGGCTTCGACGGGCAGAGGTTCCACCCCCAGCAGCCGATCCCGAAGGGGGCGGTCGGCTTGCCGTCCGGGCCTGTCGCCTTCAATTCGGGGTGATCGACGGCGAACCGGTTCACCCCGTCGTAGCCGAACGGCGTGAAGCCCAGCAGGATCCGCACGCCCTTCGTGTGGGCGTAGGCGATCAGGTCGCGGACGAAGTCGTCGCGGACGTTTTCGTGGTCCTGGTTGTAGGCCCAGGTGATCGGATGCCTTCGCGAGCGGAAGCCGCCGGCGACCCAGAGCATCAGGGTGTCGCCGCCGTCCGCGCGGACTCCGTCGACGATCCTCTTCCAGTCGGGAAGGTCGTAGGTCGGCATCCGCATGAACGTGATGTAATAGCCGCGATGAACGAAAGGGCCGTCGCCGGCCCAGGCCGCGGAAGCGGTCAGGGCCAGGACGGCCGTTGCGAGGATGCGGATCGGTTTTGAGAGCACGGGCGGATCTCGCGGAGGTCGGCCGAGGGCCGGCGCCGCGCCTTCCCGTCCGACTCAGTCAGTCAGCTCGATGTCGATGGTATTCTCACCCGACTTCACCGTCTCGACCAACGGAGTGCTGGTGGGATCGCCGTACTTTTCGGGGACGAGCGATTTGAACTTGGGAACCTTCGAGCCCCCCTTGGGCGGCCCCCCCGAGGGCGAGGGACCGATGATTTCGACCTTCGAGACGTCGGGAGCGGCTTCGGCGGTCGCACCGGGATCGACGGCCATGATGACGACCTTGTGTTCGCCGATCACCGCGCCGGGTTCGCCGCCGGAAGTCAGTTCGTAGGTGCCCTCCGCGTTAAGCTCGCCGGAGGCCGGCAGGAGGCTGCCGTCGGCCATGGGCTTGGTCGGTACGAACAGGACGGACCCCGTGGTGACGGGCTTGCCCTTGTACGTCACCTTGCCGTGGACCTTCGCGTGTTCATAGTGCGGTTCACCGCAGCCGACGAGGGCCAGGAGGCAGGCGGACGCCAGGGACGAGGCGGCCCACCGCACGACTTTCCGATTCATGGTTTGCTTCCTCCGCCCCCCCAAGGTCGAACCGGGAGCGCCGGTTCGGACCGAGAGGGCCTGATACTTGCGTTGGCTACACGAGGAGGGGGCGTCAGAGCGAGTCGCTGGAGAAGACCTCGCCATTGGCGATGGTGCCGATAGCCCACCAGGGGCCGAGGGCGACCGAGTCCTTGATGAACCGCACCGACCCGTCGACGAACAGGACGTTGACGCCGCCAGCGTGACGGCTGCTGGCCGTGAGCAGGGCGCCGTTCATGTCCTGGTTGTTGGTGACGCAGTTCCAGGTGTTAGGCGTCATGATGTGGGTGTAGATGCCGCCGTTGCGGCCCAGACCCAGATGCCAGAAGCTCCCCATGCCGCTGAGGGTGTTCGTCGGATTCCCGGAGAGGGCCAGGTTGGCCAGGTTCGACGCGTTGGGGTAGAGCGACTTGCACGAGAGGTAGTCGACCATCGGGCTGACGTTGGGGTACCAGGTGCTCGTGTTCGAGACGCTGGAGGTCGGCTTCAGCGTATCCAGGCCCGAGTCGATCCCCTTGACTCGCTCGCTGAACGAGGCCGTGTTGCTCGTGCCGTCGATGATCGCCCCCATGGTGATGCGGCCGACCACCCCGCCCTGCTGGCCGAGGTCGATGCCGACGCCCCGGAAGTTATCGCCGTACTTCATCGTGTACGCTTCCGACCCGGCGCACATCGAGTAGTTCGTGTGGCCGGCCGAGTTCGACATCCGGTCGATGTCCGAAGGGCAGAGCAGGAACGAGAGCTTGGTGTTGAAGGCCGTGGTGTTCTGCATGGTCGCCGGGCTGGCGAAGCCGGTCGAGAAGTTGATCGAGTTGAACAGGTTCGACTGCTCCAGTTGGCCCAGCATCATCGAGGTCGCCGACCAGTCGTTCCAGTTGTAGCCGACGTGCGCCGGCGGCAGGCACATCTGGGAGCTCTCATAGTTGGCTACGGCCAACCCAAGCTGCTTGAGATTATTGACGCATTGCGCTCGGCGGGCGGCCTCGCGGGCCGACTGCACGGCGGGAAGCAAGAGTGCGATCAGCACGGCGATGATGGCGATCACCACGAGCAACTCGATCAGCGTGAAGCCGCGACGACGCATGGATGATTCTCCGAAAGAGCTGGGACGGACTCGAAGGGAACGACGCTGAAAAACCTATGGACGTGTCGCCACGCGGGCGAGGCCTGGACGAAGAAGTCCAGATTCAGATGAGAGCCTGGGCGCGAGACATCCCGTCAGGCCGCGACGGCCGACGAGGTCGAACTCACGAGCGATTAACCTGGGCGTCCCGACCGATTGCACGAGTGGTCGGGATCAGACTACGAAGACGAAGACGAAGACAGGCACAGGGTGGGCCAATCGGCCCGCTGCTATCGATAAGTTCGTCGGCTCCGATGCGAATCTCACATCGCTCCGCCGAATCGAATCAACCACCGAAGGCGCGTCGGATCGAGGCAAGGAAGAAGGGCGGCCGGAAGCGAAGCCCCGGGGCCGATCGCTGGGTCTCTCACCGCCTCCCGGAACGACCCTCCGAGAGTGCCTTCACTGAGGGATTAAGCACGGGGGGCGGAAACGTTACCGCTCCCTCGAAATTTTTCTATCGACCGGGCCTATTCCCGCGTCGCCCTCGTTCCGCGCCTTGATGACGGCGTCCATGGCGGCGAGGGCGCCCGCGTCGCGGGGGTTGATTTGAAGCGCGTCACGTAGGGTGGCTTCAGCGTCGTCGAGGCGGCCCGCAAGCTGCAACGCCTTCCCCAGCAGCACGAGGACATGCACCGTCCGGGGACGGATGGCGACCGCGACGGATGCGAATCGCGCGGCTTCGTCGTATCGCTCCAGGCGCACCAGCGAGCTTGCGAGGTTGCTGTTGATCCAGAAGTCGTCGGGATGGGCGCGCTGGGCGGCTCGGTACAGGGCGACGGCGGCCTCGCTGTCCCCCAGATCGGCCAGCGCCCACGCCAGGCGTTCCGCGCTGGCGGCGGTCAGGCCGGTGGCGTCGGCGGAGGCCGCCAGGCGTTCCAGATCGGTTCGGGCTCGGGACCGGTCGACGGTCATGAGGTCGAGGGCGTTGCGGAGTTGATTGCGCCAGGGATCGGGGTCGGCGATGCGGGCGACGCGGATCAGGCGCTCGGCCTCCGCGATCCGGGGCGGACGGTTCCGCCGTCGGCTGAATGCCCAGTGGTCGAGGGCGCCGGCCAGTTCAATGGCGATCGGTCGCGCGGCGATCCGCGCCGCGGCCTCGGCGGGGCTCAACTCGTCGACGGGGATGCCGAAGTCACGGAAGGCCTCGGCGTACTGGGCGTCCTCGCGGCTGCGGCTCAGGTGGGACGACGTGTTGGCGTGGATGTCGGCCAGCCGCTGGACCATGTCGCGGTCCTTGAAAGCCGCGTCGGCCTGAGCGTGTTCGGCGCTGATCGACGCGAGCAGGTCCACCACGCGACGGCCGAGGGCGGGCGTCGCCTCGCCGTGACTGAGCAGCAGCTCGGCGCGACGGGCCGACTCGGTCGCCTCGACCCAGAGCGCAGGATCGTATTCGGCCGCCGTTCGGGCGCGATCGCGAAGATCGTCGGCCCCGGCGAGCGCCTCCTCGATCTCCGTCGTCGTCCGAAGGGTGCGGTCCGCTCGGTAGCGGGCCGTGAGGGACCAGACCCCGGCCCCCGTCAGAGCGGCGGTCAGCAGAACGCCTGCCAGGACGGCCGTCAGGATCCGCCGTTTGCGTTCCTCGGCCGCTCGCGCCTCGGCTTCGCGGGCCAGGCCGTCGGCCAGGATGCGGTGGGTCTGCTCTTCCTCGGCGCGGGCTTCAGCCTGGGCCTGAGCCCGTTCGGCCTCTCGAAGCCGGTCCTGGACATGGGTCAGGTAGGCGGTCAATCGAGCCAGCACCACTCCGGCGTCGCGCGGACGGTCCTTGGGCGCCGGGGCCAGACACGAACGAGCGAGGGCCACCAACTCACACTCCGCGTCGCTGGCGTCGAGCCGGGCGCGGGCGTCCGCCAGGTCGGCCCGCGCCGCCTGGTGGTAGATGGCCTCGTCAGTCGGAGCTGCGTAGGCCGGCGCTCCGGTGAGGATCTCGCAGAGGATCGCGCCCAGGCCGAAGACGTCGGCGCGTTCGTCGAGGGTGTCGAACGCGCCTCGGGCCTGTTCGGGGGCCATGTAGGCGGGCGTTCCCAGCACGGCGTCGGCGTAGGACGCGCCGGCTTCCGACCCCTTTCGGACCATCCGCACCGCGCCTCGCTCGTCCGACCCCGCGCTTCGGGGAGCCTCGTCGGCGGCGCCTCCCTTGTCGAGCACCTTGGCGAGGCCCCAATCCATCACCTGCACCTCGCCGAAGCTCCCCACCATGACGTTTGAGGGCTTCAGGTCGCGGTGCACGACTCCTCGCGTATGAGCGTAGGCGATCGCCTGGCAGACCTGTTCGAACACCGCCAGGAACCGAGCGAGGTCGTCGGACGGCCCCCGCCGCGTCCGCAGCAACGCGGCCAGCGTCTGGCCGCGAACGAGTTTCATGGCGATGTACAGCCGGCCGTCCGGCAGCCGGCCCAACTCGTGCACCGGGATGATCCCCGGGTGCTGAAGCTGGCCGCCGATCTGGGCTTCCTCGATGAACCGACGAATGCTTTCCGGATCGTCGCGACGCCGTTCCAGGAGAACCTTGAGCGCGATCTCCCGGCCCAGGTCGACGTCGCGCCCCATCAGCACGACGCCCATCCCCCCGCGGGCCAACTCGCCGAAGAGCTGATACCGGCTTGGGAGGCCCGAAGTGGACGGCACCTCCTCGGAATGAGGACGCACAGGCTGAGCGCTGTCGGGCCGGCCGTCGCGGAGCAGAACGCGCGGGATCGTCCCGATGCTTCGGTCGAGGTCGCTGAGGACCCCCGGGGCCGGCGGCGACAGCCGGAACTCGTCCTCGGTGGTTCGGGCCGTCGGCGGATGCGATGCGCCGAACGCCGGTAAAGCGCGGTGCGGTTCGTCCCGCGCCGCGGGCTGAAGGGCGTCGAGGCTCAGTCCAAGCAGGCAGCCGGGGCAAAGCCCGGCTGGGCCGTCCTCCGGCTGCTGGGCGCCGCAACGTCGGCAGATCTTTTCGGTCCGCATGATCGGGCTTCCGGTTTGACTTGGCGCCCACTCGAAGTCGGACTCGACGAGCCCGGTTCGGCCGCCGGTTCGGCCCCTCATCGGAGGTATTAAGCAAATGGGATTGCGCCGTTACCGCGACGCGACCGATTTCCCGGCTCAGGCCTGGAGGGCGGCGAAGAGCGCTCGAATCTCGTCCTCAATCTCTTCGGAGTCCTCCACCGTCGCCGCGATCTCGCATCGGAGCAGATGGGCGTAACGGCGGCGCAGTCGGTGGACGGCGACCCGCGCCGAGCCTTCAGAGACGCCCAGCCGCCGGCCGATCGCCGCGTAGGATTCGGCCTGCGGCCCTTCCGTCAGGTTGACGGAGAGCGTCTCGAAGACCGCTTCGCGACCGGAATCCTCGTACTCGCGGCGGAGTTCGTCCAGGACCCGGCCGAGCAGCGTTAACGCCCAGCTACGGTCGAAGATCCGCTCTGGCGTCAGGTTCAGCACGAGGTCCCGGTCGTAGCGGCCCTCGGCGGTCGTGGCGTCGATCGACAGGGCCGAGCGTCCGCCTCCGCGTTTGAGGGCGTGCTCATAATCATGCCGGTTCGCGAGATAGTGGGTGTAAACCCCCAGCAGGAACGACCGAAATCGGCCTCGATGGGGGTCGGCTCGGGCGAGCAGATCCTTTTCCAGCACGTACGCGAAGAAGTCCTGGGTCAGATCCTGCGCCTGTTCGGGCGAATGGCCGCGACGGCGGGCGTAAGCGTAGAGCGGATACCAGTATGCTTCGCAGAGCGCCTCAAGGTTCTCGCGTCCCTGGGGAGCGCCTGAACCAGTAGCGGCGACCACCCGGCTCCAGCGCGTGGTTGGGAATCTTCTCTGGGAAGGGCGATCAGGAGGAATCGAGGACACGCTTCCGACCTCGATGAGTTCATCCGGGGTTGCGCTCTCGCTCGCGAAACCCTCGCTGACCGATCTCGAACAGGGATTCCGATATCTTACCACCACCCGGAACCGATTCGACAGACCCGCTTAGCCGATCCAGGAAGCCCCATCCACCGCGACGCCGATGTCGGTTGGGGATCGCACCTGGGTATCGAAGGGCCTACGATCAAGGGAGGTCTTTGATGCAGGGGAACCTTTCGATGCTTGCTCGAATCGTGCGGCCTGGCCTGGCGTTGGTTTGGTCGATCCTGATCCTGATCGTTGCGGCCGGCTTTGCGCCTCCGGTCGTCTCGTGGGAGCCCGAGACGCTCCGCCTGGTGCAAGAGGGGGCCGACTACGCCCGGATGGCGCGGTTGGGCGATGGGCGAGTGGGCTGCGCCTACGACCGCGGCGGCCGATTGTACTTCCGCCGCAGCGCAGACGACGGCGCGACCTGGGAAGCGCCGGTCCTCGTGAACGAGGACCCCGAGTGCTGGCTGACGAACGCCGAGATCCTGCCGACCCGCTCCGGTCCCCTGCTCTACTTCTGGAACGAACGGCCCAGGAAGGCCGTGCGGATGCAACGCGAACGCGCTGCGAAGGCCGAACTGACTCGGCCCTTCCTGATCCGGATGGCTCGGAGCGACGATCACGGCCGGACGTGGTCTCCGCCCCGGACGCTCTACGAGGGCGGGACGACTTTCCAGGACGGTTGCTGGGAGCCCGCGCCGGTGGAACTCCCTTCGGGGGAGATCCAGGTTTACTTCGCCAACGAGCGGCCGTTCCCGACGACCAACGAACAGGAGATCGACGTCCTTCGATCCGTCGACGGCGGCTCGACCTGGAGCCCGGCCGAAGCGTTCGCCTTTCGCCGAGGTCGTCGCGATGGGATGCCCGTCCCTGCGCTGCTCGCCGACGGCCGCCGCGTGGCCGTCGCCATCGAGGACGACGGCCTCTCCGGCGATCGGTTCAAGCCGTCCATCATCCTCCGCGAGCCTGGCCGCGACGGCGTCGTCGGCGGCGACGACTCCCGGCGCTGGGGGGCGCTCGCCGAACCTCTCAACCCTTCCTGGTACGCCGGCGCGCCCTATCTGAGACGGCTCGGCGACGGCTCGACGGCGATCTCCTTTCAGGAGGACCGTTCGGGGGCGATGCGCGACTGCCGCCTCGTCGTCTGCACGGGCGACGCCGACGCCCGAGGTTTCACGAACAGGTCCTACCCGTTTCCCGACGAGGCCGGATCGAAGCAGCTCTGGGGTTCCCTGTTCGTGAAGGACGATCACACGATCACCGCCGTCGTTACCGGCGCCTTTCGGGGCGTTCGCGGGGTGTGGGCCGTCGATGGACGAATCTCCCCTGCGGCAGTGCCGAACCGTTGAGGCGATGGGCCGGAGGCCGACGGCTTACTGATCGGCCTCCTTGCGGTCCTCGTCAGTAAAGGCGACGCCTTTGCCGGTGTCGCGGTATTCCCGCGAGTAGCGGGCCATGCTCTTCATCGTGAGGCCGTAGCTGCCGCCGCGGGAGCGGATCGTCTGGTGGACGCCGACGCCGACTCCGCCGGCCTCGGCGAAGGCGTCGAAGTCAGCCCCAAGGAAGATGACCTGCCAGTGCTTCGCCTTGCAACGTTCGACCGCAGCGCGGGCGCTCTCCTTGGTGATCTCGCGGCTGGCGTTCTCCTGACCGTCGGTCATCACCACGATCATGGTCTTCTCGCCGCCGGCCGCCTCGGCCAGGGCGATGATGCGCGAGAGAGCGTCGAGCAGCGGCGTGTACCCGCGAGGCGAGGCTTCGCTGGGTTTGACGTCCTTCCAATCGGCGGCCGGGGTGCGGTCGCGGATCACCTCGAACTTCAGGCCGTCGACCGCGTCGAAGGTCGCCAGCGTCGCGACGGCGGCTTCCCCCAACTCGTGCACGTAGGCGTTGATCGCCCCCAGGGCCTCGTCCCATCGCGTACTCATGGAGCCGGAGCGGTCGAGCAAGACGAAGGCGTTCAGGACGTCAGAGGATGGGGACATGGGGCCTCCGTTGTCGGTCGGATCAATGGTACTAGCACGTAGTGATTGCGGCGATGTTCACAATTCAACGGTATGCGCTCAAGCCGACGAAATCCATAGGAATCTCGCACGCCAACGCCGCGTCCCGGATCCGGGAAATCGACGCATCAGACGGTTGACACGGGATTTCCCGCGAGCTAGCCTGGTATTCGTATTGATTTCGGACCACCTCCGACCGTCCCTGCGCGACTCCCGCCGGGAGCCACGACCATCGCTGCGCCAAACACCACGACCCACCGGGACGAGGCACGCCTGCTCGCCGAGTGCCAGGCCGTCCTGGGTTATGAATTCCACGACCCGGACCTGCTTCGGGAGGCGCTCACCCACGCCTCCGGTGCGAATCACCGCCTGGCCTCCAACGAGCGGTTGGAGTTCCTGGGGGACGCCATCCTCGGCGCCGTCGTCTGCGAGATGCTCTTCCGCAAGTTCCCCGACTATCAGGAAGGGGAACTGACCCGGATCAAGTCGATCGTCGTCTCGCGACGCACCTGCGCGAAGATCTCCGAGACCCTGGAACTGGACGTTTACCTGTTTCTGGGCAAGGGGATGGGCGCGGGCGATCAAACCCCGTCGTCGCTGCTGGCGGACGTCTTCGAGAGCCTCATCGGCGCGATCTTCGTCGACGGCGGCATGCCCGCCGCGGCCCGATTCATCACCCGCTACATGGAGCCCGAGATCGAATCGGCCGTCGAGGGCCAGAACGGGCTCAACTACAAGAGCAACCTCCAGCAGGCCGCCCAGCGCGATTTCGGCGAGACGCCGACCTATCTGCTGCTCGACGAGAAGGGCCCGGATCACTCGAAGTGCTTCAAGATCGCGGCTCAGATCGGCCGCAATCGCTATGCTCCGGCCTGGGGGCGAAACAAGAAGGAAGCCGAGCAGCGAGCGGCGATGAACGCCCTCTGCCAGCTCTCCGGCTCACCCATCCCCTATCAGTCAGACTGACGAGGTCTCCATGGAAGGGCCGTTCGTCACCGATTTGGGTTTAGGGCCATACGTTTGGCTCTTCCTCTCGCTGCTGGGCTGCGTCACGCTTTTCTTCAAATTCGGCCGGATCTGGAGCGTTCGCAACCTCGACCTTTTGCTCCTCTTCGCGCTCGTGCCCGGCATGATGCTGATCGTGGCCGGCGGCGAGAAGCGCCACTGGATTGGCTTCATCCTCCTCTTCGGTGGGACGGCCGCCTGGCTGGTTCGTTTCCTGGTCGACCTGGGGTTCTCCAGACGTCCACTCCTGGAGCCGAATCTCAGCGCCTCGGGACTCTTGACGCTCTCCATAGGCGTCCTCGGCCTTTTGCTGGTGGAGACCGTGAGTCTCCCTGTTGAGGACGGCGCAGCGCGGAATCCGGCTGAGCCCTCCGGCCACGACCGCAACGGGCGATCTCCCAAGCCGGTTGAAAAGAACGCGGCGGTCCAGCAGGTCCTGGACATCACGCCTCTCCCGAACTCGCTCAGGCACGAACGGCCCCAGGTGATCGTCTCACGAGTCCTGGCCGTGCTGGCGCACCTGGCGCTGGCGTCGGGGCTGTGGCTGATCGGCTGGCGACACTACGAACGCTCGCTCACCGGCCTGTCGATGGCCGCCTGTTATCTGCTCCTGCCATACACACGGATGGCCCTGGTGGACAGCGGTCAATTGGTCGCCTCGGCGCTCATCATCTATGCGGTCTTCTGGTACGCGCGGCCGGCGATTTCCGGGCTCTTGATCGGCCTGGCGGCGGGATGGATCCCGGCCTGTCTGGGGCTGATCGCCCTCTGGACGGGGTTCTACCGGGGGCGGCAGCGGATCGTATACATCTCCGTTGCGGCGTCCGTGGCCTTCGTCTGCGCGCTCTTGGGGGCGGCCGGGCTGGGCCTTTCGGAGTGGGCCGGCGCACTGGGGGCGCGGAGCATCGCCGAGGTCGGCCTCTTCCCGCGGTTCGCCCCCCCATCGAGCGCCAACAGCTTCTGGGGCGGCATCGATCCCAGCTTCCGCCTGCCGGTGTTGATCGGCTACGCGGCGATGGTTCTGGTGGTGACTTTCTGGCCGGCCCAGAAGGATCTGGCCCAATTGATCGCGATGTCGGCGGCGCTGCTGGCGGCCAGCCAGTTCTGGTACCTGGACAAGGGGGGGACGTTGGTCTTGCTGTACCTTCCCCTGGCCTTGCTGGTTATGTTCCGGCCGACGATGAACCTGCGGCGCCTCCGTCTCGGCTCGGCCCCGCGCAACGGCTCCGCGTCGAGCACGTTGGTCGGTCCGACCGTCTGACGGTCTTCCCTCAGGAAGAGGCGTGTCCCACCGGTCGCGGCGGCTTCGGCGAACCCTTTCGCAGGGAGGGAGCGTCGGGGAAGTGGCGGAGAAGCCATCGCGAGAGGCCCCAGTCGACGAACCGAGGGGCGATCCGGTTCACCAGCACGAGGAGCCTTCCCTTGCCGGTGAGGGTGATCTCGCTCTTCTTCTTCTCGACGGCCCGAAGCGCCGCTGCGGCGACGGCTTCCGGCGGCATGGTCCGCCATTCGGCCACCGACACCCTCGCCGTCTTCACGACCGCGTGATCGTCGAACGGCGTGGCTGAGAAGCCCGGGTTCAACTGAGCGACGTGGATCCCGAAACGCCGCCACTCGATCCGGATCGACTCCAGGAAGCCGGTGACGGCGAACTTGCTGGCGCAGTATTCCGAGCGTCCCGGCAGCGCCCGGCGGGCGTTGACCGAGCCCGTGACGAGCATCACCGGGTCCACGCCTTCGGCGAGCATCGGCAGCGCGGCGCGGCAGACCTCGGCCATGGCGAAGAAGTTGATCTCGAAGACCCGGCGCAGGACCCAGGGCTCATGGGTGTCGAACTGCCCTGTCGCGCCGACGCCCGCATTGTTGACGACCAGGTCGAGCGCGCCGAACCGATTCGCCGCCTCGTCGAACAGACGACGACGGTCAGCCTCAACGGTGAGATCGGCCGCGATGATGCTGACGCGGTTGGGATCGGCCCCTCCGTGGACGAGGTCGTTGCGAACCTCCTCCAGGCGGGCGAGCGATCGGCCGGTGAGCAGCACCTGGGCGCCTCGGCGGACGAGATCCTCCGCGATCGCCTTCCCCAACCCTGAGGACGCGCCGGTCACGAGCGCGCGCGTCTCCTTCCACGATCGAGTCCGCCTCATGTCGGCAAATACCTGGAAGAACTTGAGATGTGCATCAAAGAAGCCCAGATATTCTAGCAATTTGTGGCGAGATAGAGAAGTCGCCGTCTACGCGTGGGTTGGCGCCGAAGGTCGGGATGCCGGTGTCGGGCAAGAGGTGTCGATGGGGCAAAAGTTATAGGGTTCCGGTCGCGGGAGGTCGTCCCATCCGCCGACTCATGCCGCCCCCGGAGACGCTTCGAAACCGCCGACAGACCGAGTTCCCGCGTCGTCGGGCCGTCCGTGATCGCCGCAGCTTGGCTCAGCCTTCGGCCAGGGCTTTCTCGACCTCGTGGAGAATCTCCGTCGAGAGTTTCGGGTCGGTGACGATGCGCGACATCGTCACCGCGCCGATCATCATCGAGGCCGCAGCCAGGGCGCGACGCCTGGCGTCCTCGGCCCCGGACTTCTCTGCCAGGAGCGTCACGAGCCGCTCGAAGCCTTCCGTCGCCGCCTGGCGAGTTTCGCCCTCGCAACGGGAGAGCTCGCTGCCGATCGCGGCGAGCGGGCAGCCGGCGTCGGGATTGTCCCGGTGTTGGGTCGAGAGGTACGCCGCCACAGCGGCCGGGAACGTCGGCTGCCCCGCCATCATCTCGATCAGCCCGTCGACGGCCTCCGCGCACGCCTCGGCGACGAGCTGGTCCTTCGACTCAAAGTGCTTGTAGAAGCCGCCGTGCGTCAGGCCGGCGGCCTTCATCAGATCGTTGAGCCCCGTCGCGACGATCCCGTTCTTCCGGAACTGGCGCGCGGCCGCCGAGACGATCCGCTTGCGGGTCTCCACCGCCTCTTCCCTCGACTTCCGCATGGGAAACTCCTCGGCGAAACTTTGGGATTATAGTTGACATCTAAATCGGGGTGCCTAGTATTTGGATGTCGAACACAATCCTATTCTCTCGCCGAGGAGAAGTCCAATGTCATCGATCAAGATCCTGGTCACCGGCGCGACGGGCGACACCGGTCGGGCGACCGTCGACGAGTTGCTGGCTCGCGGCCATCAGGTCCGGGCGCTGGCCCACGGGCGTGATGAGAGGTCGGAGCGGCTGCGGGCCCGGGGCGTGGAGGTCGTCTACGGCGATCTGCTCGACTTCGGTCAGGTCCGGGCCGCGCTGGACGGGGTGCAGCGGGCCTACTTCGTCTATCCGATCCGACCCGGCATCCTGGAGGCGACGGCCTATTTCGCGCAGGCCGCGAAGGAAGCCGGTGTCGACGGCATCGTCAACATGTCGCAGAAGTCAGCGCGGGAGGACGCGAAGAGTCATGCCGCGACCGACCACTGGCTCTCCGAGCGGGTCTTCGACTGGTCCGGCCTGACGGTCGCCCACATCCGGCCGACCTACTTCGCCGAGTGGCTCATCTACCTCTCGCCGCTGATCAAGGCCGGACTGCTTCATGTGCCGTTCGGCACGGGGAAGCACGCCCCGATCGCCGCCGAGGACCAGGGCCGGGTGATCGCCGGAATCCTTGACGACCCCGCGCCGCACAAGGGGAAGATCTATCCGCTCTACGGCCCCGTTGAATACACCTACGAGGAGACGGCCGTGGTCCTGAGCCGGGTGCTGGGTAAGCGGGTGGAGTACAAGCAGGTTGATTTCGAGACGTTCCTGGCGTTGCAGAGTTCCGGCCGCCAGAGCCCGACCGAGGGGGCGTCCTCCCGGAACATGTATGGCGAACTGGGCGGGAAAACCAAGAGAATCGGCGATTCCTTCGTCGTGCAGCATCTGAAGGAGGTCGCGATCGACCATCAGAACGGCGTTTTCGAGGGGACCAACGACCTCGTCGAGAAGCTCGGCGGTCGTCCTCCGATGACGCTCGAGGCGTTCATCGAGAAGCATCGCGCGGCGTTCGTATGATCGCCTCTCCCCCAATCGTCGAGAGGTGGGCCATGACCGGATCGATCGGGACCGCTGCACTGCTGACCGGGACGACGTTCGTCGTCGTCCTCCTGCTCACCCTTGGGACGGCGCGGGGGGCTCGGAAGGCCGGGCTGCCCCGCTGGCTCGCCCCCTCCTTCGCGGCGGTGATGATGGTCTGGCTGGGCGCGACGGCGCTCGTCGGCATGAGCGGGGTCCTCTCCCAGTGGGAGGCCCGCCCGCCCCGCTGGCCGCTGGTCCCCTTGACGGGCCTCGCGACGTTCGTCGGGCTCGGTTCGACCAGGGCGTCCCGGCGGATTATCGGGGAGGTCCCTCCGTGGCAGCCGGTGGCCCTCCAGTCCTTCAGGGTGGCCGTGGAACTGGCCTTCTGGGGACTCTACACGGAGGGGTTTGCGCCGGTGCAGATCACGTTCGAGGGCCGGAACTTCGACGCCCTCGTCGGCCTCACCGCGCCGCTGGCGGCGGCCGGCATCACCTCCGGCTGGATCGGGCCTCGGGCGACGATCGCCTGGAACGTCTTCGGCCTGGCGATGCTGCTCAACGCGATCGGGACTGTCGCCACGTCCGTTCCGGGCCCCCTCCACCTGGATTGGTCGGGGGCGCCGTTCACCGCGATCGCCGCGTGGCCGGTGGTCTGGGTGCCGGCGTTCCTGGCGCCGATCGGGATCTTCCTCCACGTCGTCTCGTTTCGTCAGGCGCTCGCCGGCCTGGCGACTCGCGGGGGCGATCCGGACGCGATCGAGCATCGACCTGCGAACGACGACTCACGCTGACGCGGAATCATCCCTTCATGCCGCGACGTGAGGATCTCTCGCTTTACTTGACCCTCGTGCCGCCGACCGCGCCTTCGATCTGAGTGAAGGTCGGTACGTCCTCAGGATTGCTGTTGCGCCAGCCGTATTTTGAGGTCCTGCGGTCGGGCTGGCTGACGACGACTTTCGGCTTGGCCCGGCCGTTGTCGATGACGGTGGACGGGCCGTCGATGACGACGGGCTCGCCGTTCACCGAGGAAGGAACTTCGCAGACCGGACCGACGGTCACGTTGCTGGGCACGACGACGCCCGAGGACACGGTCCCCGGCGGGCAGGGGCTGCCCGCTCCCGAGGCCCCATAGTAGTAGTAATGGTGCTGGTGGCATCCCCAGCCGCAAACGCAGTAGCCGCCGATCAGCAGGGCGGCGAGCGTCCTGCGGCCGTCCCGGATCCGCGTGCGGGCGTGTCTCATGGGCGTAACTCCCAACGAACCGATCCATCCGGTTGAGCCGCGCGCGATTCTGAAGAAGTGGATGCAAGAGATGGGCCCCTCGCCGACGTCCTGTCGGCTCTGGTCTCGGCGGACTTTATCGGAACCTCATCAATCGGCCAACCGCAGTTTCGGGGATCGGCGCGTCGTCGTTCTCTCCGATCCATCTGGTCGTTGCCGGCGGCCGCTGATCGACCGTGGCGCATCGCCGTCGCATTTCCGATGCAAGCATTGGACAGGTCGCGACTGTGTGATTATAAGATCTTCATGGCCAGGGCGTGGGGCGTCGCCAGAGCGGCGTCGGCGTAGGGGGGGAACATGAAGATCGAGTTCGCCTGCCCGTTCTGTCGCAAGCCGCACTCGGTGGAGCCCGAACTGGCTGGGCGGCGGGGCCGCTGCAAGGATTGCGGGACGGTGATGCGAATCCCCGGGGAGCGGGTGGCGTCGGGGGCCCACAAGGCGACGCCCCGCGAAGCACCGGCGGCGCGCGTCTCAGCCCCGGCCGAGGTGAAGTCGACGACTCGCCCGCGGCCCAGGCCCGCGCCCGTTCGCGAGCCCGAGCCGATCGTCGAAGTCAGCGACCCTTACGGGCTGGCCGACGAGGTTCCCGCGCCGTCCTCGCGGCAGGGGCTCGTCGAGACGGGAGTCGCCGAGCCGGAATACGCCCCCCTGCCCCGCGCGGGGTTCGAGCCGTCGGCGAAGCTGAAACGGAAGCGGAGGGATGAAGGCCCCTGGGGGTTGCAGATCCGACAGGCCGCGATGGGGTTGATGATCATCGTGGCCTTCCTGGGGCGGGTCTCGCGAGGGCTGCAACGAGGCGGCCAGTGGGACGCAGTGTCCTACGTGGGCACGGGGGCGTTGGGGCTCTGCGTGATCGGCGGCGTGCTCGTCGTGATCGGCCTGGTGGGCGCGGCGATCAGCTTTGCTCGGGGGAACCGCCTCGCGTTCAGCGGCGAGAGCACGCGCGAGCAGCTCGATTGGTTCGTGACCATCGCCCTGCTGGCCCTCAATCTCTACGTCGGCTTCGGCTTGCCGGGGACCTCGCATATCGTGTTGACGGCGTGGGACGCCAGGCTGTCTTCCACGGAGAAGGCCGACATCGCCGCATACGACCGCATGCTGAGCTCAACGGTGAGCTTCCATAACCGCTTCGCAGACGCACTCGAAACGCTGCCGGCGCCGACTTCCCCCGGCGGGAGTGAAGCCTGGACGGCTCTCGGCGTGCTCGCGCTCGAAGGCGAGCGTCTCAAGACCGAGACACACTCAACGCCCTTGCCCACTCGCGCCCAGGTCAAGGAACTCTTCAGTCGGCATCACGCGCCGCTGCTCACCGCGTTCGCCCGCACCGCTCAGGCCTCGCACGACGTCGTGGCCCGGCTGAACCTCCCCGCGGATTCCGAATTCGGTCAGATGCTTCGTGAAACCGAGACCCACTGCATCGACTGCGAACAGATCTACACGAAACACTTTCCAGCCGGCGCCACTGACAGCGCCGGCTGGTACTTCGTCGTCTATGGCTCGGATCTCGCGCCCCAGCGGTGACGGCCGGGGCGCTTCGTCGGACGGTCGGCCCGGATCGGCTCAGGTTCCGGTCGCCCGGAAGTTCCCCCAGATGATGCCCGGGGCGCGGGTGTTCGCCACGAGGTACTGGGCGGCCATGCCGGGGTACAGGCTGGGGGTCGCCTCGCGGCGGAAGATCCCCTGGTAGATCGGCGCGACCTTGCCGACGTAGACCCGCGTCCCGGTTGGGAGCGTGACGTCCTCGACGAAGTACGCCTGGTTGGTGCCGTACCAGCTCTGGTCGAGGGCCAGCTTACGGATCGCCTGCGCGGGGGATTTGAAGACGTCGGTGGTCATGAACCGGCCGTAGCGGTCGGAGGCCGACGTGAAGTTGCGGTGGAGGACCGTCGTCGAGGTCGTCACGACCTCGCGGTATTGAAGGTGGGCGAAGGTGGCGACGTCCGAGATCGCCAGCGGGTCGGCCACCACCGACGGCTGCTGGATCCGCTTGCCGATCGAACCGCCGGGACCGAAAGCGCCTCCCGCGTTCACCAGCGCGTCGGCGAAGCCGGTCGTCGCCGAGACGATCAGCGCGGCGAAATTTGGCTGGCCGACCGCCGCGTCGACCTGGGCGATGAACGTGCTCGTCGCCAGGTTGATCGGGGCCGCGACCTGCGGCTGCTGGGTCGCGCCCAGGATCGCCTCGGTCTGGAACGCCAGCGCCTCCGACTTCAGGACGGCCGCGGCCTGTTCGTCGGTGATCGTGCTCGTCGTCTGCACCGTCGTCGCGATCGTCGACAGCCCGTCCGAGGTCTCCGTCGCCATGACCAGGAACGTCGACAGCGGCGTCCCCGCCGGCCAGACCTCGCGGCTGAGGGTCAGCTCCTTGATCTCCATGTAGGCGTCGTAGTTGAAGGTTGACACCGTGATCAACCCCAGATCGTACTGCAGTTTCAGCGAGTCGATCTCCTGCCGGAGCGCCTCGCCCTGCTGAACCAGCAGGCTCGTCGTCTTGGGAAAGCCCGCGAACGTCGCTTGCGAGGCGGCCTCATACTGGCTCACGACCTCGTCGACCACCTGCGCCAGCTTCTCGGGCGCGGTGTCCTTCGGCGCCTGGATGGCCAACTGGGCTTGAAGCGACCCCACCATCCGATCAAACGTCGCCGACAGGTTCCGACCGCCGCCGAGTCCCTGAACGCCCGGCATCTGGAAGGTCGCCATCAACGCCCGAACTTCCAGGACCTCCACGCTCCACTTCGCCCTGCGGGATTTTCCGCCGACAGCCATGTTGACCTCTCGCGTGAACTGAGTAAACCTCTTAAACCGCCCGTGTTTCCCAAATTAGTTCATGATGCGAGTCGAGGCAATCGGCAAGGTTGACGTGCGCTCATTTTGCCAAGATCGGTCGTCGGAGCCGCACGAAAGGCGGATGTCGGCGAGGAGGGCGACGGTCGGCAATGGCGAGGGCGACGCCGATCCGGCGTTCGCGGGCGTCAGGTTCGGCGAGGGCTGGTTTCCGGATCCGGGGCGATAAAACACGGATGAAGTTCGGGGCTCGAATGCTGGAGTCATCGCAGCGGACGGGCCGGGACGCCTTCGTTGGTGATGCGGATCGGCTTGATCGCGCCCTTGTCGTCGAACTCCATGCGGTCGATGCAGGTGATGCGGGCGTTGGCGTCGGTCTGGCCGCGAGGGCGGCGGTGGTAGACGATGAAGTATTCGTCGGTTCCCGGGACGTGGATCACCGAGTGGTGACCGGCTCCCGTGGCGATCTCGGGGTCTTGCTTCAGGATCTTGCCGACGCGCTTGAAGGGGCCGAAGGGGGAATCGGCGATCGCGTAGGCGACGCTGTAATCCGGACCCTTCCAGCCTCCCTCCGACCACATGAAATAGTACTTGCCGTTTCGGATGAACATGAACGGACCTTCGACGTAGCCTTCCGGGGTGATCTCCTTGAAGGAGACGCCGTCCTTGAAGGGGACGAAGCCCGTGAAGTCGTCGTTGAGCCGGGCGATGTTGCAGTGCCGCCAGCCGCCGTAGATCAGGTAGTAAGCCCCGTCGGCGTCCTTGAAGACGAACTGGTCGATGGGTTGGGCGCCGTTGTGAAATCTGTCGACGAGCGGCTTGCCGAGGTAGTCCTTGAACGGACCCGCGGGATCGTCGGCCACCGCGACGCCGATGCCGCCGAGGGTCTGGTCGTTCTGGATGTCGTTTGCGCCGAAGAAGAAGTAGTACTTGCCCCCCTTCTCCACCACGGCGGGCGCCCACATCGCACGCTTCGCCCAGGCGACGGACTTCCCATCGAGGACGCGCGGATGCTTCTCCCACGTCAGGAGATCCTTCGACGAGAAGGCGTCGAAGAAGACCTGTTCGCCGTACCGGGCAGAATAGGTCGGATAGATCCAGTACGTGTCGCCGAAGACGACGCCCTCGGGATCGGCGTACCAGCCTTCGAAGATCGGATTGCCGGACGTCTTCTCCTGGGAATGTCCGGACCGAGGGATCGCGAGGAGAAGAAGACAGGCTGCGAGTCGAAGTCGGCGTGTCGAATTCATAAGTCGTTGAGGCAGTCGTGAGCGACGCCGAACGTTGGTCGATCAGTGGATTGGATCGGTTTGACGTCGGGTCAGGTTGATGGAATCAGATGGTCAAGTGGATCGCCCGCGTTGAATTGCCAGGCATAGGCGCGGCCTTCAAGCCGTTTCCCAGGTCTTCCACCGAGCGGATCGACACGGTCGGTCCACTCGCTACGAAGGCGATTATCCCTGACGGCAACGATCTTGGACAAGCATCGTGGTCGGTCGGTGGCGTCATGCATCGCGCGCCGACTGCCTTCGCTGAGCCCTTTTCGATGGTCGATTAAGGTTGTTGAGGTACTGGTAAGTACCGCCTTGTTAACCGCTTTTCTCCCCTGGTAGTCTGATCACGGGGTTGATTTATTCGCGAGGTCGCAGTGGGGATTCCGACCGAGTTCGGCGATTTCTCCCTTGCCGTCGAAGGCGAGACCCGCGGCGGATTCTCCTGGACAAGGTAATCCCGAACCGGCGTTCAGGGGGCGTCCCTTCGTCCTCGGGATTCCACAAGACGCGTCGTCCACCCGGGCGTCCTGTTGTCCTCGCCGGCGTCTAACATGATCCAGCGTGATCGAGGATCGATCGGTCATCGGGGCCCGACCCGTTCTCAGGCCGTGAAACCTGGATGGAAAACGATTCATGCCGACAATCCATCGGAAGAGTGGCCTGCAGATCACTACGGCCTCCGGCTACCGTGTCGCTGAAATCGTCACGTCGGCGAAGCCCAAACGGCGGACGAGGTCGGGGGCCTTCCCCACCGCAGTCCCGATGCCTCGGAACGCGGACGCGGAGACGGCTGCCGACGATGCGGTCGTCGAGGCGTTCCGCCGGCAGGAGATGGAACTGGTCGACCAGGTCGAGCTTGAGCCGGATAGCTCCGCGCCGCCGGCTGCGAAGCGTGGCGGGCGGGCAGCCAGGGCCGCTGAAGCGACCGAATTCGCTCTTTCTCTGGAGCCTCACGAAGACGCGGTCGTGCTGCTCGAACAGGATGGCGTGTATTCGTGGGAGTTCGCGACCGAGGCCACGACTCGATCGGCCGCAGGCCAGAAGCGCGGCCGGGCCGCGGCCCCTGCTCAGAGGATGGTGAAGTTCCAGATCACGCCGGCCCTCCAGGCGGCCCCGAAGCGAGGCGAGACGCGACGTGGAATCATCGGCGACTTCATCGCGGAGAAAGTCAGGGCGTTCGTCTTCAAATTCGCCGCTCGCATCGCCGTCGGCAGCGCCATGGCGTTTCTCGAGCGGAACGTGCGGCGCGGCCTCGTCGCGATGTCGGATGGGGACCCGAGCCGTTGGGGCTTGCTTGACGACCCCACGTCGCTCCTGCCGAAGGATCGACCGGCGCGCGTCCTGCTCTTCGTCCACGGCACGTTCAGCAGCACGATCGGTTCCTACGGCGCGCTGTCTGCAACGCCCTGGGGACAGGAATTCCTCAAAGCGGCCCGCGAAAACTACGACCTGGTGATCGGCTTCGATCACGCGACGCTCAGCAACGACCCCTTGGAGAATGCGTCGGACTTGCTCGCTCGCCTCCAGAGCATCTCATGGCCGCATCCTCCTCGGCTCGACGTGGTCACGCACAGCCGCGGGGGGCTGGTCCTCCGGAGCCTGTCCGAACACCTCCTGCCCCTGGCCAGCTTCCCGGTCCTGATCGAGCGAGTCGTCTTCGTCGCCGTGACCAACGGCGGCACCCGGCTGGCCGAACCGGCGAACTGGCACGCCATGATCGATTTCTACACCAATCTCTCGGTCGCGGCCTGTCGCGTGATCGGCATGATGCCCCAGGCCAAGGCGGTCACCCTCGTCCTCGGGGAGATCGCTCAAGGCCTTGGCTCGCTGGTGAAGTACTTGGCGACGACCATCGTCACCGAACGCGCCGTACCCGGGCTGGCCGCGATGGAGCCGGACGGCGATTTCATCAAAAAGCTCAACGAGGAGCAGGTGAACCAGCCGAGCATCGCCAACAGTTACTACTGCGCGATCACGTCCGAGTTCGAGCCGCGCGTCTTCGGCGGCGATCACGAGCCGAAGGAGTTCCCGGGCCGCCTGCTGCAGTGGATCATCGACGTTTTCGCCAAGCAGTTGATCAAGGAGGCGAATGACCTGGTAGTCGATACGGCCTCCATGACCCGGGTGGACCCGCAACTCGGCAAGTACATCAAGGACACCCTCGATTTCGGCAAGAACCCGCAGGTCTATCACACCAACTATTTCGTCCGGCCCGAGGTCGCCAACGCCCTGGCTCGCTGGCTGAGACTCGCCGGCCCGGCTGAGATCGAGACCAGGCCCCGGTCTACCAACACGACACGCGGTGGAACTCGCCGTCCGAAGGGAGGTAAGAGAGGCCTCCCCAGGGCGGCAGCTTTCAGTCCTGACGTGATCGAGGTGGGTGGGGTGGCCGGCGCCGAGATCCCCGCGGCGGTGGACACAGACATCGTCGTGATGGCAGCTACGACGCCAGTTGAGGAGGCCCTCGAGTCGATCAAGCAGGACAGCCCGAGCTACGTGGTGATCCGGCGGGAGCATCAAGGTGAGATGCTCAACTATGCGTTCTCGAGCGAAGAGGTGCTCGAGCAGGCGAAGATCATCGAGGGCCAAACCTCGCTCCACAGCGCCCTCAACCTCCACGAGACCGGCCGCTCGGACACGCGTTCGGTGACCGACTCGATGATTCCCGCCGCTTCAAAGGGGTTCGAGTCGACGACGCGTCGCGCGGTCGTCCTCTCTGGGTACAAGCCGGTCGGCGTCCTCCCCGAGGAATCGGAGCTCTCCAACGCGGAGGAGTTGGCCAACCTCGCGAGACTGGCCGTCAATCCGACGAAGGATGCTGACAAGGTCCTGGCTCGTCGGGCGATGCCGACCTTCGCGATCGCCCACGGGACCGCGCCGGATCCTACGCCACGGCCAGCCAATCGAGGTGGAGGCGGTACGACCCGAAGTGGAGACGGTGCGAGCCGAGGAGGCGGCGGTGCGACCCGGGGACCGGGAAAGAAGACGGCCGTCGAGCCGAAGGTTACCTGCCACTTCCGCGCCGAGATGGAAGAAGAGGTGGTCCTCAACCGTACGACGACGGTCGAAGTCCTCGTCTCGCGCGAAGTCATAGGCAAGGCGATCCACGCCGCGGCCTCGGAGAGTCAGGTTGAGATCGACCCGAGTCGGAAGCTGCTGATCCAGGTCTTGCCCAAGGTCAACTTCGAGTCGGTCGACGAGGACTGGGTCGAGATCGATCCACCGAAGCCCGGCGAGCCGACGCCGCTCTATTTCATCCTCAGGCCGACGCACGTCGGCGAGGGCGAGGTCCGCGTGGTGGCGCGGCAGGGCCAGGTGCCTCTGGTCACCCTCGTGCTGAAGCCCCAGATCGTCAAGACCCGGGGCAAGTCTCCCCGCAGGGCCTCGGCGAGCGCGACGACCGCCGAGGCGCCAAAGCTGGCCGCCCCGCTGCACCAACTCACCATCATCGAGCGTCGGAACGGCGATGACGTCTCCTACAGCTACCGGTTGCAATCTCCCGCCCTCAAAGTGCTGGAACGGGGCGATTCGAAGCCGCTCGTCGGCGATCGTAAGCGGTATGTGGAGGAACTCTACAAGACGATCGAAGACCGGTGGGTCAGCACCGACGGGGACCAGGATGACTTCCTCGAAGAGCTGCGCGCGATCGGCGCGGTGATGTTCAACGAGTTGATTCCGGATAAATTGCAGCGAGTGTTGTGGGATTATCGAGACCAGCTCAAAAGCATCATGGTCATGGCCGAGGAGCCCTTCATCCCCTGGGAATTGGTGCACCTCTGCGCGCCCGGAAAGCCGCTGGGCTCGGAGGAGCGATTCCTGGGGCAGTTGGGCCTCGTGAGATGGCTCGACGATGCGGGTTGGCCGAACGAGAAGGTGGGTGACCACGCGGGGAAAGCTCGCTACGTGATCCCTAGCTACCCCCATCCCGACTACGTGCTTCCCGAGGCGGAGAAGGAGTGGAAATTCCTGGAGGACGAATTTAAGGCCACGAGGGTGGAGGCGAAGTCCGGCGCCGTACGGAAACTGCTCGCCCAGCCGGGGGCGTTCGACCTGCTCCACTTCGCCTGTCACGGCGTCGCCGATCAGGGGAATATCTCTGACGCCCAGCTCCTGATGGAGGGCCGCGTCGAGGGGGGCAAGTACGTTCTCGACAAGCTTACCGCGACGACCGTCGAGTCCCACGCGAATCTGGGGTCGGACGGGCGGGCGCCGATCGTCGTCCTGAACGCTTGCCAGGCCGGGCGAGCAGGTTACAAACTGACCGGGGTCGGCGGCTTCGCCCAGGCCTTCCTCAGGCGTGGTGCGGGGGCCTTCGTCGGCACGCTCTGGTCGGTCGGGGACAGCCCCGCGAGGACCTTCACCGAGTCCTTCTACACTCATCTCAAGCAGGGGGCGATGATCTCCGAGGCGGCCGTCGCGGCCCGCGAGGAAGCCCGCAAGGCTGGCGATGCGACGTGGCTGGCGTACGTGGTCTACGGGCACCCGCACGCGAAACTCGGCTGACCCACGCGAATTCGAGGCGGCATCGAAACCGGCTCGGCTCCGTCGACCTCGGTTCCATCGGCGAGATCCTCGACGCCGCCGATGCAAGGGCGGCGTCGAGGACGTGGAAATCGCACGGCCCAAGCCTAGAAGGCGTCGGAGCTGACGACCTCGCCGCCGTTCTTGGAGCCGATCGACCACCAGGTGATCCGGCTGATCGAGTCCTTGACGAAGCGGACCGAGCCGTCGCCGAAGAGGGTGTTGACGCCTCCGGGGTGGAAGCTCCGGGGGCCGTACATCCCCGCGCTGGCGGGGCCGAGGTTGGTGATGGTGAAGCTCGCGCAGTCGGGGAGGGTTGAGTTCGGCGTGAGCGCCATGTTGCTGGTGGCACCGACCTCGACACGGCCGTTGGCCCAGTAGGCGTGGGCGGCTCCCCACTGTCGCGACACCGAACTGGCGTTTCCGCTGTACGCCGCGCCGCCGGTGTCGGCCTGCTTCATCGCCGCGCAGGCGGCGGCGTAGCTGTCGAGCTGCGGGATGCTCTCGAAGAAGGTCACGGTGCTGGGGGGCGTTCCGGACTGGTTGTCGTAGACGTCGCCCCGGTAGAGAGCCGGAGAAAGGTCGCCGCGGACGACCTCCAGGACGGCCACGGTGTTGCTCATGCCGTCGGTGAACGAGGCGAACGAGGAAGCCGTCGAGTACGAGAACGGCCCGGACTGGGGCGTGTTCCAGTGCCACTGAGGGCCGTAGCTCGCCGCGTAGTTCGTCCCGGCCGGCCAGACGTTGCCTGACGCCTCGCTCGGGCAGAGGAACGTGTTCACGACCGCGTTCCGCACCGTCGAGTTGATGTAGTCGCTGCCGCCCCAGACCGGGGAGATCAACCAGTTGAAGGCATTGAAGAGGAGCCCCCCTTCGATGTTGTTAGCAGCCCGGAGCAGGAAACTCGGCCCCTGGTCGGGGCTGGTCGCCGCCGCTTGCGTGGTCATCAGGGTCGCCACGGGTGGAAACGTGTCGTAGGTGCTGGCGTAGTTGTGCATCGCCAGCCCGATCTGCTTCATGTTGTTGACGCACTGCATCCGTCGGGCCGCTTCGCGAGCCGCCTGCACGGCGGGGAGCAGCAGCGCGATCAGCACCGCGATAATAGCGATCACCACCAGTAGCTCAATCAACGTGAAAGCGCGACGCACTTTCATGACGGGACCTCCAGTCTCGATGGAAGAGGTGCAAGACTCGGATCATCCCTGGCGAGACCGTTCCAAAAACATGCATCGCGATCGTCCACCCTTGAGAGAGGGTGGAGAAACCAGCGTGATGCACCACGTCGCCAGGCCCACGACCCTGGGCTCGCGACTCGTCCTCGCCAACGACGGTCGTCACTCTACCGCGACGGCATGGCGAAGGAACGACGAAAAGGGCATATTTTGAAGATTAACGTTTAGTATGGTTTGTGATGCGATGGCCGATCGTTGACGCCCCGAAGCTTCTCGACAGTCGCACACCAGGCGCACACGTGGGGGAGCGGCGCAACTCTCCTGATGCCGGCTGGGGATTCGGCCCCCAGGTTACGAGGAGGTGAAGGAGCAGAACGATCGACCTACCGGTCGCAGGGCCCCCTTGATCCGGTCGGGATGCGTCGGTCGTGCCGATTGGGGGCGACTATGACGAGAGTTGTCGACGCGGGAAGTCGATGAAAGAGGAAGAAGCGTTGGCGGGAGCGAGGACGTCGGCCCGCAATCTTCTCCCAAAGCGCCAGGCAGGAGCGGAATGTGACGATGCACAGGCGAGCTTTTCGACCCGAAGCGTCCCACCGTCTGGAAGATCGGTCCCTGCAATCGGGTATGGGGGGGGCGGCCGGCACCGTCGAACTTCCGGCTGGCCGGCTTGACGGCATCCTCCGCCAGGTCCGGTTGAGCTATTTCCTGTACGTGCGCAAGCCCAACATGGAGCAGCTTCGCAACCATCTTCAGCAAGCCGTCGTGCTCGTCCCCTACGGCCGCGAGGACGGCCTGGGGGAGAAGATCAACGACTTCCTGCACGAAGTGCACGACGGCATTGCCAATGGGGCGCCTCTCCCCGTCTATACCGCCTCCAGGCAGACGATCAACCTGGTTCGCTCCGACGTGTACAACCGCGTCCGCGCCGGGGACGTGGTCATCGTGAGCGGATCTTGAGGACCGGCTAACCCTTCACGCGCACGAATCATCGCCCGATTCGATGGTCGCCGTCGGCACATGAGCGCGACGCGGGTCATCGGCGGATTGAATCCGGGTGTTATTCATTGAGGGTCATCAGGAACCATCGTAGAGATAGAGGCCACGCGTCTCCATCGCTCGTTGGCAACCTGATTGTCGGAGAGAGAATCGCGATCCACGATCGCCGAAAAGCGCGCGAACGGACCCGACGTATTATCGACGCAAATTGCTTCGGGTTCGTGGTTTAGGGTCGGTATGTCGGTTGGCTTCGTTCGCGAGCGAAGCCATTTCGGGTGCTCCTGGGACGGGTTCACCAGGCACGATCGAGAAGCTCTTCGAGGGATGTCTGGGTGCACTCGCGGGGGTTGGAGGCGAGGTCGGGGTCGAGAAGGGCGAGGCGGGCGTATTCGGGGATGCGGTCGCGTGAGGGGCCTTCCAGATCGCCGAGCTTACGTGCAAGGGGGGCGTTGGAACGAAGAAGTTCCACGAGCGTGATGAGGTGGCCGGGGCCGTCGCCGGCCCGACCCAGCCCGACGCGCGAGGCCAGCTCGGCCATGCGGGGCTCGGCGGCCTGACGGTTGTATCTCAGGACGTGTGGGAGGAGGATCGCCACCAGCGGCGCGTGCCGACCGGGGGCGTCGACCTCGACGGCGAAAGCCAGGGCGTGGGCCGCCCCCAGTCCTTTCCGAGCTGCCGCGCCGCCCAGGAGCGATCCGACGGTCATCGCGGCGCGGGCCTCGGCATTCGAGCCGTCGAGCACGGCGGCCTCGAAGCCTCGGAAGATGTACCGCAGGCCCTCGATCGCCGCGCCGTCGCAGAACGGATGAAACCCGGCGGCGAGGTAGGCCTCCAGGCAATGCGAGAGGGCGTCGATCCCCGTCGCCGCCGTCAGCGCAGGGGGGGCCGATCGAGTGAGCGAGGGGTCGGAGATCGTCAGCGAGGGGAGCGTGGGCGTTCCCCCGACGTCGCGCTTGCAGCCGGTTTCCATCGAGCGGATTCGGGCCGTGGGCAGGGCCTCAACCCCCGGGCCGGCCGAGGTCGGAACCGCCACCAGCGGCGTCCCGCCGACGAACCGCCGAATCGCCTTGGCGGTCTCAATCGCTGAGCCGCCTCCCAGCCCCACCAGGCCGTCGCAGCCGCTTTCACGGAAGCGTTCGATGGCGCGCGAGACATCCGCTTCCGTCGGGTCGGGGGAGAGTTCGGCGAACAGCTCGGAGGCGTCGAGCGGCTGACGGACGGCGTCGACCAGTCCGACGGCGACCAGCCCCGCATCGGTGACGATCAGGGGACGGGCGACCCCCAGCCCCGCCAGCGCAGCGGCCAGGCCTCGGGCCGAGCCGGCGCCGATCCTCACGGGCGCGGGGAGTTCGAGAGCCGTCGTCCCGGCAGGGATCGCAGGCGCGATCCCGGACGAGAGCATGGGGCCGATCACTGGGCCGCCCTCCAGGCCCCGTCAGTCGAGGGTGTCAAGGAGCCCCTCCATCTCGGCTGCGGCGTGGCCGTCACCTCGGGTTCGCGCCAACGCGATCCCGGCCCGAAGCGTCTCGGCGGCGGCCTCGAACTCCTCGGCCTCCGCATAGGACTGCCCGAGCTGCTGGTAAGCCGCGACCGCTTCCGCCGGCCCGTCGGCGATGAGCGCCTTGAGCCGCTCTCGGCCCTCGTCCACATCGCCCTCGCGCAGGCACTGCACGGCCAGGCCATATCGCAAGAAGGCGTCCGAGGGGTCCTCACTGAGGCTTGCTTCCAACTTCAACCGCTTCGGCGACTTTTCGGCCATTCATCCCGACTCCGCGACCTTAAGAAACCTGCCCTCTTCTAGTTTGACGATCAGGCGGGGGTTTTGGGCAGGGCGATTTTTTTGAATCGTGAATCGGCGGCAGAGGTTAGGACCTCGTCGCCGCGATCGAGCCGTCCGAGCGTGCCGAGTTGAGGAGGCGCGCTCCCCCGCGAGGCTTCAGGAGTGGCGCCGCTCCACCAATTCCGTGCAACGAAACGACCGACCTGACGGCTTATTCATGACGTGCGGGCGTTAAAATGGGAAATTTGATTGTGTTATTCGGATAGTTGCGGAACGTGGAAAGCCTGGGCGAAAGACGGTGGACTAGGTTCAAGCTGGTAATGTGGGCAACCGATCCAAGAGCACGTCGGACGAGCCTGGTGGGCGGCGGAGCGGAGTCGCCGGGCCGGGGCATGGAAGTCAGCCGACGCTCAACGCGATTGGGGACGACATCGTGTCAAAACCTTGGAATCGCCGAGGAGGGGTGGAACGCCCCCTGGGCTTGCCGGGCCCTCGGGCGGGCGTCGCCTTGATGGCGGTCGTTCTGGCTCTGACTGCGGCGACGGCGAAGGCGTCCGACCCGTCGGCGGTCGGCGTCCGACGGACGGCCGTGGTGGAGGCCGTGGCGAAGACGCAGGCCTGCGTGGTCAACATCTCCAGCGAGAAGAAGGCGGCGTCCAGCAGCCGCTGGCCTTTCTCGCCGGAGGAGAATCAAAGACCGCGGGTCAACGGCATGGGCTCGGGCGTCATCGTCGACGGCCGGGGCTACATCCTCACCAACCACCACGTGGTGGATAGGGTTCAGGGGGTGCAGGTCCAGCTTCTGGACGGCACGACGTACCCGGCCCGGGTCCTCCAGTTCGACCCGGTGATGGACCTGGCCCTGATCAAGGTGGAACCCCGGACCCCCCTGCCGGCGATCACGATTGGAACGTCGTCCGACCTGATGATCGGCGAGCCGGTGATCACCATCGGCAACGCGTTCGGCTATGAGAACACGGTGTCCGTCGGGATCGTGGGCGCCCTGCACCGCGACGTGACCCTGTCCGACGAGCAGGTCTACCGCAACCTGATCCAGACCGACGCCGCGATCAACCCCGGAAACTCTGGGGGGCCGCTGATCAACATCGAAGGCGAGTTGATCGGCATCAACGTGGCGGTGCGGGCCGGCGCTCAGGGGATCGGCTTCGCCCTCCCCATCGACGAGGTGAAGCGGACCGCCGCCGAGATGCTCAGCACGCGTCGGCTGGCGGCGACCTGGCACGGGGTTTCGGCGGCCGAGACGGTCCGCAACGGACGACGGGTTCTGGTGGCGGCCGACGTTCAGCACGGCGGGCCGGGCGAGTCGGCCGGCGTTCGGCCTGGCGACGAACTGCTGCAGATCGGCGGAATGACCGTCACCAACGTTGTGGACGTGGAGCGGGCGTTCCTCGACGCTCGGCCCGGCTCCGCGACGAAGGTCGTCGTCCGTCGCGGCGGCGTCGAGACCGCGCTGGCCGTGGACGTCCGGCCCGTGACCCAGGAGACGGCTCTGGCCGCCTATGAGCCGAACGATCCGATCTGGGAGTCGATCGGCCTGAGGACTTCGCCGGCGGCCACCGAGGACGTCTCCGCGGTCAACCCGAAGCTCCGCGGCGGCCTCTTCATCCAGGCCGTTCTGCCCGGCAGCCCCGCGGCCGCCGCCGCGTTGCAGCGGGGAGACATCCTGGTGGGGATGAACGTCGGCGAGCGGAACTGGGAGACCCTGCGGCCCGACCACATCCGACACGTCCTCAGCCAGCCCGAAGCCGTCCAGACCGACTCCGCCCTGCTCTACGTCATCCGACGCAACGGCGGCCTCCAGTCGCGACGGATCAGCCTGGCCGACCCCCGGGTCAAAAACATTACCGCCCAATAACCGAGATTCTCGGTCAAGCGGCCCTCGAATTCGTTCCGCGCGACCCTGCGTCGACGCTCTTCTCCAAAAGGGCGTTCGACCGGGGTCGCCGCGTTTGACCCTGGCCGACCGAGGCGAACGACGCCTCGGCTTGACCCTCCCACCCGCCGCCGCAAGGCCGAGGATCGACACAGGCTGCGGCGTCAGCTAGTCTTACTATCGAGCAAGTCGAGCCGGACGGTCCCCGCCGACCGCCTGCGAGGCGAGTGTCTGGAGTCGCGAAAGGACGGGATGCAGGATCGGGATGATTTGAGCGATTCGGGAAGTTTCCCGGACCCAGAGATCGACGCGCCGGGCCATGACGCGATTATGACCCTGGCCGTATTCGCCGAGGGAGGCCTCGCGCCGGCGTCGCTCCTGCTCGGTTGGCTGCTCGGCCACGCCCCCTTGAAGCGGTTCGGCTGGGACTTCCACGCCGGAGCGACCGGCGCGCTCCTTGGGGTTCCGCTGGCCTTTCTGCTCGTCGCCTCCCTCCGGTGGCGGTTCGCTCCGTTCATCTGGCTGCGGCGGCTCTTCGACGACGAATTCGTGCCGCTGCTGGCCAACAGCACCTGGGACGACCTGGCGCTCATCGCCGTGGCGACCGGCGTGGGTCAGGAGATGATGTTTCGAGGCGTCTTCCAGCAGACTCTCATGGATCTTTGCGGAGACGCCTGGGGCGTCGTCCTCGCCAGCTTCCTTTTCGCCGTCCTCCACCCGGTCTCCATCTCTTACGCCCTGCTCACTCTTGTGGTGGGTCTTTATCTGGGGACGGTCTACGCGGTCAGTGGAAACCTGCTGGCGTCGATCACCTGCAATATCGCGTACGTTTTCATCTTCATGAGTTGCCTGCTGCGTCCCGGCGATCCGAACCGGCCGCGCACGAATCCCATCATCGCGATCGAGGACGATCGATCGATCGACGACCCGAACGCACGATGATGTATTCTCGGTCGTCCGTGGGTATGCTGAAAGTCCCTAAGGAGAAGGTCGCTTCTGGACCGACTGCATCGAACCGGAAAGGCTCCGAGCCATGAAGGATCCGGCCCCACGGAGGCTGACGGCCGCCCTCCTGATGCTGCTGCTGACGCTCCTGCCGACCGCGAGGGCCGGCGAACCTGTCTCTCTACGGTGGCGGTTTGAGCCTGGAAAGGTCCTCCGCTACGAGCTGCGGCAGGTCGTCGCCTACGGGTCGAAGCCCGAAGGAGGCCGGGGCGTCCACACCGAACGTCGCCAGGACGTCGACTTCCACTGGACGATCGGCAAGGTGGAGGCGGACGCCGCCGAGGTGACGCTGACCATCGACCGCGTCCACGTCAAGGTCGAGGGGGACGGCCGGCCGATCGCCTTCGAATACGACACTGCGAAGGGGACGATCCACGAGGACGGTCCGTACTCGGCCCGGCTCGTCGAGCTGCTCCGAGCCCTTCCCGGCTCCGAGGTCTCCTTCCGCGTGAGCGCCCGAGGCGAGATCTCCGACCTGAAACCCACCCCAGCCCTCCAGGCGGCCGTCCGCCAGGCCGGGACGCTCGGCGGAGCGCTGCTCTTCTCCGAAGAGGGGATCCGCAACCTGATCGTCCAGACCTCCCCTCTCCTTCCCGAGGCCTCTGTGGAACCCGGAGCGACCTGGACCCGCCAGGTGACCGCCCCCATGCCGATGCTTGGCGCCCTGGTCCTCGACCGGACGTACACCGAGCGCGGGCCTCGGGCCGACGCTCCCCACGTTCACGACGTCGACGTCGAGTCCAACTGCTCGCTTCGCCCGACCCCGGAGGCCGCGCTGGAGATGAAGCTGCTGCGGCAAGCCGGCAAGGGAACCTTCGCCTTCGACGTTCGCGCCGGCCTGCTCCTGTCTGGAAGGCTGGAGGAATCCATGACGCTCGGCATCACCGCCGGCGGTCAGAGCATCGAGCAATCGGCCGAGACGCGCCTGGAACTGAAATACGTTCCCTCGGTCGAGGCCCCCGCCCCCGCACCTTCACGCTGAGCTGAATCTGGACGCCCGCCGTCGGTTCCTTCGCCTGTTGCGAGGGGCGTCGGCCGGGCATGACGCCCGCCGCTTCACCACCTGGGAGTTCCGATTGATGTCGCACCCGTCCCCCACGCCCCGACGTCGCGCCCTCGCAACCGCCCTGGGGCTGGCCGCGATCCTCGCGACCGCGCCGGCGGCCCTCGCCGACGCTCCCCTCCGCTGGAAGTTCACGAAGGGTGAGACCATCCGGTACACCCTGGTTCAGAAGACCGACACCAGGATGAAGGCCGGCGACAAAGAGGCGGGTCAGACGATCCAGCAGGCCAGCGACGTCCGCTGGACGGTCGACGACGTCTCCCCCGAGGGCGTCGCCCAGATGACCCAGGCCAACGAACGCATCAAGATCAAGATGGAGGTGGCCGGCCAGCCTCCGTTCGAGTTCGACAGCGCTGAGCCGGACAAGGCTCAGGAAGGCCCCATCGCCGCCCAGCTTAGCTCCATGTTCAAGGCCGTGGCCGGCCTCCAATACACCTTCAAGATGGATCCCCGGGGCCGCATCGACTCCGTCTCGATCCCCCAGAAGTCGCTCGACAGTCTGAAGCAGAGTTTCACCGGGCCGATGGCCACCCTCTTCTCGGAGGAATCGGTGAAGAAGATGATCACCCAGTCGATCCTGATCTTCCCCGAGGAGGCCATCGCCGACGGCAAGGGCTGGAGCGAGGAGTCCAAGCTCCCGCTCGCCCAGTTCGCGACCGTCGTCACCGACAAGACCTACACCGTCGTCGGCCCCGAGGCCAATGCGCCCGGACGGGTCAAGATCGCCCTCGACGCCAAGATGAAGCTTGAGGACCTTCAGAACCCCCAGCTTCAGGTGGAGATCAAGGAGCAGAAGAGCGACGGCTCGTACGCTTTCGACAAGGAGAAGGGCCGGCTCGACAGCTCTCACGTCAAAATCAAGATGGTCCAGCTGATCACGGTCGGCGGAAATCAGCTCGAACAGACCATTGAGAACACGATGGACATGACGATCGGGAACGAGCCCGCCCCCAAGTGAGCCCACCCGTCCATCCGGGGCGATGCTCTACGCCAGGCCGTGTTTCTTGAGCTTGCTGTAGAAGGTTCCCCGGGGCATTCCCAGCAGGCGGGCGGCGACGCTCTTGTTGCCGTCCGCCCGTTCCATCGCCTCCACCAACCGCTGACGCTCGTACTGGGCGAAGCCGGCGGTCCATTCGCCTCCTTCCCCGATCGTAGGGGCGGACGTCGCCGCCGCGGCCGCGCCCGACGCCGCCGCGCGAGGAGCCGCGACCATCGCCGAGGCCCGCGGCTTGTACCGACGCCGCGTCGGCTGACGCACCTCGGGCGGCAGGTCGCCGGCCGTCAGTGAAGGACCGTCCGCCAGCACGACGGCCCGTTCGATGGCGTTTTCCAACTCGCGGATGTTCCCCGGCCAGTCGTAGGCCAGAAGCGCTTCGACGGCCTCGGGCTCCAGGTACGTCAGCACCTTCCCCGCCTTGGCGGCGTAGACGTCCATGAAGTGCATCGCCAACTCCAGGACGTCCTCGCGACGATCGCGAAGCGGAGGCGCGGTGAGCGGGATGACGTTCAGGCGATAGAACAGGTCCTCGCGGAATCGGCCCTCGCGGATCAACGATTCCAGGTCCTGGTGAGTCGCCGCCACGATCCGGACGTCGACGTGAATCGGCTGGGAGCTCCCCACGCGCTCGAACGTCGTCTCCTGCAGCACTCGCAGCAGCTTGGTCTGGACTTCCCCGTTGATGTCGCCGATCTCGTCGAGGAACAGCGTGCCGCCGTCGGCTTGCTCGAACCGGCCGACGCGGTCGCGGTCGGCCCCTGTGAACGCCCCTTTGACGTGGCCGAACAACTCGCTTTCCAGCAGGCTCTGCGAAAGTGCAGCGCAGTGCACCTTGACGAACGGTCGACCGGCCCGGGGGCTGGCGGCGTGGACGGCGGCGGCTAGAAGCTCCTTCCCGGTGCCGCTCTCGCCCCGGATCAACACGGCCGAGGAACTGGCCGCGACCTTGCGGGCCATCTCGATCATCCGTCTCGCCTGCGGACCTGACCCCTTGATCCGACCAATCGCCTCGGCGACGCCCGGCGATTCCTTGGCAAACCCGTCCCGGACCGAAGGCAGGCCCCCCGCTTCACGCTCGGCTCGATCGCGAAGCTGGTCCTGAAGGATCAGGATCCGCCGCTGCTGTTCGGCGATCTTCTCGACCTTGTCGCGCAGCTCGTGGTTCAGGGTCTCCAGCGTCTCCTGGATGTCGGCCGAGTGCAGCGCCATGGCCGAAACCGAGCTGAGGGCGCCCAGGAACGCCATCTCCTCGTCCTCGTAGGCCGTCCCGCTGCGCTTGGGGCCCAGCACCAGCACGCCGGCGAGCTTGCCGTCGCCGCCGACTCCGCAGGCGGCCTCGCCCCCCAGGCGAATCATCGAGTCGGCCGCCGGATCGTGCGCGCCTCCCGAGGTCGGAGAGTGCGACTGGCGGACCGAGGGCGTCTCCCTCAGCCGCATCGCCAGCGGGTCGTCGGCCTCCAGAACGGACTCGTCAGGGGCCGGCCCATGGCTCGCCGCCAACTCGAATCGGCCCTCATCGCCCTCGAGATAGAGCGCTCCCCACTCCAGCCGGAGGACTTCGGCGGTCCCTTCGAGCAGCCGCTTGCCCAGGGTCTGGCGGTCCACCAGGCTGCCGACGGCCAGTCGCATCTTCTGCATCGCCTGGTCGAACTTGTACTTCTCTCGGAAGAACCGACGGTCGAGCACCCGCTGAAACCGCCCTCGGACGACCTCAGACACCAGCAGCACGACGATCACGGAGACCGTCGCGACAACCGCCCCCCACGAGGTCCCCAGCGCCGTGAGCCGGTCGCCGATCAGCTTGCCGCTGACCAGCAGGAGCGCCGAGTAGATCAGCCCCGCCGTCACGCTGAAGACGAAGTAGGCCACGCTCCGGTTGACGATCTCCTCCACCTGCAACAGCTTGTACCGCGTGATGCTGAAGGCGTGGGCGATCGTGTAGAAGAGCGAGACCAGGAACATCGGCCAGGCCGCGCTGTCGCGGCCGAGATTCGACGGGTCGATCAGGGTCTGAACCATCAGGTAGCCGATCAGGACCGACGAGGCCACCGTCGCCAGCAGGATCCACTTCACCTGGTTTCGCTCGCCTCGATTCCGCGCCCGGCGGAAGCTGAACACGAGACACAGAAAGCAGAGCCCGAAGAAAAAGGCGGCGACCCAGACGTAGCTGAGCGCGAGGATTCGGATCAGCTGCAAGGCCGTTGAGCTTTCCGAGGAAGCGTCTCTCAGCCTGAGCCATCGCGACGCATACATGCTCCCCCAGAGCGCCGCCAGGAACGCGCCGGGAACCCCGTAGAGCACCCCCAGAACCCATCGCCGATGCAGCAGGAGGAGCGGATTCGGCCGTGGGAAGACCAGGTAGAAGTGCAGGTTGACCGTCGGCACCAGCAGGGCGAAGAAGACGAACGGGTAGATCAGCGATGGCCGGCCGACGATCTCCGTCCAGTGGTAGCCCCCCATGAAGGCCCCGACCGTCACGATGCAAAGCATGAAGAACAACCGCGCCGAGTCGTCCGTGGGGCGCCGCCAGAAGACCATCGCTCCAACCACGAAGATCAGCATCTCCTGGAGGAACCAAACCAGCGACCACAGGTAGGAACCCGTGGGCATGTAACGGACCTCGGCGGTCGCCTCATGTTCAACGTCAGATCCGGCTTCCCTCCAGCGCACCGGCACCTTGTCGCCGACCCGGCTGTTCAGATCCCGCATCGCCGAGATGTAACCGGCATAGTCCCCCTGCCCCAACTCCCGGCCGTCAACCGAGATGAGCTGGTCGCCTCGTTTCGGGCGGACATCGTTCCCCTGACCGTCGACCCAGTGGAACCGGGGGGTGACATTGTCTTCGATCTCGGTCCCGAACATGCAGCGCACGCCGATGGTCCCCATCCAGGCCACCTGGAAAAGAACCATCGCGGAATACGCCAACACGCCCACTGAGCAGATTGCGTAGAAAAGCCGGAGTCCCGCCCAGCGCTCTCGCAGCCACCCCCACCCCTGAGCGCGCTTGGGTCGACTCCCACCGTTGATCCATGACGAGTCGCGTCCTGGCATCGTCGATCTCCGTTACTTCACTCGCATTCCGCCCAGGTCGCTTAGCAACTCGAAAACCCTCTGTTTTGCCAGGGTTTCCAGAGTTGTTGTGACCGACCTGTTGATCTTCCGGAATTCGGCGCTGAAGTGCAAGTTCAGCGCTGTTGGAGTATCGACAATTTTCAGCGCTCGTCGAGCGGCGTTTCTGGATAGTTCAACATCTCGTGGAAATTGCGAAACCTGACGTGGGATGGTGTCGTTGAGCCGCTGTAATCCGCAAAGTCTTCTTGATTGCCCCTGGTTTCGGAAAATGGATCGCCTGGGTAATTTGGGTGATTCCGATTCTGTCGAGTGCTGCTTTCTGATCCATGTTTCAGCGCTGAAATTTCGACGATCTGTTGAGGTGTCGGAAATTCGGCGTCAAGTGAATCAGGGTGTCGAACGAGAATTTGTGTCGGGAAAACCGGAAGGCACGTGAAGTGCGAAAGAAGGGTGATCGAATCCGCCACTCAGAGGCCAGTTCGCTGGCGATGAACGGGCGGAGCCAATGGGTTTCCTCGACGAGCAACTTCAAGATGCGGCGGCTTGAGTGACGGCTTGTTGAGCGGGCCGAGGCGGTGTGAGGGGGGGCGAGATGCGGATTGCGACGAAATGGCAGGATAGCTGGTCGAGCATCGCGCCGGAGGCGGGAACGCGGCGGACGCGCCGCGTTGTGGTCAACGGGGAAGACTTCGAAGTCGTTCGGATGGGTTCCGGCGACCCGCTCGTGGTGATTCCGGGGATGGCCGGAGGTTGGCGGCTGTGCCAGCCTCTGCTCCGTCGACTGGCGAAGCACCATGAGGTCATTTCCTACGACCTGCGCGGCGAGCGGCCCTGCGGCGCGGGGCCGTTGGGGGCGACCCGAACCCCTCACGTCGAACTCGGCTGGCACGCCGCCGACCTGGCGGGCCTGATCGAGCGTCTAGGCCTTGAGCGGCCGTCGGTGCTAGGCGTCTCCTTCGGCGGGGCCGTCGCGCTGGAACTGGCCGTCGACCACCCTCGGATGATCGATTCCCTCGTGGTTCACGGGATAGAGTCGAAGTTCCGGGCCACAACCGCCGCCGGAATCGTCCGGCACGTTCTGGAGCGGTACGCACTCCCCACGAACAGCCCGTTCATCAACCAGTTCCTCAACCTGTTGTATGCCAAGAAGCCCGAGCCCGGCCCGCAGGCTGATCAGGTGGTCGAGCGGATTTGGCGGACGCCTCAAACGGTGATGGCGGCCCGTCTGGGTCAACTCGAGCACTTCGACGTGACCGACCGCCTCTGGCGGGTGGACGTGCCGACCCTCGTGCTGGCGGGGGCTCGCGACGTGATCGTCCCGGCCTCTCGACAAAAGCGGCTGGCGATGGAGATCTCCGGCGCCCGCTTCGAGTCGATCGAGAACGCCGGCCATATCGCCTTCGTCACCCACGCCGACGCCGTGGCTCGCCAGGTCGTCGCTCACGTCCAGCGCGTCAAGACCGCGGTCTGAGTACGACCCGACAAAACAACCGATTCATCCTCAGGAAGTCTCCCCCTCGCCGGATTCGGCCCCGGCGGGGTGGGAGCTTCTTGTTTTTTGACGTCCTTCGATCGTGCGATCGCTCAGGGGCTGGACGCAGGGGCCACAACGAGGCGGCGTCCCGGATTGCGCGGACCCTTTGAGACGCCTCGATGGATGTGTTAGGTTCGATCTCGCTCGCGATTGATCGAAGTCGAGATTTGTGAGGCGAACGTCTCAAGCCGAGGTCGGCCGGGAATTCCTCGTTCGGGGATGCCATGTTCCATTTCCTCCGACGGCTCTTCGGCGCTTTGCGGAGCCAGACCCCCGAGCCCGAGAAGGTGGGCGACCGCGGCGGCGCCGACGCCCGATCCTCGACCCCCCCCGAAGGTCCATCGGGCGCCGAGAAGCCGTCTGGCAACGATCTCATCGGGCCGCCGGAGTCCGACTCCCCCATCGTCGTCGTGGCCCAGGGGAACATGACGATGATCATGGATCGGATGGGTTACGAGTTTCAGCAGGGGCTCAGAACGGGCGAAGCGCCGTCCCAGGCGTCGCTCGAAAGCATGCTGCATCGGACGATGCGAGTGCGGGCGCTCGATGGCGGCGTCTATCGCGAACACAGCCTGGGGGCGAACGTCCTGTTCGAAGAGGAGGATGCTGCGGCGATTCGCGGGTTGATCGACGCGTTCAAGATCTCCGAGGACCCGGAAACCTTCTGCCATTGCATGTGCCTGGGCGGGCCGACCCTGGAGTTTTTCGACGACGATGAACTGATCGCGACGATCGCGATCCATCACGGCCGGTCGATACGCTGGCCCGTCTGGAAGCATGACGCCGTCCTCAAGGATGGGAGGCGGTTGACCGGGTGGTTGGCCGCCCGCGGGATCGAGCTGGGCGACGGTCCAAGCAGCCCCGGCGATCCCATGATGATGGGTCTCCTGTCGCTGAAACCCGCGGAACGCTTCGCGTCCAGGGCGTTCTCGTACCTCCGGCTCGGCTTGCCGTCGAGGGTTCTAGCGGAGTTGGACCTGGTTGAAGCCATCGACCCAGGGATGACGGTCTTGCCGGTGTTCAGGACCGATGCATTGATTGCTCTCGGCAAACTTGACGAGGGACTCGCGACGGCGGAAGCAGCGGTCGGTCGTGGCGTTCGGGAGCCTCAACTCTTCAGAGCCCTGGCGGTTTGCCTCGACAGCCTTGGACGGACCGAAGAGGCGCTCGCCCAGGCCGACGAAGCGATCGCCATGGACGCGGACCATGCCGACGCCCGTAACACGCGGGCCACCATCCTGGCTCGGCTCGGCAGGATGGACGAGGCCCGCGTCGAATACACGGAGGCGGCTCGGCTCGCTCCCGATTGGATCCTGCCGGCCTTTCATCTTGCACTCATGGATTTCGACGGAGGCCGGCCGACGCAGGCCGTCGAGTACCTCACTCGTTCGATCGAAATCCTGGAATCGGACGGGGTGGCTCCCGCGGCGCGGGTGCTGGGCCCCCACTCCATCGCGACCCTCCACGCGATCCGCGCCTGCTGTCGGATCATGCTTGGAGACGCCGAGCGGGGGCTTGAGGACGCCGAGCGCGCGATCGAGCTCGACCCCGAAGACGCCAACGGCTACGTCCAGAAGGGCCAGGCGTTGCGCATGCTCGGTCGACCCGCGGAAGCGGCCGAGGCGTTCGAGCCGGTCGTCCGAATTGTGCCCGACAATCCCAGGGCCTGGTGCGACCTGGCCTATTTCCACGCCGATGCCGGCTCCTTCGAGGCGGCGTTGGGGGCGATCGACGAGGTGATTCGACTCCAGGGTGAAGACCCGAATCTCTCGGCCTTCAAGGCCCAGGTTTTTCTGAGGCTCGACCGATTCGCCGACGCGATCGAGGCCGCCGAGACGGCCATCGACATGCGGCCCGACCAGGCGGGATTCTACGTGATTCGCGCCGAATGCTCTAAGCGACTCGGCGACTTCGAGCGAATGTTCGAGGATCTCCAGACGGCCCGACGTTGGTCTCCCGACGAGCCGATGATCCTCAACCTCCTGGCATGGCACCTGTCGACCTGTCCTGTCGACGCCCTCAGGAACGGTCGATTGGCCCTCGACCTGGCGATGAGGGCCGTCGATGGAACCGAAGGCCGGGATTCCAACATCCTCGACACCTTGGCGGCTGCGCTGGCCGAGAACGGCCGATTTCCCGAGGCCCGCCAGCGCCTCCGCCAGGCGATCGAGCTCGATCCATCCTGCAACCAAGAGGCCCGCAAATTGATGAGTCTGGCCTTTGAGGAAGGCCGCCCCTATCGAGTCCCGCCTACCTCCTGATTCCTCCCGTCGGACCATTGCGTCGGCGAACCGGGATCGACGCGACGAGGGCCGACTCCTTTCGGAAACGAGGATGCCACCATGTCACGCAGCCTGTTCCTCCCCTTGATGATCTTCGGACTCGCCCTCCCGCTTGCGACCGCCCGAGGCCAGGAACTCACCCTGGCGACCGCGCCGCCGGTGGTGGTGGAGACCATCCCCAGGGCCGGGGCCGACGGCGTCGATCCCGCGACGGCCGAGATCAAGGTAACCTTCAGCAAGGCCATGATGGACAAGTCCTGGTCATGGTCCCAGCACTCCAAAGACTCCTTCCCCGCCACGGCCGGCCAGCCCTCATACAAGGACGACCGCAAGACCTGCGTCCTGCCGGTGAAGCTCGATCCGGGCAAGACGTACGTCATCTGGCTCAACTCGGCCAAGTTCCACAACTTCAAGGACGCCGAGGGCAATTCGGCCGTTCCGTATCTCCTGGTCTTCAAGACGAAGGGGTGAAGCAGGACGAGGCGTCGGCGAGACATTCGGCGGATCGATGCATGATGATGGGGAAAATGGTTTGCCCCCTGTTGAACTTCGGGTAAACTCCGGATGAATCGCTCCGCCTGCCTTGTCCATCGAGAACGTCGGCCTGCGACCTCGTAACGGCGAAGTCGCCCCGCCCCCCGGGGTCCCTCCCGCCATGAAGACCTCGACTTCCACCGTCCTCGTCCTCCTGATCGCCGTTGGAGCCGCCCAGGGTGCGGACCTGCCCGCCCCTCAGCGTGCATTCCTCGAAGAGAATTGCGCCGGCTGCCACGACGCGAACACCAAGAAGGGAGGCCTTGACCTCTCCGCCTTGCGGTTCGATACCGGAGACCCGGCGCTCTTCGGCAAGTGGGTGGCGATTCACGATCGCGTCCGTGACGGCGAAATGCCGCCCAAGGATGTCGAGGCCCCCGACCCCGCCGCACGTCGTGCGCTTCAGAAGGGGCTCGGCGACCTCCTCGCCGGGGCCGACCGCGACCGTGCCCGCACCTCGGGTCGAGCCGTCTGGCGGCGGCTGAATCGCTACGAGTACGAGAACACCGTTCGGGACCTGCTCGACGCTCCCTGGCTGCAGCTTCGCGACCGGCTCCCTGAAGACGGCACGGCCAACCGGTTCAACAAGTCGGGCGAGGCGCTGGATGTCTCGCACATCCAGATGTCGCGGTACCTCGGGGCCGCCGAGTACGCCCTGCGAGAGGCCACCGCCCCCCGCGCCGAGGCTCCGAAGGGCGGGACCGTCCGCTACTACGCCCGAGAGCAGCGGAACCTCGTCAACAAGATGAAGTTCGGCCCGTTCAACCGCAGCCCCGAACGAGCCACGTTCCCCCTGCTCGACTGGACGGCCCAGCCCGAGGTCACAGACGAGAAGGTCCCCGTCTCCGTCGGCGAGTCCGACCCGGAGAAGCGCGAGCACGAGGCGTTCGGCGTCGTCGCTGGCTGTTACGAGCCGATCGAACCCCGCTTCGACCGCTTCCGCGCTCCCGTCGCCGGCCGCTACAAGCTGCGGTTTTCCGCCTACTCGTTCTGGGCCGGGCCGGGCAAGGAGCCGAGGTGGTGGACTCCTGACCGTAACGTCGCCTCGAAGGGGAGGACGACTGAGCCGGTGGTGATCATGGCCGAGCAGCCTCCCCGCGAACGCCGGACGCTCGGAGGCTTCGACGTTGACCCCGAGCCAGGCGTCGACGAGCTGGACGTCTGGCTCCAGAAGAACGAGGTGATCGTCTTCGACGCCGCCCGCCTGTTCCGGTCGCGGCCCCCCGCCTGGCACAACCCGCTGGCCACCCGCGAAGGCAGCCCCGGAGTCGCCTTCCGCTGGATGGAGGTCGAGGGGCCGATCAACGATCAGTGGCCTCCGGCCGGTCACAAGACTCTCTTCGGCGACCTGCCGATTAAGTCCGGCCCCGGCGGAACGATCGAGGTCGTCGCAAACAATCCTTCGGAAGACGCCGAGCGGCTGTTGAGGGCGTTCGTCCGCAAGGCCTATCGTCGACCGACGACCTCCGAGGAGGAGGTTCGGTTTCTGCCGATCATCAAGGAGGCGTTGGCCTCGGGTGGATCGTTCGCCGACGCCATGCAGGCGGGATACTCGGCCGTGCTGTGCTCGCCGGAGTTCATCTGTCTTGCGGAGGCCCCCGGCCCGCTCGACGACCACGCCCTCGCCGCTCGTCTCTCGTATTTCCTCTGGAACTCGCCTCCCGACGACGAGCTGCGGAAGCTGGCCGACGAAGAGAAGCTCCACGAGCCCGACGCCCTGCGCGGCCAGGTCGCCCGCCTGATCGACGACCCGAAGTCGCGGCGGTTCGTGGACGCCTTCCTGGATTACTGGCTCGACCTCCGGAAGATCTCGTCGACCTCGCCCGACGAGAACCTCTACCCTGACTACTACCTCGACGACCTCCTGGCCGATTCCGCCCTGGAGGAGACGCGGCTCTACTTCGCTGAGATGCTCAAGGCCGACCTCCCCGCGCGGACGGTGGTGGCCTCGGACTTCACCTTCCTCAACGACCGCCTGGCCGACCATTACGGTCTGTCCAAACCTGGCGGTTGGGCTCTCAAGAAGACGACGCTGCCGGCGGACTCGATCCGCGGCGGTCTGCTGACTCAGGCGAGCATCCTGAAGGTTACGGCCAACGGGACGACGACCTCGCCCGTCTTGCGGGGCGTCTGGGTGATGGAGCGGATCGTCGGCAAGCCGCTGCCGCCGCCTCCCCCGGGCGTGCCGGCCGTCGAGCCCGACCTCCGCGGCGCGACCACGATCCGCGAGCAACTCGACAAACACCGGGCGGTCGCCTCGTGCGCGACCTGCCACACCAAGATCGATCCTCCCGGCTTCGCGCTGGAGAGCTTCGACGTTCTTGGCGGTTTCCGTGACAAGTACCGCGTAATGGGCGACAACGGGGAGAAGATGGAGGGCTTCGGCAAGAACGGCCAGCCGTTCAAGTTCCGCGCTGGGCCGACTGTCGACGCCTCGGCCAAGCTTCCCGACGGTCGGGCCTTTCACGACGTCCGCGAGATGAAGCGGCTGCTGCTGGCCGACGAGCGGCAGATCGCGCGAGCCCTGCTCGGTCAGCTCGTCGCCTACTCCACCGGAGCGCCGGTGCGGTTCGGCGACCGCGAGGAAGCCGAGCGGATCCTCGACTCCGCCGGCCCGGACCTCGGCGTCCGTTCGGTCGTCCAGGCCATTGTTCAGAGCGAGCTTTTCCGAAATAAGTAAGTAACGTCCCCGAATCATCCCGACCCGAAGCGAGCCCGGCCATGTCCAACTCCGCCTTCGCCTCGACCCGCCGACCCGTCTCCCGTCGCGCGTTCCTCCGCGGTGTGGGCGTGGCCCTGTCGCTGCCGATGCTCGACGTGATGAGGCCGGCGTTCGCCCGTGAGCCGGGCTCGGCGGAGCGGCCGCGGCGCTTCCTGGGGATCTGCAACAACCTCGGCGTGCTCCCCGAGGAGTTCTTCCCGACCGAGGCCGGACGCGACTACAAGCCGTCCCCCTACCTCGAGTTGTTGACTGCCCACAAGAAGGACTTCACCGTCTTCAGCGGCGTCTGGCACCCGGACGTCGACGGCGGCCACCCGGCCGACAACTGCTTCCTGACCGCCGCGCCCCATCCCGGCAACGCCGGCTTCCGCAACACGATCTCCCTCGACCAGTACGCCGCCGAGCGCATCGGGCACCTGACGCGGTTTCCCTCGCTGACGCTGGGCGTGAACGTCTCCCGAGGCGCGCGTTCGCTCTCGTGGACCGGCGACGGGGCGATGATCCCCTGCGAGGAGAAGGCGTCCGACGTCTTCAAGAAGCTCTACCTCCAGGGCAGTCCGGAAGAGATCCGCGATCAGGTCCGCCGGCTCGACCGCGGCCGGAGCATCATGGACGCCGTCGCGGGGCAGCTCGGCCTTCTCAATCGCAATCTGGGAGCCCCGGACCGCGACCGCCTCGACCAGTACCTCACAGGCGTCCGCGACCTGGAGAAGCGGATGGCCGCCGCCAAGGAGTGGGAGTACCGTCCCAAGCCCAAGGTCGACGCCAAGCCCCCCGTCGATCCGGCGGATCCTCGCGAGTACATGGAGAAGGTCCGGCGCATGTACGATGCCGCCCGGCTCGCTTTCGAGACCGACTCCACCCGCTTCGCCACCCTGATGCTCGACAGCGTCAACTCGCCCGCCATCCACGTCGACGGCCACGACACCACCGACGGCTACCACAACCTCTCGCACCACGGTAAATCCAAGGCGAAGATCGACCAGCTCAAGTCGATCGACCAGTGGCACATGAAGCTGCTGGACGAACTCTTCACCGGCATGAAGGGCCATCAGGAGGGGAACGAAACCCTCTTCGACCGCACGATGGTCCTCTACGGCAGCAACATGGGGAACGCCAACACCCACGTCACGACGAACCTCCCCGTCCTCTTCGCCGGCGGCGGCTTCAAGCACGCCGGACACCTCGCCTTCGACCGCGAGCGCAACTATCCCCTCCCCAACCTGTTCGTCTCCATGCTCCAGCGCCTGGGCCTCGAAACCGATCGCTTCGCCACCAGTACCGGGACCATGCGGGGGCTGGAATTGGCCTGAGCTAAAGGAGTCGCAATGCCCCCGTTGAAGTTCGTCTACTGGCAGGACGGGGATGGCTTCCTCGGCTACCTTGAGGACTTCCCCGATCATTGGACTCAGGGGGAGTCGCTGGACGAGCTGAAGACTCAACTCGCCGACCTCCATCACGAGCTGGCGAACGGCGAGGAACTGTCGGACGAACGAAAAGCGCTGCTTGACCAGCGCCTCGCTCACGCCGAGGCGAACCCCGACGCCTTCTCGACGCTCGAAGAAGTCTGGGCCCGGCTGGCTGGGCGCTACCGCGAAGAATGAGACGATGAATCGCCCACCGCCGCGTCCGTTGATGGGTGCGGTTTCCGATCCAGCCTGTTGATCCTGTGGGTCGTCCTGGATAGAGTGACCGTGTCGAGATCGGCGACACGCGCCCCTCGACTCTCGGATCGCGCTACCGTGGCGCGACGGACTAGAGCCCGCTCCCGCGACGAGGCTGGACTCCCGCGGGCCCGGGGAGGCTAGAACGAAAAGGAGGTGATCGCGTGTGTAGTGACAACCAGAGGCGGCTCGCCTAACGGCAGCCGACGGGTTTGCCGTCGGGCAAGCCGCATATTCCGAAGCCTACCAAAGGCTAGGTTCGACCGGACCCGGTCCACACCCGGGTCCGGTCGGATTCGCCTTCTTCAGACGGTTCGATACGACGATCGAAGATCAGAGTTCGAGTCGAGACATTTGGGGTTCCCTCGCGTGACGTTCGGCCTGTTTGCGACCTACTTTACGGGCTCTTATCTGGGCTGGCGGTACTGGTTCTTTACCAGTGCTGCATCAGGTCGCCGGGCTGTGTGCGGAGGTTGTTCCTAAGAACCCCACTCCCATACAAGCAGATACCCAAGGCCCCGGGACCTGACCTTCAGGACCGGGGCTTTTTTCGTTTCGTGAGCAAGTCCATTCAAACTCGGGCCGTCGGCCCATTACCACAGAAAGGGCGTCGACCGTGATCGTCGTGATGAAACCTGACGCGACCGGGGCGCAGATCGAAACCATGTCGCAGCAAATCTCCTCTCTAGGGCTGACTCCGCAGGTCATCAAGGGCGAGCACCAGACGGTCGTCGCCGCGCTGGGCCAGGAGCGGCCGGGGCTCGTCGAGACCTTGGAAGTCGGCGAGGGCGTCGAGAAGGTCCTCCCGATCATGGCCCCGTACAAGCGGGCGTCGGCCGAGGTCAAGAAGGACCGAACGGTCGTGAAGGCGCTGGGGCTGGAGATCGGCGGCAAGAAGATCGCGGCCATCGCCGGGCCGTGCTCGGTCGAGAACGAGGAGCAGATCGTCTCGATCGCCCGCAAGCTCAAGGAGCTGGGCGCGACGGGCCTCCGCGGCGGGGCGTTCAAGCCCCGGACCAGCCCCTACAGCTTCCAGGGCCACAAGGAAGCCGGCCTGAAGATGCTCGCCGCCGCCAGGGCCGAGACCGGTCTGGCGATCGTCACTGAGGTCATGGCGCCCGAGCACGTGCCGATGCTCGCCGAGTACGCCGACGTCCTCCAGATCGGCGCCCGCAACATGCAGAACTACCAGTTGCTCCAGGCCGTCGGCGACTCCGGCAAGCCGACGCTCCTCAAGCGCGGGATGAGCGCGACGATCGAGGAGTTCCTCCTGGCCGCTGAATACATCCTCGACCGCGGCAACCCCAACGTCATCCTCTGCGAGCGCGGCGTCCGCACCTTCGAGGACCACACCCGCTTCACCCTGCCGCTGGCCACGGTCCCCTACCTCAACGAGAAGTCGCACCTCCCCGTCGTCGTCGACCCCTCGCACGGCACCGGCAAGGCGAGCCTCGTCGCGGCGATGTCCAAGGCGTCGGTCGCCGCCGGCGCGGACGGGCTGATCATCGAGGTCCACGAGGATCCCAAGAAGGCCGCCAGCGACGGAGCGCAGACCATCACCCCGGCCGCCTTCGCCCAGCTCATGGCCCAGTGCCGCCGCGTGGCCGAGGCCGTCGACCGGAGCATGTGACGACCGCTGCCAGAGCGTCGAGGCCGTGTTTCTGGTCTCCCCATCCGGGGTGCTGACGACCTGACGCTTGTCCCGACGAGGAGTGATTCGCGGGTGCCATGGCCACGCTTGTCGTGGCCATGGACCGGCGTGGGACGCCCGCGCGACCGTCGCCGATCGCATGCCCACGACAAGCGTGGGCATGGCACCCATCAGGAGCATCGAGGCCGCGCTTCCGTTCCCCGGCGCGGGATCATCGCCTGTCTCGTTCCCGCCTGTCCATTCTTCGGTATCGGGCCTTTCTCTCGTCGTCTCGACGCCGATCGTTCTCTCGCCTCCAGCGCGTCACGCGCGGCCTGCGCCCGGCAATCTCGCCGCACGCCGCACGGCTTGACGCGGGCGTCTCGAAATCTCGTTTCGAGAGGGGAACGAATCATCAAAACACGATCTCACGGCCCTTGATTGTGGGCTAGAATTCCACAAGCGAACTTGCGCGTGCGCGCGTCGAAATCGTACGGACGCCGACGCGACGAGGTCGCCCCGCCCGTCCACATCCGGAGGGCTCGGTTCGAGTCGCATTGAACCGCGGTCCGCAATTCGGAGGGCGTCCCGGGCGCGGCGAGGGTCAAGGCCGCCCCGTCCCCAGTCCCACATCGTGAGGTCGACATGGCAACGAAGAAGACGAAATCGAAGACGGTCGTGGAGAGCGTGAAGGAGACGGTGGTCGAAGCCGCCGTCGCGACGACGAAGGCCGTGAAGAAGGCCCCGGCCAAGATCGTCGAGGCGGTCAAGGCCGTCCCCGAGAAGGCCGCCGAGGTGGTCGAGGTCGTCGCCGCCGCGCTGCCCGGGTCCGAGAAGCCCGCTCCGGCTCCCAAGAAGAAGGCCGCCCCCAAGGCGAAGGCCGCCGCTCCCAAGGCGAAGGCCAAGGCCGTGAAGACCACGGTGAAGGCGGAGGCCCCCAAGGTCGAGGCCAAGGCCAAGCCCGCCCCCAAGAAGGCCGCCGCCAAGAAGCCGGCCGTTGAAGCCAAGGTCGAGGCCAAGGCCAAGCCCGCCCCCAAGAAGGCCGCCAAGCCCAAGGCCGCGAAGAAGTCCGCTCCTTCGGCCTGACCCGGTCCGACTCCTCTTCCGTTTCGATTCACTCCACGTCCATCAACAGGCGAGCGGGGAGACGCCCCTCCGCTCGCCTGTTCCGCGCGCAGGCCCAGGCGGGTAAGCTGATCGACTCAAGGGGCGCCGGGCGCAGTCTCGCCCGGTGCGGACGGTCTTGCTCACCCGACGGGTCGGTTTCATGCTCGACGCTCTGGTCGTGTCTCCCCACCCCGACGACGCGGAGCTGGGCGTCGGCGGGACGATCATCCGGCTCGCCAAGCAGGGTTGGAAGGTCGGAATCCTCGATCTCACCAGCGGCGAGCCCACTCCGCTCGGCAGTCTGGAGAAGCGCCGGGCTGAGACGGCCGCGGCCAATGAGCACCTGGGCAACCCCTGGCGCGAGAACCTCGGCCTGCCGAATCGCAGCCTGCTCCCGGACCTCGCCAACCGCCGGGCGCTCGCGGCCGTTTTCCGGAAGGTCCGCCCTCGGCTGATCTTCGCCCCCTACTGGGAAGACGCCCACCCGGACCACACCTCGGCCACGAAGCTCATTGAGGACGCCCGGTTCTGGAGCAAGCTCTCCAAGTCGGACATCCCCGGCGAGCCGTTTCACCCCGCGCGCATCCTCTATTACTTCAGCGTGCATCTGAGGATCGTCGAACGGCCCAGCCTGGTGATCGACATCACCGACGAGCTGGAGGCCAAGCGCGCGGCCATGAGCTGTTACCGCTCGCAGCTTGTGGACAACCAGCCGCAAGGTCGGCCGGGGGTGATTGACTCGGTCTGCGACCGCACCCGGTACTGGGGCCACATGGTGGGGGTCGGTCACGCCGAGCCCTTCGCCAGCCGAGAGCCCGTCGGGCTGACCGGGCTCGACTCCCTCCTGCTCTGATCGGATCGCCTCGTTCCTCAAGGACCCTCTCCCATGAAGACCTTCGCCTCTCTGCTGGTCGGACTGGCGGTCGCGACCATCGCGCAGGCCGCGCCGATCGAGCCACTCCCGTTCAAGACGCCCGATAAGCTCCCCGACGTCGCGCGGACGCTTTCGCCTTCGCGAATCCATCTCGGCGGCTGGCTGGGGAATCGGGTGGCGCTCAACGAGAAGGTCCGGCTGCTGAACGTCGAAGTCGAGCCACTGCTGGCGGGCTATCGCAAGAAGCCCGGCAGCCACCCCTGGATCGGCGAGCACATCGGCAAGTGGCTGCACGCGGCGACGCTCGCCTGGGTCAACACCGGCGATCCCGCGCTCAAGGCGAAGCTCGACAAGGTCGTCGCCGAACTGGTCGCCTGCCAGGAACCCGACGGCTACCTCGGCACCTACGTCCCCGAGCAACGCTTCGGCCTTTACCGAGGGGCCGACTGGGACGTCTGGTCGCACAAGTACAACCTGATCGGCCTGCTGACCTACCACCAGTACACGGGCGACGCCAGAGCCCTCGACGCCTGCCGCCGCATGGGCGACCTGCTGATCGCCACTTTCCCGGCCAGGAAAAGCATCCTCGCCGCTGGCACGCATCAGGGGATGGCCGCGACCAGCGTGCTGGAGCCGATCGTCCTCCTCTATCGATCCACGGGCGACGAACGCTTCCTGGAGTTCGCCCGCTACATCGTCAAGTCGTGGGATGAGCCCAACGGCCCGGGGATCCTCTCGCGGCTGACGGCCGGCAAGGGGCTGGACGAGGTCGGCAACGCCAAGGCCTATGAGATGCTCTCGAATCTCGTCGGTCTCTGCGAGTTGGCCCGCGCGACGGGCGACCGGGCGTATCTCGACCCGGTCTTCCACGCCTGGAACGACGTGGTCAAGAACCGGCTTTACATCACCGGATCGGCCAGCGCGGCGGAGCACTTTCGCAAGGCTCACGACCTGCCCAACGGCGTCGCCGACCACATTGGCGAGGTCTGCGTGACGACCACGTGGATCCAACTCTCGCTCCAACTCCTCCGCCTCACCGGAGAGCGGAAGTACGCCGACGAGATCGAGCGCGCCGCCTACAACCATCTCGCAGCCGCCCAGCATCCGTCCGGGTCCGACTGGTGCTACTACACGGCCCTCGACGGCCGCAAGCAGTACGACGCCCACATCACCTGCTGCCACTCCAGCGGCCCGCGCGGGATGGCCCTGGCGGTGCAAGAGGCGTATCTCATGGGCGAATGGGAAGGCCGCGAGGCCCTGATCGTCGAGACGCGCGAGTCCTCGCGAGCCACCGTCCCACTCCCCGGCGGTGAGGTCGTCGTCGAGCAGACGAGCGAGTTTCCCCGCACTGGACGATCGACGCTGAGGCTGCTGTCGTCCAGGCCCTTTTCGCTCGCACTGGTGATTCCGAAACCCTGGTGGACGGCGCGGCTGACCGTCTCATCGCGGGGGTCGTCGGCCGAGCTGAAGGTCCAGCCGGACGGCTCGATCGTCCTGGCCTCGGACGCCTGGCAGAACGGGACGGAGATTCAGATCAACCAGGACCTGGAGCTGAAGGCCGTCGCGGGGGGCGTCTCCAACCCCGACCGCCAGGCGTTGACCTGGGGCCCGTTCGTGCTGGCCTACGACGAGGCCCGCAACCCGGGCGGCCCGCCGTTGCGGCTGGTCGGACTGACCGCCGATGTGAAGGCCGAGCCCGCGCCCGGGGCTGCCCTGGCGTTCCGGCTCCCGGTCGTCGGCAAGGAGCCTTCGGCCCCGTTCCCGGCTGTGTTCGTGCCGTTCGCCGATGCCGGCGCGACCGGGGGCGCGTTGCGGGTCTGGCTCCGTGCGCCGGGGGTGGCCGTCAAGCAGGCTGATTCGCTGCTGGCGTATGCCGAGGAATCGCGGTCGCGGCCGGGGAACGTCGGCGGGTCGATCAACGACGGCGACGTCTCGAGCTTCGTCGTCACGTTCAACGGCCGCAAGCCGAAGGAGGACTGGTACGCCGTGACGCTCGCCGAACCGGTCGCGATCCGCCGCGTCGTCTTCCGCCACGGCAAGACCTTCCACGACGGCGGCTGGTTCGACGCCTCGCAGGGTAAGCCACAGGTCCAAATCCAGCGCCAGGCGAACGGCCCCTGGGAAACGATCGGCGAGCTGGCCGACTACCCGGCCGTCGACGCGACCCGAGGCGACCTCGCGCCGGGCGTCGCCTTCGAGCTGAAGCTCAAGGAGCCCATCACCGCGAAGGCCGTCCGCGTCCTCGGCCGCCCCGCCTCCGGCGACGACCCGAGCCAGGCGTTCTCCTCGTGCGCGGAGTTGGAGGCGTTCGCGGAGTGAAGAGAACAGCCTTCGAAACCGATGCGAATCGTTCCTTCTCCCCCCGGGAAAAGGTGCCGCGCAGCGGCGGATGAGGGTCGTCGGAGTTCGAAGGGCACGCTGGATTCAATCGATCGGCGTGCCGTTGCTATGCCTACAGGTCCGACGACCCTCACCCGGCCCTTCGGGCCACCCTCTCCCGGGGGGAGAGGGGACCTGGGATTGGCTGGCGGACTTTGAGTTGCATACCTCAAGCCTTCGGCCCAACGCCCTGCTTGGCGAACCATGCCAGCAGCCGCTTCCAGCCATTCTCGGCCTCAAGCTTGCGATAACTCGGGCGGTAGTCGGCGAAGAAGGCGTGGGGGGTGTCTTCGTAGACGTGGATCTCGACCTCGACGGGCGACGCCTTGACGGCCTCGCGCATCTGCTCGATAGAGGCGAGGGAGATGCCCGTGTCGGCCGCACCGTACAGGCCGAGGATCGGGGCCTTGAGCTGGCCGGCGATGTCGATCGGGTTCTTGGGGTGCAGCTCGTCGGGCTCGACGACAAGTCTGCCGTACCAGGCAACGCCCGCTTTCAAGTTCGGGTTGTGGGCCGAGTACAGCCAGACGATTCGGCCGCCCCAGCAGTAACCCGTGATCGCCAGCTTGGAGACGTCTCCCTTCTCACCCTTGGCGAAGGCCACGGCCGAATCCAGGTCGGACATCACCTGCTTGTCGGGGACCTTGGAGACGACCTTGGAGATGATCTCGCGGATGTCGGTGCTCTTCGAGACGTCCCCCTGCCGCACATAAAGCTCGGGGGCGATGGCGTAGTAGCCCAGCTTGGCGAACCGCCGGCAGACGTCCTTGATATGCTCGTGGACGCCGAAGATCTCCTGGACGACCAGCACGACGGGGAACGGCCCCGCCCCCTTGGGGACGGCGCGATAGCCGGGCACCTTGCCGTCGGCCGTTGGGATCTGGACCTCGCCGGCGTCGAGCCCCTCGGTATCGGTCGTGATCGTCTGGGCCGAGACCGGCTGAACGGCCGCCGCAAAGCCCGCGGCCAGCGTCGTGATCGCGAAGCCCCTCCGCGAGACGCCCGTCCCCGACTCCTCGATCCCCACTCCGGCGGCGCTCTTCGGCTGTTCGTGCATGCGTGTCTCCCTTCGAGATGAACCCGATCGCAAGAACGATCAACGCCATCTTACGAGGAAGGGAAAGGCCGGGTTAATGCTCGGCCGGCCGGATCTCCACGTTGCGGAACCACATCTCGGCGGCCTCGATCTCCAGCGCGATTCGACCGCGGGTCAGCGGGACGGGCGAGCCGGGGGCCTTCGGGTCGTCGAACCGGACGTTCGCCCCCCGATTCACGACGACCCCGTTCAGGAGGTGCGTGACTCGCGCCCCCTTGGCGATCACCTCGACGTCGTTCCACCCTTCGCGCTCGGTGGTGCCGACCATCCGGTGCTGGTAGTCGATCGGCTTCATCCCCAGGATGCGGGGCTCGCCCCCCTGGTCGGGAGGTAGGAACGTCGGATAGTCGGGCGACTTCACGTCGCGCGTCCTCGGGTCGATCCAGGTGTCGGCCTTCATCCCATAAAGCGCGATCAGATCGCCGACGTTCGTCTCCTCGATCTGATACTGAAGGGCGCGCGGCCAGACGTTGTCCGGGCCGGTGATGTGGTAATAAACTCCGGCGTCCCGCTTGAGAGCGTAGCGCGGCTCGTACTTCGGTCCGGCCCAGCGGTACTGGAGCCGGAGGTGGTAGTCGCCGTACTCCTGCTCCGTGGCGATGTAGCCCATGACGACGCGCGAGCCGTCCGGGACCCCTTTGTAAAGGTGGATCGCGCCGTCTTCGATCGTGACGACCTTGTCCGGGTCGGCGTTCTTTCCGTGCTGCTGGAGGAAGGTGTACCAGCCGGTCAGATCCTTGCCGTTGAACAGGGGCGTCCAACCCTCCGCGTTCTCGGGCGGAGCCGCCAGGGCGAACGCGGACGCCAGGATCAGGCACGACGTGGAGAGGAGCATGGGGCGTCGCCTTTCAGGTCGGTTCGATGAGGAGGAGATCTCTCAGGGCTCGTCGTGCAACGTTTTCAGCAGGCCGAGGGCCTCCTCGGCGAGCATCTCGCCCGTGCCGGGCGCGGTGTAGCTGTGGAAGCCGGTCCACGTCTGGTAGCCGCCCAGATCGAAAGCCTTTCGATCGGGCGTGTAGCCGATGTAGTCGTTGGCCAGCTCGAAGACGTAGGTGTAGCGGAACGGGCTCCGGCGCTTGATGTCCTGGCCGAGCACCGTGAAGAACTCGGCCGGAACGCCCACAACCGCGAACTCGCCGATCCGGACGGCCTGGACCCACGTCTTGCGCTCCTCGCCGCGTTTCGAAGCCAGGCCCCGCCGCATGTCGCGGAACGTGTCGATGACGAACTGAGCGTTCTTGGCGTCCTTCACCTTGTGCGCCTCGTAGGCCGCGACGGCCGCGTCTTCGCGAGCCTCGTCGAAGTCGCGGACCTTCACGACGACCTCCTTGCGGAGCCCCCGAACGCGATCGACGGCTTTCGGCTCGGCCTTCGCGAGCGCGGCGCGGACGGCGTTCTTGATCCGCAGGGTCATTTCGTCGGCCTTAAGCTCGAGGTTGTGCGTCGAGCCGGAAGCGCCCTCGAAGAAGAGGGCCGTCCCGCCCAACTCCTTTTCCAACTCCTGAGCCGCCAGACCGTAGAAGCCGGGCGAGCGGAGGCCGGGCGTCCTTGCGCCGATGGTGTGGGTCGAGTGGTTGAACAACAGGGCTTCCAGCGAGCCGTCGGGTCGGCGGAAGGCCCAGACGGGTAGCTCGGGATCGAACGGGCCGGTGGGGCGGACGACGTCGTCCTGGGCTCCGACCCAGAAGATCATGCCGTTCGCCAGCAAGAGCCGGCTGTTACGACCGACCGAGGATTCCTCCCCCAGCCGGAACGACATGGAAGCCGGGGCGAGCCGCCGGTCGGCCGCGACGGCCGCCTCGACGGCGCGGTCGCCGACCTGCTTCGCGAAGCCCTCGTCACGCTGGTAGCCGTGGACGGTGACCGTCGTGGGAGCGTGGTGGGTGTGGGTCGCGTTGATCAGGACGTTGTCGAAGGGTGCCCCGGTCGCCTCGGCGATCCGCTTCGCGGCGGAGTCGAGCACGTCGCGCTCGACCATCAGGACGTCGCACTCGACGAGGACGACCTTGGCCCCTTGCGGGTCCTGGATCACGACGGCCGAGGCCCGCAGCTCGCCTTCCTGGCCCTTCGCTTTGCCGGGGCCGATACTGCCGCCGATGACCATGGCGTCGTCGGCCGCGAGCTTGGAAGCCGCTGCGCCCACCTTCAATTCGCCGGCTGTGAGTCCCCCCGCGGCGAAGCCTAGCAAGGTTCCGATCCCGGCGGCGAACAACCTCCAACGCATCGTCAAGCCTCCCAGGGGGGCCGATTCTCTCGCGGCGGAGGCCAGGTTATCGGAACCGAGAGTCGGAATCGAGGACCCGTCGCGAACGGCCCGGAACAAAACGGCGGCTTGCGGGGAATTCGCGTACGGTCCGAAGTTTGCTGGATTATGCTGTCTGAGGCGGCCGGAACGACCGGCGGCGCTGATGATGAACCGGGCCTGGGGAGCGTCATCCATGACGGCGACGCCCGTGAAGATTGAGACCTCTCAATTCGAGTTCCTGGTCAGCCCCCTCAGTTCCTCGGCGCGGCCGGCTCCCAAGGAGCCGCCGTCGTCGTCGGTCGTGGTCGACCTGGCCTCGGTTTCGGATCCGGGCAAGGTGCGGAGCCGCAACGAGGACCATTACATGGTCTCGAAGGTCTCCCGCCGGATGGAGGTCATCGCCGACAACCTCCCCGCCGGCGAGCTCCCTCACGAACTGGCCGAGGACGGCTACTGCATGGTCGTCGCCGACGGTATGGGGGGCATGAACGCCGGCGACGTGGCGAGCATGATGGCCATCAGCACGGGCGTCCGCCTGGCCGACAAGTCGGTCAAATGGGGCTTCAAGATCAACGAGCGCGAGGCCCGCGAGCTGCTCAACCGTATGAGCATGTATTTTCAGGAGATCGACCGCCGCCTGACCGAGAGGTCCGACCGCGACCGCCGCCTCTTCGGGATGGGGACGACGCTGACGCTCGCCTACAGCATCGGCTCCCACCTGTTCCTGATCCACGTCGGCGACTCCCGCGCCTACCTCTTTCGCGGCGGCGAGATGACCCAACTCACGCGCGACCACACCGTCGCCCAGGCCCTCGCCGACGCTGGCCAGATTAGGCCCGAGGACATCCGCACCCACGCCCGGCGCAACACGCTGACCAACTACCTCGGCGGCCACCGAGGCAAGATCCAGGCCGACGTTCGCTGGACCCGTCTGGAGGACGGCGACCGCCTGCTGCTCTGCAGCGACGGCCTCAGCGACATGGTCGACGACGCCAAGATTCTTGAGGTCCTGAGCCGTCGCAAAGGTGCCCAGGTCGCGACCGAAACGCTCTTGCAGAAGGCTCTCGACGCCGGCGGCAAGGACAACGTCACCATCGTCCTCGCCGACTACACGATCCCCCCATTCGTCGCCCCTCCCGTCTTCGAGGGACGGTCCTCGTCTTCACGGCCCAGGGACGTAATGGCCCTCGACACCGAGGAATTCCCCATGCAGGGCGAGGAGAAGTAGGCGAAAGGCTCGCGATCGCAGCCGTGCCGCTCGTCTCGATTCACTCGCCGCGGCCGGCGACGCCGTAGTCGTGTTTGAGCTGGTCCACCAGCGCGGTGAAGTCGGCCGGCGGGGGGGCGTCGACGCGGATGGGCTGGCCTGAGAAGGGGTGGTTGAAGCCCAGCGCGGCGGCGTGGAGAGCCTGGCGGGGGAAGTCGATGGGGAACTTCGGCCGGCCGCGACGCCCGTAGACGGGGTCGCCGACGATCGTATGGTCGATGGCCGCCATATGGATGCGGATCTGGTGCGTCCGGCCGGTCTCCAGGCGGATGGAGACCAGGCTGGCGGTCGTGCCGTAGGTCTCGACCAGCTTGAAATGGGTCGTCGCGGGCGTCCCCCGCTCGGGATCGCGCGAGACGCCCCGGCGGTTGTCGCCGGCGTCCTCGACGAGCGGCAGGTCGATGCTCCCCTCGGGAGTCAGAAAGACCCCCTCCACGACGGCCAGGTAGTCGCGCTCGATCGTGTGGGTGCGGAACAACTCCTGGAACGGCCGCAGGGCGCGCGGATTCGTCACCAGCAGGACCACTCCCGAGGTCTGCTGGTCGATCCGGTGGACGATGCCGATGTACGGCTTCTTGACTCCCCGCTTGTGGATCAAGTAGCGCCCCGCACGTTCCAGCAGGGTGTCGCGTTCGCGCATTTGCGTCGGTTGGACGAGCAGCCCCGCCGGCTTGTCGATGATGAGGAGGTCGCGGTCCTCGTGGAGGACCTTCAGCCGACGATCCTCCGTGCCGATCCTCGGCCGGTTGGGGTTGAATGCGATCTCAGCGTCGGCCTCGAACTGATCGGCGGGGTCGACCCGACGCTCGCCGCCGACGTCGACCTGGCCGCGTTCGATGGCCTCGCGCGCGGAGCGTCGGGACAGTTTGAATCGTTCGGCCACCAACTTGTCGAGCCGCTCGCTCATGGAAGGGACGCCTGCTCTCGTTGCAAATCCGTCAAACCAAGGATCGGGCGATTCGATCGACGACCGGCCCGCGGGTTCGCCAGTATATCCGTCGGCTCTGGCAGGCGATACGCGAACGATCTGGAGGATGCGTGTCCAAAGTTAGAAAAGGATGACCGAAAATCGCATTGTTGCATCTGTGTGGGTGGTCTAGGCTTGTTCTTCCTCTTCCCGATCGATCGTGCGCGGCCTGGTCTCGGCGTCGCCGTCATCGTACTCTCTTCACCCTGTCGCGGAGGCATTTCGTCTAATGTCCGCTCATGTTCCCTCGAGATTTCGTCGCGGCTTCACGCTGATCGAGCTGCTGGTGGTCATCGCCATCATCGCCGTCCTCATCGCCCTGCTGCTTCCGGCCGTGCAGGCGGCGCGTGAGGCGGCCCGACGCGCCCAGTGCGTCAACAATATGAAGCAGATCGGCCTGGCCATGCACAACTACGAATCGGCCACCGGTTCGTTCCCCCCGGCGAAGCTCTGGTCGGCGACGTCCGGAACCACCGCCGGCCCCAACGACGGCACCGGCGGGAAGGGATTCGTCCTGAATACGACCGCGTTCGTGCTGATTCTGCCTCAGCTCGAGCAGATGCAGATGTCCAACGCCTATAACTACAGCCTCCCCTCGTGCCCGGCGACGAACGCCTCGCCGAACCTCACCGTCGTCGGCGGGAACACCTCCTACCTGGCGAACACGACGGTCACCAGCTCGGTGTTGAACGCGTACATCTGCCCGTCGGACACGGACCTGCAGCCGTACAACGCGACGGCCTCCACCTCCAACGGCGCCTACAACGGGTTCAACTCCCAGCGGTCGAACTACATCCTCCCCTGCGGTCGGTACTACGAGGCCTACAACCTCTCGTTCTTCACGACCACGCCCCTCGACGGCGGCATCTTCTCGGGCTCCGACCGTTCGACGAAGCTCGCCCAGATCACCGACGGCACCAGCAATACGACCCTCTCGCTGGAGTCGCGCAGGCAGAAGACGACCACCGCGTACGGCGCCTACTGGGGCCAGGGGCTGTGGACTTCGACCCACGGCATCGTCTACGCCCGCACCTACACCACGAACTGGCCCTCGACCATGCCTAACGGCCCGGCGACGGTCGCCCAGGTTGCCAACAATCCGGGGCGGTTGGGATACGCCTGGTCGATCAGCAGCCGTCACTCCGGCGGTGTGAACACCGGCTTCGCCGACGGCAGCGTCAAGTTCATCAAGGATTCGATCAACCCCGACGTCTGGTTCGCGATCAACACCCTCGCCGGCGGCGAGGTCGTCAGCGCGGATCAGTATTGATCGACGGCCGATTCGCAGGAGTGCATGAAGGTGAAGCATCGTATGAAGTCTCTCGTCCTCGGTTCGTCGTTGATGATCCTGGCCGTGGCGGGTTGCGGGGGGCCGACCCTCCACCCCGTCACCGGCACGATCACCCAGAACGGCGAGCCGTTGGCCGAAGCTGCGGTTATGTTCCTGCCTGAGGACCCCTCTGGCCTCCCCGCCCAGGCCGTTACCGGCCCGGACGGCAAGTACACCCTCACCACCGGGGCCAGTTCGGGCGCCACCGCAGGCAAGTTCAAGGTCGCGGTCTCCAAGACGGCTTCCAACGTCACTGGAGATTTCCAGGACGACCCCTTCATGGCGTCGATGGCTCCCGACGACGGCAAGAAGAAGAAGCCCACCAAGGGCGGGCCCGTCGAAGCGACGTTCGACGCCGAGGTCGTGGCCGGCAAGAACGAACCGATCGACTATGACGTCAAGGTCGCGGCCGACTCGGCCAAGCCCTGACGCGTCCGCTTCGACGATCCACGCGAGCCCCCGCTTCCGGCCCCCTGCCTCTCCAGGAGCCGGCGCGGGGGCTTGTGTTTTCCCGGGCTCGTCGACCGGTTCCTCGTCGGGTAGACTGGATAAAACTCCAGGTGTCGTCGACGGTTTGGAAAGCGGAGCGGCCGGGACATGAGTGCGGGGGAGGCGATCTCGGTCGAGGGCGATTCCCGCCCCCTGCGACTGGTCTTCGACCGAGGCACGGTCGTCGTCGAGGGCCTGGCCGAGGGCCAGGAAGCTGCGCTGCCGGGAGTTCGCTTCGACCCCCGCACCAAGACCTCGCGGGCCGAGGCCATCTGGTACCGGCCGCTGGTCGAGCATCTCCGCGGCCGCAAGATCGCCTACGTCGACGACGCCCGGGGCTACGGTCCGACCCAGACGCCCTGGAAGATCCAGGTGGCCAAGGAAGCCTTTCCGCACCAGGTCGAGGGCCTGGACGCCTGGTGGAAGGCCGGCGGCCGCGGTGTCGTCGTGCTCCCCACGGGGACCGGCAAGACCCACCTGGCGAACATGGCCATCGAGAAGGCGGGCCGTCCCACGCTGGTCGTCACGCCGACCATCGACCTGATGAACCAGTGGTACGACGAACTCTCGATGAGCTTCGGCGTCGAGATCGGCCTCCTCGGCGGCGGTTACAACGACGTCCAGCCGATCACCGTCACCACCTACGACTCCGCCTGGATGAACATGGAGCGGCTGGGCGATCGCTTCGGGCTGATCGTCTTCGACGAGTGCCACCACCTGCCGGGAGCGACGTACGGGCTCTCGGCCATCTCGTCGATCGCCCCGTTCCGCCTGGGCCTGACCGCGACCCCTGAACGCGCCGACAACGCTCACACCCATCTGGACCAGCTCATCGGGCCGATCGTTTACCGCCGAGAGATCACCCAGCTTCGCGGCCAGTTCCTGGCCGAGTATCAGGTGATCCCGCTCTACGTCTCGCTCTCCGAGGAGGAGCGGCTGCGGTACGACAACGCCCGCGAGTGCTACCGGGCGTTCGTCAGCGGCTCGGGGATCGACATGCGCCGGCCCGACGGCTGGAGCCGGTTCCTCTTCCTGGCCTTCCGCTCGCCGGAGGGTCGCGAGGCCTTCCGCGCCTACCGCGAACAGCGCGACCTGGCCCTGGCCGCACCGGCCAAGCTCAAACTGCTCGACAAGCTGCTCGAACGCCACGGCCAGGACCGCGTGCTGATCTTTACCCACGACAACGCGACGGTTTATACGATCGCTCGCCGGTTCTTGGTCCCGGTCATCACCCACCAGACCAAGACCAAGGAGCGCCGGGACATCCTGCTGAAGTTCAACTCGGGCGAATACCCGATCGTGGCGACCTCCAAGGTGCTCAACGAGGGGGTGAACGTCCCCGAGGCCAACGTGGCCGTCATCCTCAGCGGCTCGGGCTCGGTCCGCGAACACGTCCAGCGCCTGGGCCGGATCCTCCGCAAGTCGGGCGACAAGCAGGCCGTCCTCTACGAGGTGGTGACGCGCGGAACAGTTGAGGAATACACCTCCAACCGTCGCAGGCAGCACAGTGCATACGACGGGGATTCTTGAACTCGGCTTTTTCTACCTGGGCTGATCAGAATCGGCAGTTCGGGACCATTCTCTATCTGGATATCCGTGCGCTTGCCGTTGAGCTTGGTGAGGGATTCATGCTCCGTCGAATCGACGATCAGAAGCCGGCGCAAACCATGTCCCCTCTCCCGCCGGGAGAGGGTGGCCCGCAGGGCCGGGTGAGGGTCGTCGGATTTCGGATCGAGCGGGTCCGTCGACGAGAACAGTCTTCCCCCCTCGCGGGGGAAGACGGACCGCGCAGCGGTCAGATGAGGGGGACGACCGCCATCGCACTCGCATCCGATCCTGCAACTTCAGAGCGACGCCGATCCCTCCTCATCCGGCCCTTCGGGCCACCTTCCCCCGCGAGGGGGGAAGGCCGTTTTGGTTCGGATCGAATCGTGGCTGGCGGATCTGGGGACCGTGGCCACGCTGGCGTGGCCCTGCGATCGGCGTCGGTCATGCAACCGTCCCGCGCCGGTTCATGGCCACGCCAGCGTGGCCATGGCACCCGGGTGGCTGAGCATGTGAATCTGGTCGAACAAAGCCAGATACTGAAGCCAGGGATTAGACGTAAGTTCTTGGTTTGCAATCAATTGAACGGCTCCGGGTTCGATGCCTCGGCCAGCAATCAAACCCAATTTCAAACCCGCCGACCCGGGAGGTTTCTCCCATGCTGACCGGCGACCTGATGCGGGTGAAGATCAGCAAGGAGCGGGTGCTCCCGATCTACCTGAACCGCGAGAGCGCCCAGTGGCTGGAAGCGGCGGAGAGCCTCCTGGCGATCTTTCGTGAAGGGGTCGGGATGACCCGGGGCGAGATCGAGGGGGAGATCGACGAACTCTTTGGCGGCGGGGGGAAGGCGACGCTCGTTCATCGCGGGCTGGCGAAGGTGCTGGAGAACGGGGCCGAGTTCGAGGTGGTCGCCGACGTCCCGCCCGACGTGATCCGCGAGAAGGTCTTCACGGCCGCCGCCGCGTACCGCAAGGAACTCGGCCAGGCTCATCCCCAGCTTCACGAGGGGGATTCGATCCCCGCTGGCGGCCGTCCCGCCCGGCCCATCTTCCGGCGTGAGGTGGTGCTGGAGGCCGTCGGCAAGGAGCTGAACGTCGAGCCCGAGACGCTGGTCGCCGGCATGTTCGCCGACCTTCGCGACGAGAACCGGATGCTCTCGTTCCAGGACATGACCGCCCAGCGGCTCATCGACCGCTACAACGTGGCCCTCGCCCAGACGGTCCTCCTGCGGTCGGTCCGGGTCGTGGTTGAAGTCCGAGGCGAGTCCCCCGCCCGGTATCGTCAGTTGTTCCGGCAGCTCAAGTTCCACCGGCTGCTCTACCGCGTGAGCGGCTCGATGCGCGAGGGGTACACGTTCCACATCGACGGCCCGCTGAGCCTCTTCGCCGCGACCACGCGGTATGGCCTGCAGATGGCGTTGTTCCTCCCCGCCCTGCTCCGCTGCAAGGAGTTCCGCCTCGACGCCGAACTGCGCTGGGGGCCGAAGCGCGAGCCCAAGAGCTTCCACATCGACGCCGGTATCGGCCTGGTCCCGCACACGGCGGACACCGGGACCTACGTTCCTCCCGAGATCCCCGCCTTCGCCGAGCGCTTCCGCCAGGTCGTCCCCGCCTGGGAACTCTCCGAGACGGCCGATATCGTGGAGTTGGGCCGCGAGGGCGTCTGGGTGCCGGACTTCCGCGCCGTCCACAAGAAGACGGGCCTCGACGTGTTCGTGGAGGTCGTCGGCTTCTGGAAAAAGACCACGCTCGACCGCCTGCTGGATCAGCTCCCCCGATTGGGGCCGGAGCGGTTCGTGCTGGTGATCTCGGACAAGCTGAAGGTGGACGAGGACGCGCTGGAGAAGCTCCCCGGCCCGATCCTCTGGTTCAAGGAGATCCCCAGCGCCCCCGAACTGGCGGGCCTGCTGGAGCGGTTCCTCCCCGGGAAACAGGAAGGCTTGCTGCCATGAGTCGCGAGAAGACGCTGAAACGGATCCTCGACGGCGGGATCGTCGCCGTCGTGCGGGCGGAGTCGGGCGAGGCGCTTGTGAAGGTCGTCGAGGCCCTGGCCGAAGGTGGAGTCACCGCGGCCGAGATCACCTTCACCGTCCCCGACGCGCTCGACGTGATCCGCGACGCTCGCCGCGCCCTGGGGGATTCGGTGGCGCTCGGCGCCGGCACGGTGCTCGACCCCGAGACCGCCCGAGCCGCGATCCTCGCCGGGGCCGAGTACCTCGTCAGCCCGACCGTGAACCTGGACGTGATCCGTCTCGCCCGGCGCTACGACAAGGCCGTGATGCCCGGCGCGTTCACGCCCACAGAGATCCTCACCGCCTGGGAAGCCGGCGCCGACGTGGTGAAGGTCTTCCCCGCCGAGATCGGCGGCCCTCCGTTCCTGAAGGCGGTCCGCGGTCCACTCCCCCAGATCAAGCTGATGCCCACCGGCGGCGTCGACCTCAACACGGCCGCCGCGTTCCTCAAGGCCGGCGCCTGCTGCCTGGGCGTCGGCGGCTCGCTCGTCGAACCCAAGGCCGTCGCCGCCGGAGATTTCGCCCGGATTCGCGATCTGGCTTCGAAGTATGTCGCCATCGTCCGGGAGTTTCGTGGGATGTAACCAACAGCCGATGACGAGAGGTCCCGTCTCCCGGGGGGAGAGGGAACTACCGTCGTCGCTGACGACCATTCCAGTCCCGTTCCATAAAGAAAGCCCTCCCGAGGTCCTCACCGATATGACGACCGAACACACTCATGACAAGCAGGAATTCACCTTCCAGGCGGAGATCAAGCAACTCCTGCACCTGCTGTCGCACTCGCTGTATCAGAGCAGGGAGATCGCGCTTCGGGAGTTGATCTCGAACGCTTCCGACGCGCTCGACAAGATGCGGTTCGTTTCGCTGACCGACGAATCTCAGCGCGATTGCGGACTGCTGGAGATCACCATCGAGCCCGACGACGCCACGCATCTCCTGGCGATCCGCGACACGGGCGTCGGCATGACGCGTGACGAGTTGGTGACGAACCTGGGGACGATCGCCCACAGCGGCTCGGGCGAGTTCCTCAAGGGGCTCTCGACCGAACAGAAGTCGAAGGCCGAGCTGTCGCTGATCGGCCAGTTCGGCGTCGGCTTCTACTCGGCGTTCATGATCGCCGACCAGGTCCGCGTCCGGACGCGGAGCTACCGCGAGGAGCACGGCTGGGAGTGGTCGTCCGACGGCACCGGCCGGTTCACCATCGAGTCCGTCGAATCCCCCTTGCCCCGCGGCACCGAGATCATCCTCCACCTCAAGGATGACGCCCACGACTTCGCCAAGCCGTATCGGATCAAGGACGCCGTCAAGCGGTACTCCAGCTTCGTCCCCCACCCGATCAAGCTGCTCCCCGAAGCCGAGGTCCTCAACGACCAGAAGCCGATCTGGGTCGAGCCCAAGCGCCAGGTCACCGACGAGCAGTACGAGCGGTTCTACCAGCACCTGAGCCACCACGGGGATGAAAAGCCGCTCTGGCGGCTGCACGTCTCGGTCGATTCGCCGATCCAGTTCCACGCGGTCCTCTTCTGCCCGCCGACGAACCTGGAGCGGATGGGATTCCCGCGCGTCGAGCACGGCGTCAGCCTGTGCGCCAAGCGGATCCTCGTGCAGCACGACTGCCGCGAACTGCTGCCGGACTACCTCCGGTTCCTCTTCGGCCTGGTCGACTCCGAAGACCTGCCGCTGAACGTCTCGCGCGAGACGCTCCAGGACAACACGGTGATCCGCCGGATCCGGGGCTCGCTGCTCAAGTCGATCTTCGACCGCCTGGAGCAACTCGCGAAGGATGAGCCCGAGGCCTTCCAAACGTTCACCGACCAGTTCGGCATGATGCTCAAGGAAGGCGTGATCGTCGACTTCGCCCAGCGCGAGCGGTTGGCGAAGCTCATCCGGTTCGGCTCCTCGCACAAGGCCGACGACAAGCTCGACGTCTCGCTGGACGACTACGTCGCGCGGATGCCCGAGAACCAGAAGCGGATCTACTTCCTGGGCGGCCCTGACCTCGCCGCGATCGAGAAGAACCCCAATCTGGAAGTCTTCCGAAAGCGCAAGCTGGAGGTCCTGTACCTCACCGAGCCCATCGACGAATTCGTCATGAACTCGCTCGGGCAGTACGGCGGCAAGCGGCTGACCTCGATCGACTCCGACGACCTGGAACTCCCCGAGGCCCCCGCCGAGGAAGGCAAGGCCGAGGATGCGGAGGCGTCGAAAGCCGAGCCGGGCTTCGAGCGGGTGCTGACCCTCTTCCGCGAGGCTCTCGGCAGCCGGGTGCGAGAGGTCCGCGAGTCCCATCGCCTGACCGACAGCCCCTGCTGCCTGGTCAACGCCGACGGCACGCTCTCCACTCAGATGCAGCGCATCCTGAAGATGGCCAACCGCGACATGCCCGAGGCCGAGCGGATTCTGGAGATCAACCCGAAGGCTCCGTTGATCCGTCGCCTGACCCGTCTGAGCGCCAACACGGACCACGACGCCTTTATCAAGGAGTGCGGACTCCAGCTCTGGTCGAACGCCCTGATCCTGGAAGGCGTCACTCCGGACGCCCGCGAATTGACCTCCCGGATCGAGTCGTTCATGGACGAGGCGGCGGAGAAACGCTCGCCGTTAATCGTCATGTGAGCGGTCGATTGACGATTCGGGCTGGGGGGAATTCTTGGTTCCTGGTAAGGATTCCGTGAACGCTTTCCGGCCCGGAGGCCGATTGCATGAGGGAGAAACAAGGACGCGTCGCGGAGCGGCGTGAAGGTCGGGGACCGATCTGCGAGGGGTTCATGGATGATGCTCGGCGGATCGGCGTCCCCGTGGCGCGACGGCGCTTCCTTTGGGGGGCCGCCGCTGCGATGGCCGGGCCCTCGCTCGTTCAGGCTGCGGGCGACTCCGGTCATGCGCTGAACCACGCCGGCTCGACGAAGCTCAAGGCCCATCTCGCCGAGCACGCCGGAAGTCGAGACGGGGTTGAGCTTTACTATCAGGCGGCGGTCTTCGCCTACGCCGCGATGGCCGCCGACCCGACCGGCCGCGAATCGGGCCGGGCGATGGCTCTCTACAACGAGTGCCTCGCCGGTTGCCTGCGGGTCGCGTCCCGTCATCGGGCGATCGACCCCCGGTCGAGCCTGGTTCTCCGGACGTCCCGGGGCGAGGTCGCCGTACCGATCGTCCATCGCGGGTTCGTCTGGTCCCCCTCCGAGTTCCACGGGCTGATCCCCCCCTCCACCGCCCCCCGGAATCCGTCCAACGCCCGCGACCACACCCGGGCCGGCCTGGGGGCTCCCCAGGTGGTCCGGCGCTGCAATCCGCAGGCGACGGCCGCTGACGCCTTCTTGCCGACCACCAGCTACTTTCCCGCCACGGCCGCCCTTCGGCCTGACCTCGACGCCTGGCTCAACGGCGGCGGACCCGGGCCGGGCGACGTGCTGGAACTCGTCGATCCCCTTCGCGTCGGCTGCGTGGAGGGTCCAGGGGCCGGCCGTCCCCTGGCCTATGATCTCGACGCTCCCATCGCCTTCCTCGAACACGAGACGATCGGGCCGTTTCAGTCGGGCTGGGAAGGCCTGGTCAACCCGAGCCAGGATCCCAACCGGGCGTTCCTGAACCTGCTGGAGCCGTTTCAGCCGGGCAAAACTCCTGTCGTCTTCGTCCACGGCCTGTATGACAGCCCGTACACGTTCACCGACCTGATGAACGGCCTGCGGTTGCGGCCGGGGTTTCTGGACCGTTACCAGATCGTGGGCTATCGCTATCCCACCGGCCTGACCTTCCTGCACACGGCGGCCCTCTTCCGTCGCGACATGTACCGCTTCGCCGCCGCCGTCGACCCCGCGCAGGCAGACCCCGGCGTGCAGAACTCCGTGCTGGTCGGACACAGTATGGGCGGCCTGGTCATGAAGACGCTGATGGTCTCGTCCGGCTGCACCTTCTGGAACCAGGTCTGCAACCGTCCTCTGGAGGCGCTGGCGACCGCGGAGCAGTCGCGGGCCTCGCTCTCGGCCCTGTTCTTCTTCGAACCGGTCCCCACGATCCGGCGGGCGATCTTTGTGGCGACCCCTCACAACGGCCTCAGCGCCGCAGCCCAGCCCGGCGGCGTGATTACCGAGGCCCTGACTCGACGCCCCAGAGACCTCGACGGCCTGATCGGGCAGCTCAACCGCGACAACCCCGGCGCGATCCTCCCTTACATGCACGACCTGCCCAACTGCATCGGTATGCTCCGGCGTCGCGAGCCCACCCACCGGGCGCTCCGCGACCTGGCGATCGATCCTGCGATCCAGTATCACACCATCGCCGGCACCGGGCGGATTCTGCCAGCGGCGATCTCCCACGGCGACGGCGTCGTCCCCGTCGGCAGCGCCCATCACGAGGGGGCTGCCAGCGAGACCCTCGTTCCCGAGACCCACACGACGATCAACCCCAGCGAGTACACGCTCGTTGAGGTCGAGCGAATCCTCCGTCTCCACGCTGGAAGCTGATCGACCCGCGGACTATTCGGGAGCGATGCGGTCCAGCAGCAACATCACGACATCCCGGGCCGACGCATTGATCTTGTCCGGGCGAAGGTCGATCTCGCAGGGCGGAAGCTGGACCTGATCTCCGGTGATTCGGCCGTGTGCAACGGCCAGAAGCCGGAGGAACTCCTCCGTCGCCGGCTGGGCGTCATGGCAGGGCCTGCGCTTGTAGAGCACCTCGGTGGTGCGGCCGTCGTCCAGGATCGAGACGACGCGGAGCGCGTAGGCGACGTCGTCCCAACCACGCTCCTTCATCAAGCGATGGAGCGCCTGCCACGGCGGCGGTTCAGGGGTGAGGGCGGCGATCTCGGAGAGTTCCTGAAAGCCCTCGGACACCTGCACCTCGACCAGGGCGGCGCCGATGATCGATCGTCCCTGGCCCACTCTTCTCAGCTCGGCGTCGTTGGCCGGCCCACTATTCGCGCGGATGACCAGGTGTAGTGGGGCTGCCAGGGCTGCGATCGAGCCCAGGACGATGACGACCGCGTGGGTCCACCACATCAACGTGCGAAACGGGGGAATGAACCGCCGGCCACCTGTCGTCGACTCGGGAGCCCGATTCATATAACCCCGCGACTGGAATCGAACAGAGATTTCGCACGACCCTCGCGTCGGCCCGTTTGGGATGGGCGAAGACGACGATCAGCCTTCCAGCGTCGAAGTCGATTCTCTCGCCGCATCGCGCCTCAAGAACCGTTCGCATCACGCAGGAGTTTACTGCTTTGGGAACGCCCTGTCATCGCTGTCTCGAAAAATTGGCCCGGTCGACGATGCGATGTCAGGCAAGTGCTCGGCGTGTTTCACGAGATCTTCAAGGATCGAATCCGGGACAGCGAGTCCTTCTTCCGGTTGGAGCTTGATGATCCGCGGCTGGGTCTCCGGGAGGAGCCCTGCTGCGCGGGGACCTCCTCGTAGAATCGATGTGAACTCCCTGGCGTGCCATGGTTCTGCGTAGGGGCGTCGCATGTAAGTTATGTCGTCGATGAGGCCGTCGTTGAGGGTCCAGCGGACTCGAAGGCTATAGCGGAGCTCCGTGCAACCACGGGCTTCCATCAGGGCGAGGAGATCCTCCCACCTCGGTTCGTGAGGGGCGGCGGCAACCTCCTTGGCCAGTTCGATGAAGCCCTCGGAGGCCCAGAAGTCCAACAACTCAGCCTGCGCGACCTTGCGCTCGCTGGCTGAGCGTTCTCCCGACGCGCCTGAATCCAGCGGCTCTTTCAAGAGTTGGGGAACGAGGACGACCACGGCGGTGAATCCCATTCCGCTGATCATCCCCAGGGTCCGCCCCGCACCGGACAGGCAGCGCCCGACGTTCGATCGATTCATGGCTCCCCCGATTCGTCGCCACTGAGATGGGCTTCGGCGACTTGGACGAATAGCCTTTCAGAGAGGACGACGGTCGACTTCGCGGCCGAGGTCCTGGCTTTCCCCACGAGGCAGAGACAAGATCTTTTACGCGGGTGCGTGCGAATGTTTCAAATCAAATCAGGGATGAAAATTTTTTAGAGTCTCGGCTTCCGTGTCGCGCTCGAGCGGGCCGGGTGCGTCGGACTCGTCGAACAGGAGGCGAGGGGTCGATTCCGGACCGTGTTTCAGAAAATCGAGCAAGTGCTCGCGGTAGACGCCGTCGACGTCATCATAGGGTATGAGGTTGTATGTGATTGTATAGTCATGGCCGTCGCGTAGGACCCAGCGCAGGCGTCGGCTGTAGTGCAGGTCGGTGCAGCCTTGTTCCTCCATCAGCCGGCGGATGGCCTCCTGAGTCGGCTGATCGGAAAGCTGAGAAACGGCTGCAGCCAGCTTCTCGAAGCCCTTTGATCCCGAACTCTCCTCCAGGATGACGCGGGCGACGGTGCGACTTGCGTCGAGTGGAACCTCATCCGCTGGATCGGCGCCCAGCGAATAGTGCAGGCGCAAGGGAACCAGCACGAGCAACACCGCCAACCCGGCGAAGGCGATCACCCCCGACTGGCGGACGATCGCATCCAGCAGGCCGCCCGTCGATCTGCGAAGGCGCACGCTGCCCTCCTGACGCGTTGAAGCGCTGTTGTGATGAGTTCAAGATCTCGGCGGAACGCCCGCCGGGTGATGTCGGAAATTGGTTCGTGCGTTGACGATGGCGTGAGCCGGAACACCGTTTCCGGCGGCGGGAACGCGGCGCTCGATGGAGGTCGAGAGCTTCGACAAGGAGTCTTGCTTAAGGCTCCCTCTTAGTCTTCACAGGCGGTCTGATTGTCTTTCAGATGTAATCGTGGATGAGCAGGATTTATTCGGGGGATTCTGCAGGATCAGAAGCGAAGGCCGTAGGAGGTTCGCCTTTGGAACGCTTGCGGGGGAGGACGGAGCCCGGCCTGCGCCGGGCTCCGTGTGAGGATCAGCGAACTCAGGATGCAGGCGGTTTGACGTCGTTCTTGATCGGGAAGACGAAATCGCCGCGGCCGTCGTAGCCGACGTTCCGTTCGGCGCGGTCGTCGGTCTCGTCGGGGCCGACGCTGTAGAGCAGCATGCAGCCCTCGGTCGACTGCTGGCGATGGTCGGCAGTCGCCAGATGGTTCGACGCGAGAGGGTCGATCGAGCCGATGGGCAGGAGCGACTGCCCCTGCGACGGCACGTAGCCGAATGGCTTGCTGGAGAAGACGTCGACGAGATCCTGGGGTTTGGCGCCCAGTTCGTCCGAATCCTCCTTGGCGGTGATCGCGTCCAGGGACGTCGGAAGCTTGCCGTCGTGCCGGGTTTGGTAGAGCCGCAGAAGGAGCACCAACCACACGGCGCGGCGGGTGGTTTCATTGCGGCCGATGACGTCGAAGTCGCGGCCCAGTTCGGAGTAATCCAGCAGCGGCGTCGAGATGGACAACGTGTTCAGATCGTCCGGCGTGAAGGTCTGCGTCTTGCCATGATCGAGCAGGACGAATTCCCGATGGGGATCGACCCCGGCTCGGATCCATCGCCAACGCTCTGATGGAATCCCGCCGCCGGCCGAGCGGAAGGGAGAGGCTTCTCCCTCGAATCGACGGATCTGGGCCGCGGCCAGCAGATCGTAGACTCGTCGGGCGCGGGCTCGTTCCCAGGAGGTTGTTTGGACGTCGTACCTCAACTTGTCGAGCGACCCGACCTTGGCCTTCTTGCGATCGAGGTTGGGTCCATAGAGGAGCAGATCGACCAGGCTGTCCCCCGGGAGGTCGAGCATGTTATGGAAGAGGGCCGCGTCGGCCCGAATCCGGTCGGCCGGAGACGTGGCCTCGGGGAGCGCCTTCCAGGCTCGGGCCGCCTTCTCCAGAGTCGCCGCCGTCTGGCGCGGGTCGACCGTCCAGCGCAGGGCCATGCCGGACGCCAAGGGGTCGATCAGCCGGCTCGACCAGCGCGAACTGTACGAATACTGCCGGGCCATCCGCTCCAACGATTCAACCTCGGTCCAGGCCCCCTCCATCTCTCCCTGGGCGAGTCGGACGCGGGCGGAGACGGCCAGGGCCGTGATCAGCGGGTGAAGGGGCGGTTCGTCGGCCACATCCAGCGTGCTCGCCTTGCGGAGATCTTGAAAGCGGCACGCTGGCTTCCGGGCCGCCTCGCGCAGTTTGACCAGCGCGGGTTCGATCCGACCAAGCCATTCGAGGACTTCCCGCGGAATCGGATCGAAGGAAGCCTGATCGAGCGACCGGACGTCCGTGATCCACGGCGCCGCCTTGCCTTCCGGAACCGAGGCTGGATAGCCGTTGCGTGCGAGAATGCGCTCCGCCTCCCGGTACAGCGGCGCAGCGTTGTCCTCGTCGGCGACCGGTGCGACGATCCTCGATTGCTGAAAGATCGAGTCATACTGGCTGGCCGGGATGAGCGGCGCTCCCCAGGCGCGGCTGGCGATGTAGGCCGGCCCCAGGATCGCCGGGACGGCCGCCGCGTAGACCGCCAACCGCGCCCATCGCCCCCAACCGGGGCGGTCGTACAGCCAGTCAGCGCTCCACGCCCAGCCGACCGCCAGCAGCGCGACCGCGAGGTAAGGCCAGTACCAGGGGAACATGATCTGCGACGCCAGCATCCCCACGAGGAGCAGGGCTGTTGCAAGGCTTGCGACGAGGGCGATCATCCCCGCCATGATCCCGCGGCGGAAAGCCATCCCGCAGAGGACGCCAATCGCGAAGATGATCGTCAGGCCTGCGACGACCCACATCGCGATCGACGCCAAGTCTCGAAGAAACGGGGGATTGTTCGCGATCGAATGCGAGGTCGTCGTCGAGACGATCGGCGCGAAGGTGATCGCCCACAGGCCGAGCGCCGTCAGCCACCAGGTCCCGACCTTGACCGCCCAGACCACACCGGGCCGCGCCCCGTGCTGAAGCAGGAACCGCTGCGTCTGGCCTCGGTTCTCACCGTTGAACGCCAGGACGCCGGTCGTCAGCGCCAGGATGGCCGAGCCGAGGTAGATCAGCGAGGTATCCGCGCCGCCGCCTCGAGTGTTCCAGAAGAGCAGAAACGGCCCCACTCCACTGGCGATCGCCAGACCGATGAGCGTCCACATTTCTGACCGCACTTGCCGCAGGGTTTCCCACAGGAGCCTCGGCACGGAGTACTTCCAGACTCGGGCGAGCCGGCCGGCCGGCGGAGGCGTGTCCAGGAGGATGTTCGACACCGGGCCCTCGACCTCCCCCGCGGTGACGGCGGGCCGAGCCCGTCGCGGTTCCCATCGCGGCGGCCCGAAGCGCCGGAAGATCCACGCCGAGGCCGCCGTGGACAGCGCCGCGACCAGCAGGAGCAGCGGCGCCGCGTCGATGGCCCCCGACTCAGTCTGGAGATTGACCAACGCCAGCAGCGTGACGGAAAGCGAGACCATCGCCAGCACGGCGGCGGTCATTGCATTGGCCAGCAGCGACGACCAGAACAAGCCCCAGCCCATCGCGACCAGCCCCACCAGCAGGGCCACGCCGGAGATGTCCCGCCAGTAGGTCGAGTAGCCTCCGAGGGCCAACGCGCTGATCAGCAACAGGCCACCCAGCCCCAGGGCCGTCGCGAAGGCGAACGACGCCTTGGCCGCCCAGAGTCGCAGGCGTTCAACCGGCAAGGCGTCGAGGATCCAGAGCGTGCTGCTCTCGCGTTCGCCGGCGAATACCGCGGCCGCGATCAGGAACACGTAAATCAAGGTGACGACTTCGGCGAGGATCGCCAGCCCCCGCGGTTCGCCGTCGCCCTGGGCATACCCGACGATGAGCGCCTGAATCGCGATGCCCACCACCGCCAGAAACGCCCAGACCGGCCACGTCTGCCGCGCCTCCTTCCACCACAATCGCGCGAACATGCGATCCTCCTTTCGGGATCGAAGGACGAGGAAGGGTCAGGCGACGTGGATCGCACTCGAGGGAGGCGAGGACGGCGTCGGGCGTCGACCTCGCATGTAGCCCACATACACGTCTTCGAGCGAGGGAGTCTCGATTCGGACCGACTCCACGCCCGGAAGGTTGCGGACGGCCTCGCAGGCCGAGCGGTCGCGAGCGCGAACCAGCCAGTGGGCCTGCCGTGGAGCGTCGGCCGCGTCGATCAACTCCAGCGGCAGCGAGGCCGGCGGGGCCGGGTCATGGTCTCGGCTCTGGAAATTCACCGCCAACAGGAAGGTCCTGGCGCGGAGGTCCTCGAGCGGTTCGGCCAGGATCAGCTTGCCCTTGTGCAAGAGCGCCACATGGCTGGCGACGCGTTCCACCTCGCCGAGTTGGTGACTGGAGAGGAAGACGGTCCGCCCGCTGGCGGCGAGGTCGACCATGCTCTCCAGGAACTCGCGCCGGACCATCGCGTCCAGGCCCGACGTCGGCTCGTCAAGGATCAGCAGTCCCGGATCCGAGGCCATCGCCAGCGAGAGCGAGACCTTGGCCCGCATCCCCTTTGAGAGGGCCTTGATCTTCCGGTCCGGCGGCAAGCCGAAGCCGCGGGTCGACTCGCCGTAACGCGCGAGAAAACCAGCCGGACCGACGACCGGCTCCGGATGGAAGCCAGCGGCGAACCAGCCGATCTCGGCGACCGTCATCCAGTCGTAGAGCGTCGGGACCTCGGGGACGTAGCCGACCCTACGGCGGACCTCCAATCCCTCCGTACCCGGGTCCAGCCCCAGCACCTTCGCTCGACCGGCGTCGGCTCGAATCATTCCCAGGAGGATCTGGATCGTCGTCGTCTTGCCCGCCCCATTCTCGCCGAGCAGCCCGAAGACCGAGCCTTCGGGGACGCTTAGCGAGAGGCCGTCGAGCGCGACCTGATCGCGGTAGAACTTGCTCACGTTTTCGATCGAGATGGCGATTCGGTCGTCCACGGTCAGGCCCCCTTCCCGTTCGCCTGGTCCCCGCCCTGCCCTCGCGACCACTCCTCATGGAGGATGGCCTCGATCTCCCCCGCCGGCAGTCCCGTCTCGCGGACCTCGTCGAACGCCGCGCGGAGGCGGGCGCGAACGTGGTCCTTTCGAGCCAGCCGGCAACGCTCAGTCGCCCCGACGGCGACCTGCAGGCCCGTCCCTCGCACCGGCTCCAACAACCCCTCTCCCTGGAGATCGCGGTACGCCCGCGCCACCGTGTTGGGGTTCACCACTAACTGCTTGGACAGCTCGCGGACTGATGGAGCCAACTCCCCGGGCCGCAAAACCTCTCCCGCTATCGCGAACTTGATCCGATCGGCGATCCGCCCGTAAATCGGCCGGCCGTCCGACTCGTTCAGGTCGATCAGCATTCTCGGCCTCCTAGTGTGTTAGCGAACTAATACAGTATTGGCGGGCGTCGGACGAATGTCAAGGGAGGGTGGAGTTCTTGGCGGCGGGATGCGATGACGAGCCGTTCGTCCCTCGAATGGAGGATCGAGGGCGAAGGATTTCACAGACCCGAGAGGTCAGGTTGAGACATGGGCAATGAGCTTGCGACCATCGCGATCATCGTCGATCGATGGTCGTGCTCATGTTGAGACGAGGGGGGAGTCTCTGGGAAACGGGGCGAATGGATCACCCAACGCGTGAAGACGCGAAAACCCACCTCATGATCGCCGGCCGATGCTCGGCGAGGAGCCAGTGCCGTTCCGTGAGATCGAAACTCGCCAGCTGCGGCTGGTTGTAGGCATAGGCCTTGTGGATGTCATCCATACTGTCGATGACCGTGCAGTCGTGCGTCGCTTCGAGGGCTTTCAGGACGTTGCGCGTCGATTCGATCTGGATGAAGTCGTGGGTTTCGACGAGGAAGTCGTGTTGGCTGAGCGCCTTCGCGAGGTTCGCATCGAGGAGCTGATTCTCGTAGCCCTCGCAATCGGAGATGATGAGAGCGCGCTTGCCGAGATCGAGGCTTTTCAGGACGGCCTGGTCGCAGAAGCCTCCGGTCGTGACTTCGACGCCATTCATGCGGGCCATCTCGACGCACTGCTGAACTGCGGCCGCGTTGGTGTCGTATGCGTAGATTCGCGCTTGCGGCATGCACCGACCGAGGCCGACGGCGTAGTAGCCTTCTGCGCAGCCGATGTCGACGATCGCGTCGTAGTTTCGGCTCATCATCGTTTCGAGGACGCCATGGAGCTCACCCTCGTAACTCCCCAGCAGCTTGGGATAAAGCGCGCTGCCGTGTGAACTCATCGACGGATAAGTCATTCCTCGAAACGGCCCGTTCAAGACCTTCAGATCGGAAAAGACGCTCCGGCACTTGCTGCGGAATCCCTCGACGCGGCCCTGTTCGTCGAGATTCCATCGGCGCACATGCTCAAGCCATGAGAACCAGCGGCCCGCCTTGCCGAGCGAGCTTTGAACGCCGAACCAAACGGCGGGATTCCGCAGTGTTGATGAGACGGCGCACTTGGTGGTCAATTTCAGTGAGTGCATGGCGACGACCTACTTGTTCCCAAGCCGACGATTCGTCGATGCGCGATGTGAGTTCAGGTTGTGATTCTATCAACCAGGAACGAGAGGAGGGAAACGGCATCCTTCCGTCCCGAACATTTTGTGGGGACAGTTCACGTCATGAGTCGGATCGTCGATGTTTGACATCATTTGTGAGATGAACGTTGGTTGGTGCTGTCTGAGATCGACGCGATCGTCGATTCGTCAGGCACGCTGTTCTCGCAACGCCGACCGGAGGATCGCCATCGCGCGGGCGACGGCATGGACGTTGGCGGGCTCGTTGAGCCATCGGCTGACGCCGGAGGGATGCGGGAGGGGGATGTAGAGGACGCCGTCGCGTTCGGTCGCTTCGCCGACCACGGCGGCCAGCGACTTGACCGGGCCCAGGAACGTGCGGACGGCGAGCAGGCCGACCAGGAGGACGATTCGGGGGCGGATGACGTCGATGAGGCCGTTGAGCCAGGGGTGGCAGAGAGCCTGTTCGGAGGGTGATGGAACGCGGTCCCCCTTTGCGCCGGGGAGTCGACCCGGGTAGCAGCGGGTGACGGCCGCGAAGTGGATCCTCCGCCAGAAGTCCTCGCGAGGAATCCCACCGGCCTCGAACCAATCGCGGAGCTTGTTTCCGGCGGCACCCGCGAACGGTCGGTCGGTGATGGTTGCGCGTAGACCCGGCGCCTGGCCAACGAGCAAGATCCGCGGCATGGGGGCGTCTGGCTCGGGATCGCGGGCGATGGGGACCGAATCGGCCTCGTTCAGATACCCCGCCGCGTGGCAGAGCCGACACTCGCGGATCTCCGCGTTCAATGTCACCAGCCGCCGCTTCGCCTTCTCCGAAGCGGCGACTTCGACCCGCGTGCTCATCCCCCGCCCTCCTGAAGCCGCTGGACGAACGCCGCATGCTCCGGCGAGGCAAGCCCCCGATTCAACGCGGCGATCACACGCGGCAGGTCGTCGGCGAGCATCGCCTCAGGGTCGAGCCAGAGGCCGGGGAAAGTCTGACTCTTCAGGAGGCCGTCGGCGTCGGGGACGAGGGGAACATAGCTTCCCTCGCGAAGAATAAACCAATCGAAGGCCCGGTCGCGGACCCGCCAGACCAGATACTCGAGGACCCCATTGCGACGATAAGCATTCAACTTAGACCCTAGGTCGATGCTGACCGTGCTCGAGGAGACCTCGGCGACCAGTTCCGGGGCGCCTTCAATATAGTCGTCTTGAGATAGTTTGGACTGCCCGCCACAGCGAGGGTCAATCGTAAGGGAAGCGTCTGGCTGGGGCTCATTGTCGAGGTCGAGGCGAACGCTTGAATCCGTGAAGAGCCGAACTCCCGAAGTCGCAATTTTGTAATTGAACAGCAGACCGATGAGGTGGGCATGGGGCTCGGCATGACGAGCGGCATGGACCGGCGAGGGCATGTGGACGGCTCCTTCGATCAACTCGGCGCGGACTCCGGCCATGGCCTCATACCGGCGTTCGAACTCGGCGCGAGTCAAACGGTCGCCGTTTTCCAGGGGCGGGATCGTGGACTGGGTCGGCTTGGCGACGGTCGACATGGCGGCGCTCCGGAGGGATCGAAGGGTCGGCCTTCCCAGTGAATTGTAGCGAATCTGCCTGGCCGGAAAATGCGGACGGCCCGCGCCGATCGGAGGATCGGGCGGGCCGTCGGGTTTTGTCGTGGATCGCAGGAAGGATTATTCCTTGCCGGCGCCGGCCGTGGCCGGGGTCTCGTCGCGGTACCGAGCGTAGGGGGAGCCCTTCTCGGCGAGCGCTTCCAGGGCGTCGGGGTGGATGCGGACCTCGGCGTCCAGGTGGGACTTGAAGCCCGTACCCGCCGGGACGAGGTGGCCGAGAATCACGTTCTCCTTCAGACCGACGAGGTAGTCGGACTTGCCGGCGAGCGCGGCCTCGGTGAGGACCTTGGTGGTTTCCTGGAAGCTGGCGGCCGAGATGAAGCTGTCGGACGAGACGGCCGCCTTGGTGATGCCCAGAAGCTGGGTGCTCGCGGCGGCGGGCTTGGTCCGGGTCCACTCGGCCTTCTTGCCGTTGGCGGCCTCGACGCGGAGGTTCTCCTGCTCGAAGGTGTCGCGGGGGACGATGTCGCCGACGCGGAAGTCGGTCTCGCCCGGATCCTTGACCTTCACGCAGCCCATCAGCTCGTTGTTGACCCGGCGGAACTCGAACTTGTCGATGACCGAGCCCGGCAGCAGGCCGGTGTCGCCCAGGCTGTCCACGCGGACCTTGCGAAGCATCTGGGCGATGATGATCTCCAGGTGCTTGTCGTCGATTTCGACGCGCTGGGACCGGTAGACGTTCTGGATCTCGCGGAGGAGGTAACGCTGGACGACCTCTTCGCCGGAGATGCGAAGGATGTCGTGCGGAACGAGCGGGCCTTCAACCAGCGGGTCGCCGGCGCGGACGCGGTCGGAACCGTGAACGCGGAGGAACTTGCCGTGGGGGACCTGGTGCTCGCGCTCGATGCCGCTCTCGTTGCGGACGACGATGGTCCGCTTGCCGCGGCGCTTCTCTTCAAGCAGCTCGACGCGGCCGTCGATCTCGGCGATGACCGCGGGCTCCTTGGGTCGCCGGGCCTCGAACAGCTCGGTGACGCGGGGCAGACCGCCGGTGATGTCCTGGGTGCCGCCCACTTCGCGAGGGGTCTTCGCCAGCAGCGTACCGGCGCTGATAGTCTGACCGTCCTCGACCTCGATGGTGGCACGTTCGGGGATGTACTTGTAGTCGAGCGTCTTGCCTTCGGCGTCGACGATGACGATCTGCGGGTGCAGGTCGCCCTTGTGCTCGATGATCGTACGACGGACGTGGCCTGAGGGGTCGGCCTCGACCTTCATCGTCTCGTTCTCGACGATGTCGTCGAAGCGGACCTTGCCGCCGACCTCGGAGAGGATCGGGATGTTGTGCGGGTCCCACTCGCAGAGCATCTGCCCGCGCTTGATCTCCTGCCCGTCCTCGACCGTCATCACGGCGCCGTCGGGAACGTCGTACTTCTCCAGCTCGCGCCCCTTGGCGTCGAGGACCTGGATTTCGCCGTTGCGCGACAGGGCGATCGCCTTGCCTTCATCGTTGACGACGATGTTCAGGCTCACGAACTTGACCTTACCGTCGCGCTTCGACTTGACGTCCTTGTCCTCGACCGCGCGGGTGGCCACGCCGCCGATGTGGAACGTTCGCATCGTGAGCTGCGTGCCCGGTTCGCCGATCGACTGGGCGGCGATGATGCCGACGGCCATGCCTCCCTCGACGAGCTGGCCGGTCGCCAGGTCCATGCCGTAGCACCGGCGGCAGACGCCCAGGGGCGCCTCGCAGGTCATCGGGCTGCGGACCTGGATCTTCTCGATCTGCATGTCCTCGAGCTTGAGCGCCGCTTTCAGCGTGATCATCTCGTTTTCGCGGACGATCACGTCGTCGGTGATCGGGTCGACGATGTTGACGCGGCTGACCCGGCCCCGGATCGACTGGGCCAGGCTGACCTCAACCTTCTCGCCCTTGTAGACGACGCCCTTGGTGATCCCCTGCGACGTGCCGCAGTCCTCGATCGTGATGACGACGTTCTGGGCGACGTCCGCCAGTTTACGGGTGAGGTAACCCGAGTCGGCCGTCTTGAGGGCCGTGTCGGCCAGGCCCTTACGGGCGCCGTGCGTGGAGGAGAAGTACTCCAGCACGCTCAGACCTTCGCGGAAGTTCGCCTTGATCGGCGTCTCGATGATCTTGCCCGACGGCTTGGCCATCAGGCCTCGCATGCCGGCCAGCTGGCGGATCTGTTCGACGCCGCCGCGGGCGCCGGACTCGGCCATCAGGAAGATCGGGTTGTGGTAGTTCTTCTGGCCCTCGTTTTCACGAGTGTCGTTCTTGAGGGCCTCCATCATCTCGGAGGTGATCCGCTCGCGGGCGTGGGTCCAGGCGTCGAGAACCTTGCCGTACCGCTCCTGGTCCGTGATGATGCCGCGGTTGTACAGCTTGTTATTGCGCTGCACTTCCTTCTCGGCCTCGGCGATGATCGCGTCCTTGCTCGCCGGGGTCCGGAGGTCGTCGGTGGCGAACGAGAGGCCCGACCGGGTCGACTCGCGGAAGCCGACGTCCTTCATCCGGTCCAGCAGCGCGATCGTCTCGCGACGGCCGAGGATCTGGTAGCAGTCGGCGATGATCCCCTGGAGCTGCTTCTGGCCGAGCGCCAGGTTGTAGAACGGCATCTTGGGGTGAAGGATGTCGTTGAAGACCACGCGGCCGGCCGTCGTGGTGACGACCATCCCCGGCGTGAACTCCTTCTCGCCTTCGCCCTTGAGCCGGCGGTGGGCCGGCAGCCGCAGCTTGATCGGCGCGTGCAGGCCGACCTTCCCCTGGCTGTGGGCCAGGAAGACCTCGTTGGGCGCCGAGAAGGTCATGCCGTCGCCCGGCTCGCCGGCCCGGAGGGCGGTGAGGTAGTACGAACCCATGACGATGTCCTGGGTCGGACTGATGATCGGGTTGCCGTTGGCCGGGCTGAAGATGTTGTTGGTCGCCATCATCAGCGTCATGGCCTCGACCTGCGCCTCGATCGAGAGCGGCAGGTGAACGGCCATCTGGTCGCCGTCGAAGTCGGCGTTGAAGCCCTTGCAGACTAGCGGGTGGATCCGGATGGCGTTCCCTTCCACGAGCACCGGCTCGAACGCCTGAATGCCCATTCGGTGGAGGGTCGGAGCGCGGTTGAGGAGCACCGGGTGGTTGCGGATGACCTCCTCAAGGATGTCCCACACCTCCTCGCTGCGCCTTTCGAGCATCTTCTTGGCCGACTTGATCGTGTCGGCGTGGCCCAGCTCCTTGAGCCGGCGGATGATGAACGGCTGGAACAGCTCCAGGGCGATCTTCTTGGGAAGGCCGCACTGGTGAAGCTTGAGGTCGGGGCCGACGACGATGACCGAGCGGGCCGAGTAGTCGACGCGCTTGCCCAGCAGGTTCTCGCGGAAGCGGCCCTGCTTGCCCTTGATCATGTCCGTCAGCGACTTGAGCGGGCGGTTCGAGCTGCCCAGCACTGGCCGCTTGCAGCGGTTGTTGTCGAAGAGGGCGTCGACAGCCTGCTGCAGCATCCGCTTCTCGTTGCGGATGATGACTTCGGGCGCGTTCAGGTCGACGAGCTTCTTGAGCCGGTTGTTCCGGTTGATGATCCGGCGGTAGAGGTCGTTGAGGTCGGACGTCGCGAAGTTGCCCGAATCCAGCAAGACGAGCGGCCGGAGGTCCGGCGGGATGACCGGAATCGCCTCCAGGACCATCCACTCGGGGCGGTTGTCGCTGTCGCGCAGGGCTTCGACGACCTTCAGCCGCTTGGTGAGGTCCTTGATCTTCTGCTTGCTGGTCGTCTCTTGCAGGTTCTCGCGGAGCGTCTTGGAGAGGCTGACCAGGTCGAGCCGCATCAGGAGCTTGCGGACAGCCTCGGCACCCATGTCGGCCTGGAAGGTGTCGCCATAGGCTTCGCGAGCCTTGCGGAAGTCTTCCTCGGTGAGGAGCTGGGTCTCCTTCAGGGGCGTGTCGCCGGGGTCGACGACGACGTAGTCCTGGAAGTAGATGATCCGTTCAAGGCTGGACGTCTTCATGTCCAGAAGCGTGCCCAGGCGGCTGGGCATGGCCTTGAAGAACCAGATGTGAACGACCGGCGCGGCCAACTCGATGTGGCCCATCCGCTTGCGGCGGACGCGGCTGTGGGTCACCTTGACGCCGCAGCGGTCGCAGATCATCCCCTTGTACTTCATGCCGCGGTACTTGCCGCAGGCGCATTCCCAGTCTTTTTCGGGGCCGAAGATCCGCTCGCAGAACAGGCCGTCCTTTTCAGGACGGTAGGTCCGATAGTTGATCGTCTCGGGCTTCTTGACCTCGCCGAACGACCAGCTCCGGATGTCGTAGGGGCTTGCCAGGCCGATCTTCACGGCCCCGTAGTCGTTGATGCGATCGTAGGCACTTTCGCCCATGCTCACGAGACACTCTCCTCCGCGGTTCCGGCGAATCCGAGGGCGGGCGGGTCGGCGGGTGAGGAGCGACGGTCGCCTTCGTCGCGTCCTCAGCCAGGGGCCGGCCCCCTCGGGCGAGATCAAACCAAGCCCATGCTCACGTCAGGGAGTGCGACCGGGAAGCGCCGGGGCGCGCGTCCCGACTCTCGTCGCCCCGAAACAAAAAAAGCCGCGGACGGGCCCCCCGACGGCGTCGGGGCTCCCCGCGGTGCTTATGATAGAGGTCGTCCTGGGACCCGGATCGCCAAGTTCGGCTCCTCCTTGACCGGGATCCGCAGGATCCCGTCGTCGACTCCGCGCAGGATCGATCGGCGCTTCCCCCGAGCGTCGACGATCGCAAGGCGCGGAAGATCGTCCCGCGACGAAGTCGCATCCGTTGATCCTAAGCAAACCCAGGGCCGATTCCAAGCGAAATTCCGAAAAAATCTCAAGGTCCGACCGCGCGCGGTCGGGGCCAAGGCGGCCCCGCTCTCCTGGCGTTGGAGGGCGGGGTCGCCGGCCTGGGGGAAAACCACCGACTCAGATCCGCTTCTTCTCGAGCTGCATGTTGAGCCCGAGGCCGCGGATCTCGTTGGTGAGCACGTCGAAGCTCGCCGGAGTGCCGGCCTCGAGGGTGTTTTCCCCCTTGACCATGCTCTCGTAGATCTTCGTCCGGCCCTCGACGTCGTCCGACTTGACGGTGAGGAGCTCCTGGAGAATGTAGGCTGCGCCGTAGGCTTCCAGGGCCCACACTTCCATTTCGCCGAACCGCTGGCCGCCGAACCGCGCTTTACCGCCCAGCGGCTGCTGGGTGATGAGCGAGTACGGGCCGGTGGCTCGGGCGTGGATCTTGTCGTCGACGAGGTGGTGGAGCTTCAGCATGTAGATGTAGCCCACCGTGGTGTTCTGCTCGAACTTCTGGCCGGTCCGGCCGTCGTAGAGCGACGCCTTGCCGTTCTCGGGGAGGCCGGCGTCCTTGAGGCACTGTCGGATGGTGGCCTCGTCGGCACCGTCGAAGACCGGGCAGACGGCCTGGAACCCGAGCTTGGCCGCGGCCCAGCCCAGGTGGGTCTCCAGAATCTGACCGACGTTCATACGGCTGGGGACGCCCAGGGGGTTCAGCAGGATCTCGACCGAGGTCCCGTCCTCCAGGAACGGCATGTCCTCTTCGGGCAGGATCTTGGAGATGACGCCCTTGTTGCCGTGGCGGCCGGCCATCTTGTCGCCGACGGAGATGACCCGCTTGGTGGCGATGTAGACCTTGACCATCTGGAGAACGCCCGAAGGCAGCTCATCGCCCCGCTTGAGGCTGTTGAGCCGACGTTCCTTCTCATCCTTCAGAGCCTCGATCCGGGGGGCGTACTCGCGGACGACCTCACGGGCCTTGCCGGCGGCCTCCGGGCTGCGGATGTCGAGGGCCTCGAGCTTGAAGCGGTCGGCTTCGTCGACGAGGTCCTTGGCGTCCTTGGCTCGCCCCAGGGGCTTGCCGCTGGTCGGGTCGGCGACGGGGCCGCCGACGGCCTGCTCCAGCGACTTGATCATCTGCTTGTATTCGTCGGCGATCCGGACGTTCTCGCCGGCCTCGGTGTCCTTCAACTCCTTCTCGAAGGCCTTGCGCTCGTCCTCGCTGAGGCTCATCCGGCGGCTGAACCGCTGGGTGTTGATGACGATGCCTTCGACGCCGGAGGGGACTTCCAGCGAGTCGTTCTTCACGTCCTCGCCGGCGCGGCCGAAGATCGCGTGGAGCAGCTTCTCTTCGGGGGTCAGCTCGCTCTTGCTCTTGGGAGCGACCTTGCCGACGAGCACGTCGCCCGGCTTGACGTAGGTGCCGATCCGGACCACGCCGCCGTCGTCCAGATTCCGCAGCGCCTTCTCGGAGACGTTGGGGATGTCCCGGGTGAACTCCTCGCGACCAAGCTTGGTCTCGCGGATTTCGATCTCGAATTCCTCGATGTGAATCGAGGTGTAGACGTCCTCACGCACCAGCTTCTCGCTGATGATGATGGCGTCCTCGAAGTTGTAGCCGTCCCACGCCTGGAAGGCGACGAGGACGTTGCGGCCCAGCGCCAGCTCGCCCTTGAAGGTGGACGCGCCGTCGGCCAGGATGGCACCCCGCTTGACCGCCTGGCCGACCTTCACGATCGGCTTTTGATTCAGGCAGGTCCGTTCGTTCAGGCCGACGTACTTCCGCAGCTTGTAAATGTGGTTGTGGTCGATGATGACCCGGGTCGCGTCGACGTAGGTGACCGTCCCGTCCTGCTGGGCCTTCACCACCATGCCCGAGTTGGTCGCCACGGCCGTCTCGAGGCCGGTGGCCACGATCGGCGGCTCGGCCACCAGCAAGGGCACCGCCTGGCGCTGCATGTTCGAACCCATCAGCGCGCGGTTGGCGTCGTCGTGCTCCAGGAACGGGATCAGACCCGCGGAGACGCCGACCATCTGCTTGGGCGAGATGTCCTGATACTGGATGCTGTCGACGGGAACGGCGACGAAGTCGGTCTGATACCGGGCGATCGTCGTCGGGCCCTTGAGCTTGCCGTGGTCGTCGACCGGGGCGTCTGCCGGCGCGAGGTGGTTTTCGCTCTCCTCGTCGGCCCGCATCCAGACGACCTCTTCGGTCGGCTTGCCGTGCTTGATCTCGCGATAGGGGGTGATGAGGAAGCCGTACTCGTCGACTCCCCCGTAGATCCCCAGCGAGCTGATGAGGCCGATGTTGGTCCCTTCCGGCGTCTCGATCGGGCAGATCCGGCCGTAGTGGGAGATGTGGACGTCGCGGACTTCGAAGCCCGCCCGCTTCCGGTTAAGACCGCCGGGGCCGAGGGCGGAGAGCCGCCGCTCGTGGGTGAGCTGGGCCAGCGGGTTGGTCTGGTCGACGACCTGCGACAGCTCGCCGCGGCCGAAGAAGTACTCGATCGCCGCGCTGATGCTCTTGGGGTTGATGAGCGACCGAGGCGTCATGTCCTCGGCGTCCTTGAGGCTCATCCGCTCCTGGACGGTGCGGCGAAGCTTCAGGAAGCCCTTGCGCAACTCGTCGGCGGCCAGTTCGTCGATGGTCCGGAGACGGCGGTTGCCCAGGTGGTCGATGTCGTCGATGTGAACCCGCGGGTCGGTCCCCTTGCGGAGGGACAGGATGTAGCGGATCGCGTTGACGTAGTCGAGCGGGTCCAGGGTCATCAGGTCGTCGGGGACGTCCTGGTTGAACTTGCGGTTGATCCGGAACCGGCCGACCTTGCCCAGGCGGTAGCGGTTGGTGTCGAAGAACTTCTCGTGGAAGAGTTCGCGGGCCTTCTCAAGCTGCGGCGGGTTGCCGGGCCGGAGCCGCTGGTAGATCCGCAGCAGGGCGCTTTCGTGGTCGGTGGTCGGATCCTCCTGGAGCGACTGGAGGATCAACGGGTCCTTGGCTTCCTTGAGGACGCGGATGGGCCCGAGGCCGCCGGCGTCGGCGAGGATCTGGGCGAGCGTCTTCGAGATGGTCGCGCCGCTGTCGACGAGAACCTCGCCCGTGTTGGGGTCGACCACGTCGCCGCAGGCGATCTTGTTCTCAAGCCGGGCGGCGGCCTTGGGGTCGGACGAGTCGACGTCCTCGGTCTCGTAGAAGGCTTCGAGGATGGCGTCGTCGGACGAGAAGGCGGGGCTCATGGCCCGCAGCAGCGTCATCGACGAGAACTTGCCCGACTGGTCGATGCGGACGCCCAGCGTATCCTTCTTGGTGACCTGCAGCTCGATCCAGCTTCCGCGCTCGGGGATGACGCGGCAGGCGTGCAGCTTCTTGTCGGTCGATTCGATCTCGACGACGAAGTCGACGCCCGGCGAGCGGTGGAGCTGGCTGACGACGACGCGCTCGGCACCGTTGATGATAAACTCGCCGCCGCCGATCATGACCGGCATGTCGCCCAGGTAGACCGACTCTTCGAGGGTGGTCTCGCCCTTGTTCAACCGCAGCCAGACGTGCAGCGGCCGGCCGAACGTGAGCCGAAGCTGGCGGCACTCGTCGGGGTCGTAGCGGGGCTTGCCCAGGTCGTAGCGGAGGTATTCGAGCTTAAGCGTCTTGTCGTAGCTCTCGATCGGGAAGATCTCGCGGAAGACCCCTTCGAGGCCCGAGTCGAGACGGCTCTCCACCGGGTCGTCGGCCTGGAGAAAGCGTTCGTAGCTGCGAGTCTGGATCTGCGTCAGATCGGGGACCGGGAACTCGTCGTGGATCCGTCCGAAATTCCGCCTCTGGGCGGGAACGATCCGCCGTACGGTCGTCGGGTTGGGCATAAGAGGGCGCGCTCCTCGAATTAGGAAAGGGGCACGGGCCGGGGTCGCGTCGGCGGTCGCGATCGCGTCGTCGTCCGTCCGGGCGGGTCGGTCTGGGCGGCGGCCGTCCCAAACGGCAACGGCCCGCGGATGGCCGCGGGCGACTCCTGGGGACGACGTTCAAGGGTCTCGATGCGGTGGAACGGCGACGACGGGGCCGAGGCTGCGGCTTCGCGAACGGGCTCGTCCTGGGAGCCCGTCGGGACGGTTTCGGCCTGTCCTGCGAGTCGGTGGAGCATCATCGTCCGGGCCGGGGGCCGCCGCAGCCGCATGGCGGTCGCGGGCCGAGCAGAGGACAGCAGAGGGAGGTTGCGGGGGCGGATCAGCCTGCGGCGATTACTCGCCGTCGCTTCCACCCCGGATTCAGCCGGCGCTCCCGGACCGCAGGGCGGTCCGGGAGGCGGCGAAAATCACTTGATCTTGACGGTGGCGCCGGCTTCCTCAAGCTCCTTCTTGAGCTTGGCGGCGTCGTCCTTCGAGAGGCCGGTCTTGACGTCCTTCGGGGCGGCCTCGACCAGGTCCTTGGCTTCCTTCAGGCCCAGGGCCGTGGCGGCGCGGACGACCTTGATGACGTTGATCTTGTTGGCCCCGATGGCTTCCAGGACGACGTCGAACTCGGTCTTCTCGGCGGCGGCTTCGGCCGGGGCGGCACCGCCGGTCGGGGCGGCGACGGCGACGGCGGCGGCGGCCGGCTTGATGCCGTGAACGACTTCGAGGTAGTCGCCCAGCGACTTGGCCTCGAGAACGGTCAGCTTGACGATGGAGTCGCCCAGGGTCTTGATGTTGTCGGCGAACGACGGGGCTTCGGCGGTGGCCATGGCGAGAGCGGTCCTTTCTTCACTCGATCGAAAGATCAGGCGGTTCGTTCGGCGTACGTCGTTGGACGTACCCGTGGAGAATCAGAAGTAGGTCTTACAGGCGGGCGGCCGTCGGGCCTCCGCCGGTTGTCTTCGGGGGTCAGGCGCCTTCCGGGGCGGCCTCGCCTTCGGCGGCCGGGGCCCCCTCGGCGATCGACTGAATCTGGCTGGCCAGGGCCGAGACCGGGGCGTTCGCCAGGCTGACGATCCGGGCCGCCGGGGCCAGGGCCAGCGAGACGATGCGACCGATCAATTCCTCGCGGCTGGGGAGCTTGGTGATGTCCTCGACCTGTTCCGGGCCGATGACGACGCCGTCGACGGCGCCCCCCTTGATCGCGGGCTTCTTCAGCTTCTTGACCTGGGCCGACAGCTCCTTGGCCAGCTCGGCCGGACCGTCCCCGCCCCAGACCAGGACCGAAGGCCCTTCCAGGTACTTCGACAGCCCGTCCACGCCGAGGTCCGCCAGGACCCGTCGCGCCAGGGTGTTCTTCAACGTCCGCACCTTGATCGACTTCTTGCGGAGGTCCATCCGGAACTGGTGTTCGCTGACGGCGTCCAGCCCCTTGAAGTCGACGACCAGCATCGACCGGGCGTCGCCCAGGTCGCTGCGGAGCTGGTCCATCATCATTTCTTTGACGTATTTGCTCATCTGTGGGTCCGCGGCTCCGGCCTCGACGTAATGGTTTGGTAGCGTCCCATGGTCACGCCGAGACCCGGACGCCGGGGCTCATGGTGGCGGAGATCGTGATCGTCTGGATGTACGTCCCCTTCGAGGCCGCCGGCTTGAGCGTCCTCAGGTAGTTCAGGAACGCCGTGACGTTCTCGACGATCTGATCCTCGGAGAAGTTGATCTTCCCCACGGGGACCGCCACGTTGCCGCCCTTGTCGTTGCGGAACTCGATCTTGCCCGCCTTGAACTCCTTGACCGCCGACGCAATGTCGGTCGTCACGGTGCCCGAGCGGGGTGACGGCATCAGGCCGCGAGGACCAAGCACGCGGCCCAAGGGACCGACGACGCCCATCATGTCGGGAGTCGCCAGCGCCACGTCGAAGTCCATGACGCCGGACTTGATCTGCTGAGCCAGGTCGTCGGCGCCGACGATGTCGGCCCCGGCCGCGCGGGCCTTCTCGGCGTTTTCGCCCTGGGCGAAGACGGCCACCCGGACGGCCTTGCCGATCCCGTGCGGCAGGGCCACGGACCCGCGGACGTTCTGGTCGCTCTGCCGAGGATCGATCCCCAGGTGGGTCGAGACCTCAACGGTCTGGTTGAACTTGGTGGTGTTGAACCCCTTGAGGATCTTCACCGCCTCGGCCAGCGGCAACGTGGCTTGCGCCTTGTTTTTCGCCGCCAGCGCGCGATAGCGTTTGGAGCGGTAGGCCAAGTGGACTCTCCTTTCGCCCCTTCGGGGGCTGCCGCCTTCGATGCTCGGGTCTCTGCTCCGGTCGACGGCGGGCGGTCGCGCCTGGTCTGACCGGCTTCCGTCCCGGGTTCCGGGACGGCGAAGGGAGGGGCGTCGGCCCGCTCCCCCCGTTACCGACGGTCGCCGCGAGGGGAACGCGCCCCCCGCGGCGGCCTTGACTTCTTATGATTTCTGGGGCCTCAGCCCTTGACCTCGACGCCCATGCTCCGCGCCGTGCCGGCGATCACGCGGCAGGCGTGGTCGAGGTCGCGGGCGTTCAGGTCCTGGAACTTGGTCTCGGCGATCTTGCGGACCTGCTCGGCGGTCACGGTCCCGACCTTGGTCTTGTTCGGCACCGCGGAGCCGGAGGCGATGCCGGCGGCCTGCTTCAGCAGGACGGCGGCCGGCGGGCTCTTGGTGATGAACTCGAACGTCCGGTCCGAGTAGATCGTGATCTCGACGGGGATCGTGGTCCCCCTCATGTCCTTGGTGCGTTCGTTGAACTGCATCACGAACTGGCCGATGTTCACGCCGTGCTGGCCGAGCGCGGGGCCGACCGGGGGCGCGGGGGTCGCCTGACCCCCCGGACACTGCAGCTTGACCTTCGCCGTCATCACCTTGGCCATCGCGGATTCTCGCTCCCCTTGGGGGTCTCTCGCTGTCGCTTCGCTTGTCTCGAATTCGTCTCAGTCCGGCGGACCGGCCCGCGCCCTTGAGGGCTCAGATCCGCTCCAACTGCCAGTATTCGAGGTCGACGGGGGTGGGGCGGTTGAAGATGATGAGCATCACCTTCACCAGGCCGCGGCCCTCGATGACCTCCTCGACGGTCCCCTCGAAGTTCTCGAACGGGCCGTCCTTGATCTTGACTCTGTCGCCCCGCTCGACGTCGATCCGAACGGTGGGAGACTTGGCGGTCGTCTGCTCTTCCTGCTGGTTGAGCATCTGGTTGACCTCGGTGTCGGTCATCTTCGTGGGCGTCCCATGCGCCCCGACGAAGTCCCCCACGCCCGGAGTCTCGCGGACCAGGAACCAGGTCTTCTCGTTCAGCTCCATCTGGACCATGATGTAGCCGGGGTACGTCTTGCGTTCGACGATCCGCTTCTTGTTGTTGCGGATCTCGGTGATCTTCTCGGTCGGGACGACGATCCGCGGCTTCCCCTCGGCGGTGACGCCGAAGAAACGCTCAAGGCCCTGGATCTTGACCCGCCTCTGAAGAGCCTCGGCGATCGTGTCCTCTCGCGAGCTCTGCACCTTCAGGACGTACCAGACCAGGTCCACCGGTGGGTCGGCGTCCTCGTCGACCGGCTCAGGCGCGTCCTCCGGTTCGTCGTCCGGCTCGTCAGCCTGAGGCTCGGGGGCCCGTTGCGGCTGGGCGTGCGCGACGCCGCCGTCCGGAGTTTCCTCCTCGACCTCGAAGTTCGGGGTCTCGGATTCGACCTCGTCGGGGGTCGGTTCGTCGTTCTCGTGGGTCGAGTGGCTCATGGAACGTACTACGGCGCGTCTTGGATTGAGGGAGGCGGGGAAGGTCGAGGCCCTCGGTCGCTGCGCGGGACCGGGCCTGTCCTGTCGCGGGCTGGTTCAGGAGGTCGAGCCGAAGCCGCCTCCGCCGCTGAACTGGAGGACCCCAAGCATCCGCAGCAGGAAGAGCCAGAACCAGTCGACCACGAACAGGTAGAGGGCCAGAAGGAGGACCGTGGCCAATACCACGATGGTCGAGCGGTAAAGGTCGTCCCGGCTCGTCCAGGAGACCTTGTTCATCTCGGCCTCGGTGGCGATCAGGAACTCGGCGAACTGCGGATAGTGGACGACCCGGAAGATGGCCCAGGCGAGGAGACCGGCGACAGCGCCCGGAATCGCGAAGCGGGCGGCGGCCTCAAGATCGAGGGACCGCTCGTAAATCTGCCAGACGGCCCCGGCGGCGATCATCCCCAGGCCGATCGCCGTGTAGAGGCGAGCGTGTCGGCCCTGCATCGGCTTGTAGAGGGTGGTCGAGAAGAAGTTGGCCACGAACTGGGCGAGAGCGCCGACGGATCCCCCGCCCGGCTTCCCCTTGACGGGCTTCGTCGGCTTCTGTCCCGAGACTTCGTCTTTCACTTTGCCCATGTGACCGTTCCATTCGGGAAGGAGAACCGCTGGCTCCGTCGTGAGACCGCCGCCGCTCCCCGGCGGGTGGCCTCCTCGGCGTCTCCGGGGCGGCCGTCGCGCGACTCGCGACGGCCGAAGCACGAGCGGAGGGAATCGAACCCCCAACCGCCGGTTTTGGAAACCGGTGCTCTGCCAATTGAGCTACGCTCGTGTGTGCCGGAGCTGTCGCCGAGGGACGAGACGCTCCGCCGGAGTTCATAGGACCGCCGCCCAGGGCGTTCTCGCGGTCCGCCGCGGGTCACTTCTTGCGGGATTCCTTATGCGGCGTGTGCTTCCGCTCACGGCTGCAGTACTTCTTCAGCTCCAGGCGGTTGGCCCCACGCGTCTCCTTCTGGACGCGGTAGTTCCGGTCGCCGCAGCCGGTGCATTCAAGCCAAACGTATTCACGCATCGTGATGAAACCTCGGACCCGACGGTCGGCCTCGGCCCCGCCGGACTCGTTCTAGCGAACTCTCGCGGCGTGGGGCCGGCCGGTCCAATCGAGACGGGCCGCAAACACCGCTTCTGGGATACGGATATCGGATTCTCTGGGACGTCGCGACGGCCCCCCCGATCCGAAAGCGGCGGAAGCCGCCGGCCGGGAAGGGCCGCCCGGGATTGGGCTCGACCCCGGGGCCTGATTCAACAGGCCCCGCGATCGGCCTGACTCACTCGAGGATCTTGGTGACGACGCCCGCGCCGACGGTCTTGCCGCCTTCGCGGATGGCGAACCGGAGGCTCTCCTCCATGGCGATCGAGGTGTGCAGCTCGACCGTCATCTTGATGTTGTCGCCCGGCATGCACATCTCGGCCTCGGTGCCGTCCTCGGACAGCAGGTTGAGGATCGAGCCCGTGACGTCGGTCGTCCGGATGTAGAACTGCGGGCGGTAGCCCTTGAAGAACGGGGTGTGGCGGCCGCCCTCTTCTTTGCTGAGGACGTACACCTCGGCCTCGAACTTCGTGTGCGGGGTGATCGAGCCCGGCTTGCAGAGGACCTGCCCGCGCTCCAGCTCGTTCTTTTCAACGCCGCGGAGCAGGACGCCGACGTTGTCGCCGGCGAGGCCCTCGTCGAGCGTCTTCTGGAACATTTCGACGCCGGTCACGGTCGTCGGCTTCTTGACGCCGAAACCGATGATCTCGACCGACTCGCCGACCTTGACCCGACCGCGCTCGACGCGTCCGGTGCCCACCGTGCCGCGGCCCTTGATCGAGAACACGTCTTCGATGGGCATCAGGAACGGCTTGTCCACTTCGTGGACCGGATCCGGGATGTAGTCGTCCATCGCCTGGACGAGATCCAGAATCGGCTTGGCGGCCGTTTCGTCACTCGGGTTCTCAAGGGCGGGCCGGCTGCTGCCGCGGACGATCGGGATCTCGTCGCCCGGGAACTTGTAGTGGGAGAGCAACTCGCGAAGCTCCATCTCCACCAGCTCCAGCAACTCCTCGTCGTCGACCAGGTCGATCTTGTTCAGGAAGACGACCAGGGCCGGCACGCCGACCTGGCGGGCCAGGAGGATGTGCTCGCGGGTCTGCGGCATCGGGCCGTCGGCCGCCGAAACCACCAGGATCGCCCCGTCCATCTGGGCGGCGCCGGTGATCATGTTCTTGATATAGTCGGCGTGGCCCGGGCAGTCGATATGAGCGTAGTGCCGCTTGTCGCTCTCGTACTCGACGTGCGAGACGGCGATCGTGACCGTCTTCGTCGCATCGCGGACAGTACCGCCCTTGGCGATGTCGGAATACGACTTGGTCTTCGCCTTGCCGCGCGCGGCCAGCACGGCCAGCAGGGCGGCCGTCAGCGTGGTCTTGCCGTGGTCGATGTGTCCGATCGTGCCCACGTTGACGTGAGGCTTGGTTCTGGTGAAGGTTTCCTTGGCCATGTGCTCAGCGCCTTTTCGGCATTCTCGAAGTCAAGTCTTTCGGCGGGGATCCGTCACCAAGCCCCACCCGCCGGCCTGGTCCGTTTCGGACGGCCTGCCCCGACGACCGGGGCTGGTCGCGGGGCGAACTCCTCAACGCCCGATCACGGGCGACCGACCCGAAAGCTGCCGCTGGGATTTGAACCCAGGACCTCGTCCTTACCAAGGACGCGCTCTACCAACTGAGCCACGGCAGCGTGTTCGCGTTGTACGTCTTCAGAAGCCTGAAGGATCGGTTCGTTTTCGACCGGACGGCCGCCTCGCGGGGCCGGCCCGATCCGCCGGGCCAGAGCGGGTGATGGGAATCGAACCCACACGACCTGCTTGGAAGGCAGGGACTCTACCATTGAGCTACACCCGCGTGCATCCCGCTTTCCCGGCGATTTCCGTCTCGTCCCCCTCCTGGCTGCAGTCCTCCGATTCAGTCACATGGGTGGAGCAGGATTCGAACCTGCGAAGGCAGAGCCACCAGATTTACAGTCTGGCCCCTTTGGCCGCTTGGGTATCCACCCGTCGTTTCACACCTTGGCCGACGGCCGCCGCCCGGGCTGTCAAGTAGAGGGGCGGCAAGTCCGGTAGGTTCGGCCTCGGCGAAGGCTCTTGTTCGGAAGAGCTGGCGGTGAGAGTCGAACTCACAACCTACGGTTTACAAAACCGTTGCTCTGCCGGTTGAGCTACGCCAGCGGCGTTTGGGCCGTGAAATTCCCAAGTATATCGGGCGGCCGACCGGATGCAAGCCTTTTCTCTACCGACCCGGGCGAACCACGATCGGCGCAGTTGGATCAATGTAGCGACTTCCCCTCCCCTTCGGCAAGGGATCCCCGCCGGAAAATCCGATCTTCTTCGTCGAACTGGCTTTGTGGAGTTCATTTTCACGCCTCGTCGCCGGGGTGATTGCCCTGGCCTTCGAGGAGGGTCCGGAGAATCGCCGCCTGTTCGGCGGACTCGGCGATCCAGGCCGTCTCCACGGCGGCGTGCATCGCCTCGACGGGGGTCAGGTGCTGGAAGCCTGCGATCGCGTGGCCCGTCGCCGACTGCGAAGCGCAGAGGGCGGCAGCCTCCAGCGAGTCTTTGATGACGCGACCGCGTCCGGTGGTGATAAGTTCGAACTTCGTCTCTGGCAGCCAGGCGCAGGCGGCTGCGGCTAGGGCTGCATGGAACAGGTGGCCGTTCCGGGCGATGTGGATGTCGAGTCGTCGTTCGGCCGTCGCAACGGCGTCGGCAGCCGATTGTGAGGCTCTGACGAGGTCCTCGTCGGTCGTCAGGCCTGCGAGCCACGCCTCGACGATTCCGACGGCGGCGCGGCTCTCGGCAGTCAGGTGCTCCCAAATCCGCCGGCAGCAGACGGCGGAGAAGGCCCTCAGGATGTGGGCGTCGCCCTGAGGGCCGAGGGACGCGAGCAACGCGTGGACGTCGTCTGCATCGAGCCGGTCGCTCAACGTCGTGCTCCGTTCATTGGCCTGGACGTACAAGGCCCTCGCCTGCGGACGCACCGGGCGAGGGCCTTGGGAATTATCGAGCGGAGCGAGACGGTCGGCTCAGAGCATCGGCAGGTCGAGCTTCTGCTCGCCGGCGATGCGACGGAGCTTGTCGACGCCTCGGGATTCGATTTGGCGGACGCGTTCCTTGGTGATCCCCAGTTCGCGGCCGAGCTGTTCCAGGGTGCGCTCGGCGGTTCCACCCAGGCCGAATCGGCTGGTGATGATGAGCTTCTCGCGATCATCCAGACGGTCGAGCATGCCTCGAATCGCCTCTTGCATGCGCTTTAGGGCGCTTTCGTATTCGTGCTCGTCGATCCGGTTGTCGGCGGCCGCCTCGAACATTTCCTCGTGGCCGGTGACGAACCGGTCGCGGCGGTAGTTCTCTTCGGGGATCGTGCGGGCGTAGTTCTTCATAATCGCCCACGAGGCGTAGGTGCTGAACTTGTTGCCTCGGGCGTAGTCGAACTTCTCGACCGCTCGGATGAGGCTCATATTGCCGTCGGAGACCAACTCGAAGAAGTTGTTCGAGGGGCCGACGTGGCGCTTGGCGATGGAGACGACCAGGCGGAGGTTGGCCCGGATGATCTGGTTCTTGACCGCGAGCGCCTGCTCCTGGAGATTCTCGATCTTGTCGAGCACGGCGGTCTTGGCCTTGGCCGGATCGAGCTGTTCGCGGAGCTTGACGGCCTCGGACTTCAGGAAGTTCATCTGCCGGAACAGGTGGGCTTCCTGGTCGCGGTCGAGCAGCGGGACCTCGTACAGGCTCGCAAGATACGGGGGCAGACCCTTGGGCGCCTTGGGCCGGCGCGGGGCCTTGCCGTCGGCCGGTTCGGGGAGCGGGGCCATGACGACGGTCTTGGCCTTGGGCTCGTCGAACATTTCGTTGGGGATGAATTCGAGCTTGGTTTCGAGGAGACGCTGGGCGCGGACCTCGTTGATGATCCGATAGATGCTCGATCGGGTGCGGCCGAATTCGACGGCCAGGTTGTCGGCCGAGACGCCCATACGGTGCCGCAGGTAAATCTGGGCCTTGGCGTCGTCGTCAAGCGGCGGCGAGGAGGGGCCGAAGATCGCGCGGTCTGGATGTTCGCGGTCGTACGCCTTGAGGGTGAGTCGGACGGTCTCGGTCGAGCGTGCCATTTTCCTAGCGATCCTCCGCGCGACTTCGATCAGGCCGACCTCGCCCGAGCGAAATTGCGACATGCGACGGGCGCGGCGGATGATTTCATCCTTCTCCGCGTCGGTCAGTTGGCTGAATCTCGAACCTCGTTCCACCTGGCCGCGATGCTCGGCCACGAACCGTTGCAGGCTGCTCTCCAGGAAGCCGACCTTGGCGCGGCCGTCGATAATGAACCGACGCGCCACCAGGCCCTGCCGCCGCCACCGTGTCACCGTGCGGGTGGAGACGTTGTATTTCTTGCTCACCTCGTCGACGGTCAGAACCGGCTCGGCCGCCTGTTCGACGGGCTGTCGGACGGTCGCCGAGAGGTCTTCCACGAACTGGCGGAGATCGCGACGCGCCTCGTCCCCCTCGATCATCAGGGCCGACCAGTTGTCAGGTCGGTAGCCGGTGATCCTGAAGCAGAGGTAGTCGTAGGGGTATCGCTTGGTCCGGTCGATCTCGGCGAGCAGTTGCTCGGCCCGTTCGACCTGCTCCAGCCGGCGCTCGCGAGGGGCGTACCGCGTCTGCTGGTCCTTGAGTTGCTTCATCGCCGGGTGGCAGTACGTCTTTCCCATACGACCCTCCCGGTGATTCTCTCGGCCTGGCCGAAATCGACCGCCGATTCTTATCGAATTCTCCGGCCGAATCGCGACGGCGGGTCGATCTGCCCACCCTCTCGGCGGTTTCGGGTCAGTTTCCAGCGCTCCGACCCGACTGGGGGACCTTCTGAGATTCTATACGTTCGTCGAGGTCGCAAGGATCAAGATTTCCATAGAAGTCGGTCCGCTCGATCTTTTGGGAGACTTTGGAGATCCCGCCGACTTCGTCGTTTGCAGCGGCGTCGTCGACTTGGGGTGGATACTTCAGCAAGTTTCGTACCGTTTGGGTTGTTCAACGGCGACTGTGAGGAGCCCGCCGGTTGTCCGTCGACGTTCTGGACGCCGAAATGGGACGTCGAGTTCGCATTTCTTCCTCGGACGGGAGGCGATGTTGCTCCAACAATCCGTATGAACGGTCATGAGCGACGCGTGGATCTCTAGGAAACGGGAAGTCGATTGCAGTCTCGGGAACTCAGGTTGGGGCCGGCTTGCGAGCCGAGGCTTCTTGGCGATCTACGGCGATCTGGTCTGGGAGCGACGCCCGAAATTGACAGCCTGGGGCGTCTTCCCATAATGACCGCGAATTTCGAGGGCCTGCCCCTTCATGTAAATCGTCGATTTTCGGGGCGGACCGTGCGCGGCGTTTTGGAATGCAGGGAGGTGGAGCATGAACCGTTGCGGATGGAAGGCGGCCGGCGCGGGGTGGCTAGCGGTCCTTCTGGCGGCGGCTCCGGCCCTGGCGGCGGATGATCCGATCGCGATGGAGGAGAAGGTCGGCCCGGGGGCGATCACGGCGGCCCGGATCGAGCTGAAGGCCCACGGCCAGTTCCAGCGGTCGCTCCCTCCCGACGCCATGACGGCCGACGCCAAGCTCCCGAAACCGCTTGAGGTCGACGTTCAGACCAGGATCGTCTATCGGGAGCGACTTTTGCCGGGGCCGAAGCGGCGGTCGGTGCGTCTGGTCAAGCAGGCGGCCTCGGCGATCAACGGCGAGATCCGCCCGACCGCCCGCGAGTTGCGGCCCGAATTGTCGCTGCTGGTTGCTGAGCGTCGTGACGCGGACGGCTCGGCGACGGTCTTCAGCCCAGCCGGGTCGTTGACCCGCGGCGAGTTGGAACTGGTCGAGGGCCTGGGCGACACGCTCTGCCTGCTCGACCTGCTGCCGGAAACGCCTGTTGCGAAAGGAAAGCCGTGGGACGTCCGCAAAACGGCATTGTGGGCGATCACGGGCTATGACTCGGTGACGTCCAGCACCATGAAGGGGGAGGTCGAGTCGACGACCGGCGACGAGGTTCGGGTGACGATCCGAGGAGAGGTCAAGGGCCTGGTCCTGGGGGCCGAGGGGGCCATGACCTGCGACGGCTTCCTCACCTTCGACCGCAAGGCGGGAATGATCACGGCGCTGGAGTTGAACCGGACCGAGAGTCGGCGGCCCGGAGAGATCGAGGCGGGCCTGGAGTTGAAAAGCACGCTGACGATCGTTCGTCGAGGAGGTCTGGAGGCTCCCGCGGAGCTGTCCGACGCGGCTGTCGCTGCGCTCTCGCCCGAGGCGACCCCCTCGCGGCTGTTGCTTCAACTCATCGCTCCCGACGGTCGATACAACCTGCTCCACGATCGGTCGTGGCACACCCACTGGGACGACCGCAAATTAGTGGTTCTTAAGAAGTACGCCGAAGGTCGGGTCAAGGCTCAGTGCAACCTCGTCTACGGCCCCGATGCTCCCAAGGGGAAGCACCAGGACGTCCAGGAGTTTGAGCGGGACGTGCGACGGGCACTCAAGGATCGGATCGATCACGTGATCGGCGGCGGCGAGGTTCCCGGCGACGCCGACGGCGGATTCCGCTGGAAGCTCGGCGTCCAGGGGATGCAGGGTGATCTGGGGGTGGTCTGGTACTACTACCTCCTGGCGAGCCCTCGCGGCGAGCAGCTCATGGCGACGTTCACCATGGCGGATTCGGACGCCGGGGCGTTCGGTGGCGAGGATGAGACGATCGTCGGGACGCTTCAGTGGAACGATCCGCCGTTGGCCTCAGGCCGATGACCGGACCTCTCGACCGGAAAAAGCAAGACCCAGGGTTCCCCCAGGCCCCGCCCGAAAGCTATGGTGGACGAAGGGGGTCCTCAAACACGCCGGTTTCTCAACATGAAGGTGCGCCGACATGCGTGAAGCGCCGAACCGAGGGATAGGCCGCCGGATGAAGGCGGCGGCGATCACCTGGATCTGGATGCTCGTGTGCGGAGCGGCCCCGGGAGTCTCGCCCGGTCAGGCCGTCGCGCCGACGCCGGCCGTCGAGCCGGCTCAGGAGCCGGCCGACGTCGACGACTCGAAGGGGGAGACCCAGCCTCTCAGCCTTCGTTATCGCTTCGTCGAACGTTACGCCGAGACCGCCGACCCGGCCCATCCGAACTGGCTCACGCAGTATCAGGTGGGCGTCCGCGAGAAGCTCAAGGAAACGCGTGAGAAGGCCCAGGGGGCCCCCGACAAGTCCGAGACGACCCTCCAGACCATCTATACCGAGCGAGCGCTGAAGACGACGCCCAATCACGTCGTGACGGACGTCGTCCGCCGTTACGACCGCGTTAACCTGACGACCTCGCTCGCCGATCACCGGCCGTTCAAGAATCCCGGCTTCCTGGAGCGGCTCACGCTTTGGTACCGCCTCCGGCCGGGACGGCCGGTGGAGTTGTCCAATTTGTCCAACGGCCGAATCCTGCGCCAGATGGAGTTCGACCGGATCACCCAGAATCCGTTCCTGCCGCAGCTGGCGACTCTGCTTCCGACGACGCCGAGAAGGGTGGGCGACCGCTGGGCCGTCCCCCGAGGGACGATCGCCGTGCTCTTCGGCGAGGTGCCGCTCGACGAGGGCTACGAGGTCGAGGCCGAGTTGACCGACGTTCGAGCCGCCGGCCCAGGCTCCTCCTCAATGACGGCCGTCCTGGCGATCAAGGGGCAACTCGTCATGATGGAAGGCCCCCTGTCGCTGAATGCGGAGATCGAGTTCGCATTCGACGCCCCTCCGGCGGATGCGCCTGCGGCGCCGGCCGCCCCCGGCCAGCCGAAGCCCAGGCCTGGCGTTGTCGAAGCTGAGGGCTGGATCTCCAAGATTCGGATGGCCCAGGTCGTCACTCTCCCCGTCCCCGGCGACGAGACCGGCCGACTGAACCTGACGCGGACTCGTGAGTTGATCGTCGAACGCCGCGCCCGGCCGTCGGAACTCGGGACTGAGGCGGCCATGCCGATTCCGGTCCCCGAGGCTCCTCCAGAGGACGAGGCCCATACCTGGGTGGTCTACGACGATCATCAAGGTCGGTTCCATTTCGCCCATCCTCAGAACCTACGAGTCGTCCACGTCTATCCCGACGGCAGCGTCGATCTGCTCGACCGCCGGCCGGACGGCCAGGACGCGGTCTCCATCAACTTCATTCCCAAGACGGGCGATCCCTCACGCGACCGCGTCGCCGCCGACCCGAATGAACATCGCCGGGACCTGGTTCAGCGATGGCGAGCCCAGGGCCAGGAGGTTCAGATGGGGGATTCCGGCTGGCTCAAGGAGGCTGACTGGTCGCCGCTCCATCGCAAGGTCTACCGTCTGGAGGCCGCTCTCAAGCCCACCGGCGAGCAGGCTACGATCCGGGGCGACCGGCTTTACGCCGACTACTACGTCGTTCAGTTCACTCGAGACCAGAACCTGGTGGTGACCGCTCTGACGGCCCGTGACCTTCACGTCCCCTTCCGGGAACAGGCTGAGGGGGTCATCAAGAGCTTCACTTTCGGACCGTCCGACGCCCCCGTCCAGCCCGGCTCGCTGCCATCGCCGACGGGGACTGCGGCCGAGACCGCCCCGGCCCCCTCTCCATGATCCGCCAGGGTGGACGATCGTTCCGATGATTGATTGTCTGCGTCGAGAAAATTGCGGTCGCGGACTGTGCGGAGGAAGAGCCGGGATACTATCTGATATGGCGATCGACGCGAAACTCCTCCGGGACGCGACGATCGCCGTCCCAAAACCCCGGCCGGCCCGTATGGTAGGAAGGCCCGGGCCGTGTAAGCCCGTCGAACCCGCAGGAAACCGCGATGCGCGTGATCCTGGAAGTCCTCAAAGGCCCCCGGACGGGCCGGACGTTCATCTTCGATCGACAAGACACCTTCGTCGTGGGGCGTTCGCAGTTCGTCCACTGTCCGATCAACGACGCAGCCCTGTCGCGCGACCACTTCCTGATCGAGATCAACCCCCCGCGTTGCGAACTCCGCGACCTCGACAGCACCAACGGGACGTTCGTCAACAATGAGCGGATCGACCGGACCCGGCTGAGCACAGGCGATCTGATCGCCGCAGGACAGAGCCTCTTCCGCATCGTCGTCGAGTCCACGCCCCCGCTGCCGAACCGTTCGCCCTCCTCGAGCATGGCGATCCCCACTCGCGACGCCATCATCTGCGCCGGCTGCGGGAGCCCCGCGCCGATGAACCTGACGGTCAACAACGTCGTCGGGGCCGGCCCTGACGAGCCCGTCGAGTGGTGGTGCTCCGCCTGCCGGGCGGAGGTCGCCGCGCTTCCGCAACCGGTGCCCCACTATACGATGATCCGCGAACTGGGCCGCGGCGCCATGGGGGTCGTTTATCAGGCCCGGCACAACGGCAGCGGCAAGATGGTCGCTCTGAAGCTGATCATGCCGGAGACCGCCACCACCCGCGCGGCCATCGACCGATTCCAGCGCGAGATGTCGGTCATCAGCCAGCTTCGCCACGAGAACATCGTCGAATGGTACGAGCAGGGCGCCTCTCGCGGCCAGTTCTGGTTCGCCATGGAGTACGTCAACGGCCCCAACCTTGAAGCTCTCGCCAACATCGACCCCGGCCGTTACCCCACCGACCAGGGCTGCCGCCTGGCCTGCCAGATCCTCAAGGGCCTGGAGCACGCCCACAAACGAGGCTTCATTCACCGCGACATCAAGCCGGAAAACATCCTGATCGGCCAGACCGATGAGGGCTCGGTCGCCAAGATCTCCGACTTCGGACTCGCCAAGAGCTTCCGCAGCGTCGGACTCTCTGGCCTGACCTTCTCCGGCGAGATGCGCGGCACGATCCCGTTCATGCCCCCTGAGCAGATGACCGACTTCCGGACGGTTCGTCCCCAGGCCGACCTTTACGCCACCGCCGCCACTCTCTATTTCCTGCTCACCGCCAAATTCATCTACGACGACCCCGCCGGCGGCGACGACCTCATCAAGATGCTCCTGGAAGAGCACCCGATCCCCATCCTCGAACGTCGGCCCAACGTTCCCGGCGACCTCGCCGCGGTCATCGGCAAGTGCCTCTCCCGCGATCCCGAGCAGCGCTTCCCCGACGCCACCACCATGCGCCGGGCTCTGAAACCCTTCTGCTGAGACCGTCGCGGCGGCTTCGATTGGGTTCGCTTGTTTCGGCGATCGCGACACAAATCCAATTGTGATCTGGTTTTGCGTCTTTGGCGATTGGGTTCGCTCGCGCACTTTCGTTGCGCTCGGCGACACCCCGTCCGTCCGCGTTTCTTGATCCCGTCGTCTTATCAAGGAGCCGGGATGTGGATGCATCCCTATCTTGATGATACGACAGATTTGCCCGTTCTTTTCGGCTGGTCGGGTTATTTGGCCGAATGTCGGACGATGGTCCCTTCCTGAAGGAAGATGACGGCCTGGGCGATCCCCGTGGCGTGGTCGGCGATCCGTTCCAGGTTACGGGCCGAGTTGAGCAGCAGGAGCCAGCCGTCGAGCTGATCGGCGTGGGCAGCGAGTTGCTCCTTGAGACCACGGCGGACGTTGCGGTAGGCGTCGTCGATCGTCTGATCACCGGCGATCAGCTTGCGCGCGGCCTCGGCGTCGGACTGCTTAAGGGCCGTCTGGGAGGCCTTCACATGCACGAAAACGGCCCGGGCCAGGTCTTTCAGGTCTTCGGGGGCGACGATCTCGGGGTGCTTACGGGCCAGCTTGCGCACCCGTCGGGCGACACGAAGGGCCAGGTCGGCGACCCGCTCCCAGTCGCGATTCACCTTCAACACCGTCGCCAGTCGGCGTAGGTCGGACGCAACCGGCTCGTAGAGGGCCAGGACCCGCAGGCATTCCTGCTCGATCTTCACCTCCTTACGGTCCGATTCCTCCTCCTCCTCCTTCACCTCGGCGATCAGGTCGAGCCGGCCCTCGCAGACAGCCTGCACGCACTTCTCCAGCGAGCCGACCACCGCGTCCCCCAACGCCAGCAATTCGGCCCAGAGCGCATCCTGCTCGCGGAACGTGTGCCGGGGAAAGCCGCCAGACGGGGCGGAACCCTCCGAGGATCGACTCGACGCCATGGTTCGGCCTCCAGGAGAGAGGATGGGGTAGGACGGGACCGAGCCTCGGCGCGGGCGTCTCGACGCGGATTAAGGACGGCCTCCATTCTTCCCCGCCGAGCCCAGCGGATTCAAGCCCGATCGGCCCCTCGGAATTCGCTTGACATCCGTACGAGCGGAATTACTATGAGCCGAAGTACTACGATATGTAGTATGACGAATGTCGCTGAGTGCCGAGAGGACGACGGCCATGGCTCGAGCGTCGATCGACGAGCTGGGAGAGCTTCAGAAGGCCACGATGGAGGCCGTCTGGGATCTGGGCGAGGGGACGGTGCAGCAGGTGCGGGACCGGCTCGACCGGGACCCGCCGCCGGCTTACACGACGATCCTCTCGGTCTTGCAGAAGCTGGAGAAGGCCGGGTGGCTGAGTCACCGGGCCGAGGGGAGGAGTTACGTCTACCTCCCGACGCGGAGCCGGGACGAGGCCGGTTCGTCGACCCTGCGACGGTTCATCGACCGGGCCTTCCGGGGCGACCCGCTCCTGATGTTCCGGCGACTGCTGGAAGACGACGAGCTGAGCGCGGAGGACCTGGCCGAGATCAAGCGGTTGATCGATCAGAAGCGGCGGAAGGAGGGGCGTCATGGATGACCTGCAGTGGCTTCGAGCGGTTGACTCCCTGATCTGGACGGTCGCCTGGCAGGCGACGACGTTCCTCGCCCTGGGCCTGGCGGCGAGCTTCGCGCTCCGTCGACGCCCCGCGCGGGCTCATCAGGCCTTGCTGCTCGCTATGCTCGGGGCCGTGGCCGCCCCGGCCCTGACCGAGGCCGGCCGACGTCTCGGCCTCGGCCTCTGGGCCGAGGACTCTCAATCGCCGGTCCTCGCCGCGTCCGTCGCGGCCGCCCCCGCCTGGTCGAGACCCGATGTCGGGCCGGTCCCTTCCCCCGCAGCGATACCTGAGCCCCCTCGGGCGACGCCGGCTCCTCTCCCTTCTGCGATGGGCGGCGATGCGGTTATTGATGTCGCCGACCAGCAATCACGGCCCTTCCCGTGGCGCACGCTCCTGCTGGCGACGTGGGGGGCGGCATCGGCCATGCTGCTGATTCGACTGGCCGCGTCGTTCGTGGCCGGTCGAGGCCTGGTCCGTCGCGCCGAGGTCGTGGCTGACGGTGCTGTCGATGAGGGGCTCGCCGCCGCGGCGCGAGGGCTCGGCTTGGACGTCACGCCTGGGATTGCCAGGTCGACCGAGGTCCGCTGTCCCGTCATCTGGTGCTGGGGCTCTCGCCCGCTCCTCCTCATGCCGAGCGCGAACCCGAACAAAGCCATGGATCAGGTCGCCGTCTTCCGCCACGAGCTGGCGCACTGGAGGCGTCGCGACCACCTCTCGACGTTGGCCGCCGAACTGCTCGTCGTCCTGCTCCCCTGGCATCCCCTGGCCTGGGCGGCGCGTGCTCGGCTGGGGAGCCTCGCCGAGTCGGCCTGCGACGATTGGGTGCTCGCGGGGGGCACGCCGGCCGCCGATTACGCGGCGGCACTCCTGGGTCTTCTCCCGCAGCCATACTCCCCCGCCCTGGCGGCGGCCTCGGGCCGCAGAGGGCTGCGGCAACGGATCGTCCGAATCCTCTCCGACCACCTGCCGATCCCCACCGCCGGCCCGCGCTGGACCGCCGCCGCCTGCCTGGCGATGCTCCTGGCCGCCTCTCTTGCCGCGCTGGCCCAAGCTCGGCCGGTGTCCCCGACGTTGGAGGAGCCCGAGAAGGCCGGTGCCTCCGCGAAAATCGATACCTCGACGAAGACTATCCGCGGGAAGGTGCTCGGTCCCGACGGCAAACCCCTGGCCGGGGCGACTGTCCTGCAGGTTGGAGCCCAGCCCTCCAAGCTTCCGTTCATTGCTCTACCGCGTGGCACCGGCCGCGAGATCAGGACCATCGGCCGTGCGTTGACCGGTGCGGATGGAACTTTCGCGATGAGCGGACAGTTTCTCGAGGCCGACTACGAGAAACTCGACACCTTCTACATCCATCTCGTCGCCCGACATCCCGGGACGGGCCTGCTGAGCGTGTTCGTGAAGCCCCAGGATCTGGCGGAGGGCCTCACGCTCAACCTCCCGGGCGAACAGGTCGTCCGTGGACGCCTGCTGACTTCCAGCGGCGTACCCGCCGAGGGTGTTCGAGTCGTGCTCCAGGACTTTGGCACTGGCAATTCAACCGAGATGCGCGGCGATAGTACGTCGTGGCTCCAGAAGGACGAGTACTTGCCCGACTACTGGCCTCGGTCCACCCTCACCGACTCGGACGGCCGGTTCGTCATGGAGGGCCTGCCGGCCGCCATGTACGTGACATTGAGCTTCTGGCATACGGACTTCGCCGTCGACGAGGTGACAGTCAATACGAACCCCGATCAGGCCCTTTCCCCAGAGTTCAAGAAGTATGGGATCAAGCCCGTCGAACCGACGTTCGAACACGTCCTGGAGCCAGCCAGACCGGTCGAAGGCCGCGTGACTGACCGAGCTACGGGTGCCCCACTCGCTGACGTTGAAATGCGGGTTTCCAGCATGCGAGAACGAGGGGGGCACTTCTTCCAGATCCGGACTGATGCCAACGGTCGCTACCGTGTCTCGGGTCACATGGCGGACTGGTTCTACTGGGTCCATGCCTATCCGCCGACCGAGTCCGGCTACGTGGCGATGCGCGATTACCGCGATCTCTCGAAGACCGAGACGAAGTCGCTGGAAATCGACATGGCCCTCGACCGGGGAAAGGTCGTCTCCGGCCGCGTGCTCGATGACGACGGCAAGTCGCCGATAGCCGATGCGGCGGTTATCTACCAGGCGGAGCGCATCGGCCGGAAGGAAAAGGGAGAGTACGTGTTGGACAACTCCGTCGTGACCGACGGAGACGGTTGGTTTCAGATCGTCGCCCTTCCGGGCAAAGGCTTCCTGGCCGTCGAAGGGCCAACGGATCAATATGTCCGCACGACGCGACGTCGAGGCATGAACTATCTGGCCGATGTGCATCCCCACGGGGCGCTGGACGTCGACCTTTCGTTGGATCGCGACGCCCCGCCGGTAGAGATCGAGTTGCGTAAGGGCAAGCCTTTGGAGGCCCGCGTGCTCGACCCCGACGGCCGGCCGATGGACGCCTTCGTGGCGATGTACAAGGGGATCGACGCGGCGCTCGTCCATGGCGGGGGGGACGGCCGTCCCTTCACGAATGGCCTGTTCCGCATCCCGAACGCCGATCCGGAGAAGACCTACCGCGTCTACCTCGTCGCCACCGCTCGCCGCCTGGCGGCGGTCGCCGAGTTGAAGCTGGATCCGTCCGGGAAACCGCTGGAGGTCCGCCTCCAGCCGAGCGCGACCATCAAAGGGAAGATCGAGGGGAAGGGGCCTGGGTTCCGGGCCGATCTTCGGATGCTCCATTCCCCGATGCCCAGGGAGTACACGCAAAGAGAACGCGATGACGAGGCAAACTGGGAGTTCTACAGCCACGTTCTGGGCTTCAAGGACTTCAAGTTCTACGAAAACCAACCCCAGCCGGACGGGACCTTCTCCTTCGAGGCGGTAATTCCGGGCGTCGGATACCAGGTTTCTGGGCGTGCAGGTGCTCGTGAGGTTGAGACCATCGTCTGGAACCTTAAGCCGGGCGAAGTTCGCGACATCGGGACTCTGAATCTGAAGGAACGGCGGAAGGAGGAGCGTCATGACTGAGCTGGAGATGCTTCGGGCGGCCGATTCCCTGATCTTGACGGTCGCCTGGCAGGCGACGATGTTCCTCGCCCTGGGGCTGGCGGCGAGCTTCGCTCTTCGGCGACGCCCGGCGCGGGCCCACCAGGCGCTCATGCTGGCGATGTTCGGGGCCGTCGCCGCCCCGCTGCTCACCGAGGCCGGCCGCCGGCTCGGCCTGGGGATGTGGGGCGAGAAGTCTGTGACGTCGGTCATCGCGGCGGCGACTCCTGCTCCATCCATCCCGTCGCACCCGGAACGAAGGCCGGTTCCCTCCACTTCCCCGATGCCGGTCGCTTCTTCGCCCGCGTCGTCTCCCTCTCGCCCCCTGAATGTCGAGAGCCCTCCCCTTTCTCTGCCCCCCCGGCCCTTCCCGTGGCGGTCGGTCTTGCTGGCGGCCTGGGCCGCGGCGTCGGCCGTGATGCTCGTCAGGCTTGCCGCCTCGTTCGCGAGTGGTCGGCGGCTGGTCCGTCGGGCCGAGGTCGTCGTTGATGGCGCCGTTGACGAGGGACTTGCCGCGGCGGCGAAGGGCCTGGGTCTGGGCCTGCACGCCTCCCCTGCCCTGGCGCGATCGGCCGATGTCCGCTGCCCGGTGATCTGGTGCTGGGGAAGCCGGCCGCTCCTGCTGCTGCCGATGGTTGAGGCGGCCGGCGAGGGCGTGGACCGGGTCGCCGTCTTCCGTCACGAGCTGGCGCACTGGCGGCGTCGCGACCACCTTTCGACGCTCGCGGCCGAGTTGCTCGTGGTCCTGCTCCCCTGGCATCTGCTGGCCTGGGCGGTTCGGGCCCAGCTGGGAAGGCTTGCGGAACTGGCCTGCGACGATTGGGTGCTCGCGGGAGGGACGTCGGCCTCGGACTACGCGGCGACGCTCCTGGGACTGATCCCCCAGCCGCACTCCCCTGCTCTCGCAGCGGCCTCGGGCCGCAGCGGCCTGCGGCATCGGATCGTCCGAATCCTCTCCGACAATCTCCCCGATCCGGCCGCCGGCCCGCGCTGGACGGCCGCCGCCTGCCTGGCGATGCTCCTGGCCGCCTCGCTCGCGGCCCTCGCCCAGGCTCGCCCCGCGGCTAAACCGGACGAACCACCGCAGGCCGCCGACCCGCCGAAGGAGGAGGCTCCGATGAAGACCGTGCGCGGGAAGGTTCTGGACCCGGACGGCAAGCCCGTGCCGGGGGCGACGGTCATGTGGATCGGCAGCCGCAAGCCGAGGCTCCCTTACGTGGCCATGCCCCGTGGCGACCGCGCGGCGCATCCAAGGGTTGAGACGATCGCCCGGGGGCAGACCGGCGCAGACGGCGGCTTCACCATCGACGCCCGATATCGCGATGAGGATTACGAGAAATTCAACGGGATCCACATCCAGCTCGTCGTCCGTCATCCGGGGACCGGCATGCTGAGCGTGGCCTTGAAACCCAGGGAGGAGACGGAAGGCGTGACGCTCAACCTCCCGCGCGAGCAGGTCGTCCGCGGCCGATTGCTGACGCCCGGCGGCATGCCGGCCGAGGGCGTGCGGGTCATGCTTCAGGGCTTCCACAACGACAACAACCCCGTGGATCTTCGCGGGGCCTTCGTCGGCAACGTCGAGAAGGACGAGGACCTGCCCGATTACTGGCCGCGATCCGTTCATACCGACGCCGACGGCCGGTTCGAGATGCAGGGGGTCCCGGTCGGCATGTACGTCAACCTGGAATTCCGCCACCCGGAATTCGCCGTGGACGAGGTCACGGTCAACACAATCCCCGAGCGCACCCTCTCCCCCGGCATCAAGGGGTTCGAGATCGAGCCCGTCGAGCCCACGTTCGAACACGTCCTGGAGCCGGCGCGGCCCGTCGAGGGCCGAGTGACCGATCATGACACCGGCGCCCCGCTGGCCGACGTGTACGTCGAGGTCATCCCCATGCGTCGGCATGGCGGCCAGACGTTCTCGACGCGCAGCGACGCCGACGGCCGCTACCGCGTTTCGGGCCACACAACCGACGGAACCTACTTCATCACGGCCTTCCCCTCGGCGAGGTCCGGCTACCTGACGCTCTCCGAGCGCCGAGAGGGGGCGACGGCGCAAGGGAAGTCGCTGAAGGTTGACCTGGCCCTCGACAAAGGGCGACTCGTGGCCGGCCGGGTGGTCGACCACGACGACAAGACGCCCGTCGCCGGCGCGGCGGTTGTCTACCAGCCTGAGCCCAAGAACCCGAACAACAAACGCGACTACGACCTGAGGAGCCCCGTTTCGGTCGACGCCGACGGCCGGTTCCGTATCACCGTGCTCCCTGGCAAGGGCTTCCTGGCTGTCGAGGCGCCGAAGGACGAGTACATCCGGACGAGCCGACGATCCCCGATGCGATCAGTAGACATCCACCCCCATGGTCTTCTCGAAGTCGACATTCCCAAGGAGGGGGACGTCCCTCCGGTTGAAATCGAGCTTCGCAAGGGGAAGACGCTGGAGGCTCGCGTCCTTGACCCAGACGGCCGGCCGGTCGACGTCTTCACGGCGATGTTCAAGGGGATCGACGCCAAACTGATCGACGTCTGGAACCAGGGCCGGCGCTTCTCGGACGGCCTGTTCCGCATCCCCGGAGCCGATCCTGAGAAGACGTATCGCGTCTACCTCATCTCGACGGCCCGCCGCTTGGCGACCGTCGCGGAGTTGAAGCTGGATCCGACGGGCAAGCCGCTGGAGGTTCGACTCCAGCCGACCGCGACCGTCAAGGGGAAGGTGGCCGGCGGCGTGGGGAACGTTCAGGTCTATCCCATGCTGCTCTTCTCGCCCGTGCCGAAGGAGTACAAGCGGGACGAACTCTTCGACGGTTCTGTCGCCAGCCACTATTCGAACATCCTGGGCCAGGAGGATTTCTACTTCCACCGCGACCAACCCCAGCCGGATGGGACGTTCGCCTTCGAGGCGCTCATCCCCGGAGCCGGCGTCGAGATCGCCGGCGGAAGCGGCGATCGAGAGGTCACCATGCTCATCTGGGATCTGAAGCCGGGCGAGGTCCGCGACATCGGAACCCTCACCCTGAAGGAGCGTGAGCGATGACGCGTACGTCCCCTTCCCTCTTCGACGACCCCCGCGCCGCGTGGGAACCGTACAACCCCTCGTCGGCCGAGCCGTGGGATGCGGCGCGGGTCGCCCACCTGCGCCGGCGGGCGGGTTTCGGGGCGACGTGGGGGCAGATCACGCGGGACGCGGCCGAGGGCTTCGAGCCCTCGATCCGCCGCGTGCTCGACGGCGAGGCCCGCACGCCGGACGGTCGCGAGGCGGCGGCCTTCGAGTCGCTCGTGGAAACGATGCGGCAGTCGTTTTTCCGCAGGCCGTCGATGGAGCGGGTATCGCTCCTGTGGACCTATCGACTGGTCTTCTCGCCCCACCCGCTGGCCGAGGTGATGACGCTGGCCTGGCACTCGCACTACGCGAGCAGCCAGGACAAGGTCGGCTCGCCCGAGGCCATGCTGGAGCAGAACCGAGCCCTCCGCCTGCACTGGCGGGCGCGGATGAGCCGGCTGCACTCGGCGATGCTGTCGGATACGGCGATGCTGGCCTGGCTCGACGGGATCGGCAGCACGAAGGCTTCGCCGAACGAAAACCTGGGCCGTGAGTTCCTGGAACTGTTCGCGCTCGGTCCCGGCAACTACACCGAGAAGGACGTTCGCGAGACCGCCCGCGCCTTCACCGGCTGGCGGCGGACGTCTTACCAGCCGCTGAAGGCCCTCCAGGACGGGGAGGACGTCGACCACGCCTCCAAAACCATCCTGGGCGAGACGGGCGACTGGCTCCAGGACGATGTCGTGCGGATCGTTCTGCGCCAGCCCGCCGCGGCCGAGCACGTCGCACGACGGCTTTATCGCACGTTCGTCGTCGACGCCCCGCCGAGCCGCGAGTTGATCGCCCCGCTCGCCGAGGCGATGCGCGTCGACGGCGACGTGGACGTGGCGAAAGGGATCGAGACAATCCTGCGATCGCGGCTGTTCCACTCGGCCGAGTGCCGGGCGCGGATGGTCAAGAGCCCCGCGATGCTGGCCGTCGGGGCCGTGCGGGCCTGCGAGGGATTCCACCCTCCCGTCGACCTGGCGGCGCTGGAACGATGGCTCGGCCGGATGGGCCAGCGGTTGTTCCACCCGCCGGGGGTCGCCGGATGGCCGGCGGGCCCGTCCTGGCTCGACGACGCCACAATCGTCGCCCGCGTCAACTTCGCCGCGTGGTTCACGGGAGCGGAGTCCGGACTTTCCGGCGGTCATTTCCAGGATCTCGCCGACCGCCACGGCTGGAAGACGGCCGAGGAACGGCGTGACGGCTTCTCCACGTTGCTCCTCGCCGCTCCGCTCGGCTCGCTTGCCGAAGACGACGCGGCGCGGATCGTTCGGCTCATGCTTTCATCACCCGAAGGGCAACTCGCCTGAAACCCTGGAGGTCGGCATGCACACTCGTCGCACGTTCCTGAAAGAGACGGCCGCCGCGTGTTCGGTCGGCGCGTCGGCCCCGTTGTTCTGGCGACGCGCTGCGGGAGCGGCGGAAGCTCGCCGGGATGCCACGATTCTCGTCGTCGTCGAACTGACCGGCGGCAACGACGGCCTCAACACGGTCGTCCCTCACGGCGACGACGTGTACGTCAAGAGCCGGCCGACGCTGGCCGTCAAGCCTGACAAGACGCTGAAGCTCGACGACCGCGTCGGCCTGAACGACGCTCTCAAACCACTGCACGCGTTCTGGGAGCGCGGGGACCTGGCCGTGGTGCAGCAGGTCGGTTACCCGGAGCCGAATCGGTCGCACTTCGAGTCGATGGCGATCTGGCAGGGAGGAGCCCCTGGCCAGCCGCTTCCCACCGGCTGGCTGGGCCGCGCAGCCGACCTTCGCCCCGAGCTGAAGGCGCGGCACGTCGGACCGCCCGGTGCGCCGCTGGGCGTTCGCGGCGTTCATGTCGTCCCGCAGTCGATCGCCGATCCGGCCGACTTCCACCTGGCCCCTGGCGCCATGCTGGACGCTTCCTCGATCACGGAGGGCGGCCCGGCGCTCGATGCCGTCAGGGCTCGGTTCCAGGGGGCCCGGGAACTGCTGGCGAAGCTCGACGACCTTCCCCCCGCCTCGACGACGGCCGGCGACGATGATCTGCCGTTCCAGGGCCGCATGGAAACGATCCGCCGGATGATCCTGGCCGACGCCTCGACGCGGGTTTACTACACGTCGCTGGAGGGCTTCGACACCCACTCCGCCCAGCAGTACACGCACCGACGGCTGCTTCAATCGCTGGGCAAGGGGATCGCCGCCCTGCTCGACGGCTTGAAGGAACATCGGCTGGACGAACGGGTCGCGGTCCTGGTCTTCTCCGAGTTCGGCCGCCGATTGAAGGAGAACGGCAACGCCGGCACCGACCACGGCGCTCCCGGCCCCGTCCTGCTCGTCGGCCCTGGAGTGAAGGGAGGTTTGATCGGCCCGCCTCCGGACCTGAGCCGCCTCGACGAGACGGGCGATCCGCTCTTCGCCGTCGATTTCCGCGACGTCTACTCGGGCGTTCTGCGTGACTGGCTGGACGTCGATCCAACGGCCGTCGTCGGTCGGCGCGAGTCCGTCCCGACGTTGTTCGGCTGATTACTCGATGTGCACGACCCGCCAGCCTTGCCGGACCAGGAAGTCGGCGATCGTCCGGCGGTGGCAATCGGCCACGCGCTTCTCCGCGCAGAGCAAACAGAAGGGGCCCGGCAGCTCGACGAGCCGGTCGGTGAGGAGGTCGCCGGCGCGGTCGATCAACTCGGTGTAGCGGGCCGTCCACTCGTCACGGTCGAGGAAGACGTTCCCCAACTCCGGCAGCCATTGGTAAGCGATCCCGGCGTCGGCCAGCAGTTTCTCGATCCCCTTGTCGGCGGTCTTCGCCTTCGTGTAGGCCCCCATGCTGGCTCGATCCGGCCGGGCGCGGACGTCGGCGACGAGCTTCACCCCGTGGGCTCGCAACAGGCCCGTGAACTCTTCCGGGGGGCGGCCGCCGTAGCCGATGGTGAAGAAACCGCGTGAGGCGTCACTCATGGCGGAGGGACTCGCCGAGGTTCAATCGTACCAGTAGTCGCTCAAGACACCCGACACCTTGCCGTCCTTGATGTAGATCCAGCGCCTCCAGAAGCCCAGGGTGGTCTCGGTGAATTCGGTGTATTCCCAGGTCTCGATCCCCCGATTGCCCGACGGGGTTCGGGCGAGGGGCGGGCCGAGGACCTTCTCGACTTCGTCGGCGGGCGCACCGACGGCGATCTGATGGAACCGGTCCTCGTCGAAGCCCGGGGCGTAGACCGTTCCCGAATCGTAAAGCACCCAGCCGACGACCGCGATCACGAGCGCGATCCAGGCGATCATGATGGAGAGGCCGCGCAAGGTCCCCGGGATGATCCGGGGAGGCTCGTCCTCGTCGCGGCGGTGAAACAGGCCGAACTCCCAGAGCGCCGTCCGGATTCCGAGGCCGAGGAGCAGCCCAGGCGTCACGGCGAGGAAGAGTGAGAGCGTAACGCGCGCGGCCGTGGCGTTCTTCTCGACGTAGGGGGGCTCGTAGCCCAGCAAGATCGCCAGCCGGTGGAGCAAGTAGACGCCGCCTCCCAGCGGCGCCCAGCACATCCAGGCGCCGCGGCCCGCATGTCGAGTCCCCAGGACGACGGCCGCCGTCAGGAAGACGTACAAGGGCCAGCCGGCCGGATAATCCACCAGCCCGCTGTGGATGTCGAAGAGCCCCCACGCCAGCGTGAAGGCCGACGCTTCCCAGAACGGCTGGAGCCGGGTCGCCCAGGTCTTCCACGGAGAGGAGGACTTACGCATCGGTCGGCCTCCATCGGGGCGGGGCGATGATCCACGCCGCCGCAACCGCAGCGCCGAAGGCGACGTAGACGACGGTGAAGACCCAGGGCTCAGCCTGGAAGAAGATCAGCCGATGGACCCAGTGGGCGATGAAGTCGCCCTCGAAGGATGTCTGGCCGGCCTGTTCTCGGAAGCGGTGCTCCCAGACGGTCAGCGGGCACGGCACGCCCGCCAGCGACTCGCCGACGACGATCGCGATCATCGCCAGGTGGATCGATCGGAACCATCGATTCCGCACCCAGCGCCAGCCGAAGGCGATCCCCAACAGGATCGCCCCCAGCCCTAGCACCAGGAACATCACCCAGGCGAAGTGGACCAGCGCCACGAGGTTCGCGAGTACGGCCGGACTCATCGAGGGCTCCTCATCGGGGCGTCCGGCCGCACGTCCTCGCCGGCATCGTCAGTCGGCGAGCGACCGACTCGACGCACCTTCGGCGGCGCGACAGATGTGGACGTCAGGTGCGACGCCTTGTCGATCGGCGTAGCCGCGGCGGACGGCTTCCGCGAACTCGTCGGCCTTGTCCGCTTCGACCAGGTTGACGGTGCAGCCCGCCCAGCCGGCGCCCGAGAGCTTGCCTCCGAGGAAGCCGGGCGCGGTTTCGGCGATCTCGACCAGGGCGTCGAGCGCGGGGGAGCTGTTCTCGAAGTCGTCCCGGCTGGAGGCGTGCGAGGCCGAGATGAGCTTGCCGAAGGTCTTGAGTTCGCCGGCGCGCAACGCGGCGACTCCCTGGCGGACGCGCTCGTTCTCGGTCAGGACGTGTCGCGCCCGCTTGCGGCAGACCGGGTCCAGGGCGTCCCACTCGGACTCAAGCTCTTCCAGGGTCACGTCGCGGAGGAGGCTCACCGCGTCGGCGCCCTTCCTGGCCTTGAAGTGGTCGACGACCGTGTTGCACTCGGCGAACCGACGGTTGTACATGCCGTCGGCCAGTTTGCGCGAGGTCTTGGAGTCGCAGACGATGATCGCCGGACCGGGAGAGCCCAGCGGCACCCGGGCGAATTCCAGCGACTGGCAGTCGAGAAACAGGGCGTGGTCCTCGCGGCCGAAGAGGCTGGAGAACTGGTCGAGAAGTCCCGAGGAGACGCCGACGAAGGCGTTCTCGGAGCGGCGGAGGACCATGGCCAGGTCCATCCGAGCGGTGTCTGAGAGGTCGCCGACGTATTGCTCGACCGTCTTGCCGGGCGCGATCCCGGCCTGGAGCAGGAAGAAGGCGACCGAAGCCTGGAGGCTGGCGGACGAGGAAAGCCCTGCGCCCAGGGGGACCTCGCCGGCGACGGCCGCTTCGAAGCCCTGGGTCAGCTCGGCGTCGAGGGCCTCATGCATAGCCCAGACCACGCCTTTGACGTAGTTCGGCCAGGTGCCGACGGGGCCGCGGGTGATCTCCGCGAGCGGGAAACGGGCGGAGCCCTCGAAGTTGGCGGCGTAGACGCGGGCTTCACGGGAAGACGGCGCGACGCGGCCGACCACGGCCGTATAACGGTCGACGGCGGCCGCCATCACGAGTCCGCCGTTGTAGTCGGTGTGGTTGCCCAGCAACTCGACGCGGCCGGGCGCGCGGGCGGCGATTTCCGCGCGAGCCCCGAACTCCGCCTCGAACGCCCTTGCGGCGGCGGCTTCCAGTTCGACGGGGGTCATTTTCAGGCGTCCTGACGTTTGGAGAGAGGCGAGGGGAGGCGGGCGGGGCTGTGACGGCGATCGGGGGACTCCCCCGATCGCCGTCGCGAACCACGGGTCGCGGGGCGGGCGTCAGACGCCGGCGGCGACGGGCTGAAGCTTGGCGGCGGCGTCGCGGAGGGCGTCGGCCTTATCGGTCTTCTCCCAGGAGAACTCGACGTCGGTCCGGCCGAAGTGGCCGCCGCTGGCCGTCTTGCGGTAGATCGGCTTGCGGAGGTCGAGGTGCTTGATGATGCCCGCCGGGGTGAGCGAGAAGGTCTTGCGGACCAGGTCGGCGATCTTCGAGTCCGGGATCGTGCCGGTGCCGAAGGTGTCGACGTGGACGCTGACCGGCTCGGAGACGCCGATGGCGTAGGCGAGCTGGATTTCGCAGCGGTCGGCCAGGCCGGCGGCGACGATGTTCTTGGCGACGTAGCGGGCCATGTAGGCGGCCGAGCGGTCGACCTTTGTGGGATCCTTGCCGCTGAAGGCGCCGCCGCCGTGACGGCCCATGCCGCCGTAGGTGTCGACGATGATCTTACGGCCGGTCACGCCCGAGTCGCCGTGCGGGCCGCCGATGACGAAGTTGCCCGTCGGGTTGATGTGGTACGTGATCTTGCCGGTCTTCAGCTCGGTCGGGATGCAGGGGTCGATGACCTCGGTCTGGATCTTCTTGCAGATCTCAGCGTGGGTCACGCCCGGGTCGTGCTGGGTGGAGACGACGACGGTGTCGACCCGCAGGGGCTTGTAGCCCTCGTACTCGACCGAGACCTGGCTCTTGGCGTCGGGACGCAGCCAGGGGATCGTGCCGTTCTGGCGAACCTCGGTGATCTTGTTGATGATCCGGTGGGCCAGCGCGATCGGCAGCGGCATCAGCTCGGGCGTCTCGTTGCAGGCGAAGCCGAACATCATGCCCTGGTCGCCGGCGCCGACGTCCTTGCCCTTCTCCGCGTCCTCGTTCACGCCCATCGCGATGTCGGGCGATTGCTTGCCGAGCGCCACCATGACCGCGCAGGTGGTGCCGTCGAATCCCTGGTCGCTGGAGGTGTAACCGATGTCACGGACGACCTGGCGCACGACCGACGGGTAGTCGATCATCGCTTTGGTGGTGACCTCCCCCGCCAGAACCACCAGGCCGGTCGTCAGGAGCGACTCGCAGGCGACCCGAGCGTACGGGTCCTGCTCCAGGATCGCGTCGAGGATCCCGTCGGAGATCTGGTCGGCCATCTTGTCGGGATGGCCCATCGACACGGACTCGCTGGTGAACAGATAGCGGTCTTTCTGTGACACGTTCGGTCTTCTCCTGCCGTGTTGCGAATCGGGAGCCGTCGCGGCCGGCTCGAACGCCGGATGGTCCCGAGGGGATCGGTCTCGTAGGGATACGTCGCGGGCGCTTCCCGGACCGGTCGAGCCGTCCCGTCTCCGTTTCGAGGGGCGGCGAGGCGGGCGCCGGCGGGACTCTGGCGCGCGGCCGAAGGCCATGGCCGAGATTCGAGTTTAGCAACGCCGATTGGATTTGGGAAGAAGCCCCGAACGCGTGTCGACGCGTCGCATCATTCGTCGTCCAGCCCCAACTCCTTCAACCTCGCCGCCAACCGCTCCGCTCTCGCGACCGCGTCGGCCCTCTCGCGTTCAGCCTGGGCCCTCTCGTGTTCGGCGTGCAGCCGATCACGTTCGGCCTGGAGCCGTTCTCGTTCGGCCCTGTCGGCGCGTCGGCGCTCGGCTTCGCGGTCCTCGTAGAGTTCCAGGTAGGGTTCGAAGCGGCCTCCGTCGGGCGTATGGACGATCAGGGCCTCCTTGCGGGGGGGAGCCTCGAAGGTCACGCCGAGGCGCGGACTGGTCCAGCCGTTGGGGGAAGGAATTGGCTCCAGTCGGCCTTCGGTTCGAATCCAACCCTGGAAATCGCCGTCGTCGGGGTCGTACATGTAGTACTCCTCGACGCCGTAACGCTCGTAGAAACCCAGCTTCCGTACCATCTCCAGGGGCGTATTCCCCGGCGAGAGGATCTCAAAAACGACGTGCGGCGCCACTCCGTCCTCAACCCACGTCTTGTAGGAGTGCCGATTCCCCTTGGGGCGTCCGAAGGCGACCAACGCGTCCGGGGCTCGCCGAATTTTCGGCTTGCCCTCGACGGGGTACCAGAGCAGGTCGGCGGCGACGAACACGTCCTGCCGGTCGCGGAGGAGGGCGTCGAGCCCCCCTTTGATCGTGGCGATCCAGCGCTCCTGGGTGGTGTTGTCGGCCCTCGGCTTGCCGTCGCTGTCGGGGTACGTCGGGTCGTACTCGTCCAGGTAATGCGACCCCTTCGTCGCGGCCTGGACCTGGGGCGGCTTGGGCTTGCGGGCGGTGCTCATGGCGGAGCCCTCCGTCGTCGCGTCGGCGCAAATGTACACTGGTTTCTAGCACAAGGACCGTGAGCCGTCCAGTCGAACGACGTCAGAGCGGCTCTGAGTCCGGATCCTCGTCGGTGTGAAGGAGGCGCTCATTCGAAGCCTGGCGATCGCGGCGGTACCAACTCCAGAGGAGTTGGATGGTGGCGTAGTCGAGGAGGGCCTGGGAGGAGGGGAAGTTGGACTCGCCGGGGTCTTGAGAGGCAATCAGAGAGCGTGTCGAGTCGGACAGGTAGGCTGATTTCGCCCGGTTGCAGAGGTCAGCCAGGAAGAGGGGGAAGTTCTCCGCGGCCGAGGGGCGGAGGCGATCGCCGAGATAAGCGTAGTTCATCTGGTTCTCGACGAACCGGAAGGCGATGAGCGGATCCTTGCGGACGACGAGAACCTCGGAGACGGGTTCGCGAGCGGTCTGGGCCTGGCGGACGTTCAGCGGTTTGGGTTTGCGGAGGGCCAGCGCCCGGACGCCGGAGACGACGGCCGAGGGCCATTTTGGTTGCGGAGAGCCGCCGACCTCCTCCCAGCCGATCCGGCCGGCGCAGATCATCTCGATCCGGTCCCAGGGGACCCAGTGAGTCGGCTCGCCGCGAAGTCCCTCAATGCGCAGACCTTCGTCCAGGCAGGCGGCGCGATGGATGGTTCGTGGAGGACTCAGGTCGGGGACCTGATCGGCGAGTCGGGCCTCGGCGGCGACGCCGAAGTCATACAGACCGTCAAGCAGGGTTCGGGCGGTCGGCTCGTCGATCGGCCAGGGCCAGAGGCCGGGCGTCCGCGCCAGCCACTGGACGGCGTCGGTCGGGTGGGCGCCGGTGGCCTTGCAGATGAGTTCGCGCAGTTCCTTGGGGTCCTCGATCGCGTCGAAGATGACAAGGCGGTATTGCGGCGGGGCTTTGGACATGGATGGTCGGTCTCCGCGGCGACGAGGGGCCCGGGGCGATCTCGATCCTAACGCGCCCAACGTGGGGCCGCCAACGGGGGGCGGGGGCTGGGACGCCGAAGGCCGGCGCGAGATAATACCCCACCCAGGACGCGGCGCCGGCCGCTTCGGGCCCGACGACGGAGGACGCGCCCGTGCGCTTGATCGGCGAGATCCCCAGCAACCTCGATCCCCGCATCCTGGAAGACCACCTGCTCGGCCAGGGGATGAAGTCCCGGATCGACCGTCGGCCCGACGGTTGGGCCGTCTGGATCATCAACGAGGATCATGTCGCGGCCGCCAGCAAGGAGTTGCAAGACTTCGTCGCTGATCCGGACGATCCTCGGTTCCGCGCCAACGCCTCGAAGGCGCGTGAGGTGCGCAAGGAGACCGCGAAAAAGGAACGGGAGTTCCGCAAGAACAACCGCGACTCCGGCGACATCTGGGGGGCTCCTACGTTTCGCCGTCGGCCGGTGACGGTCGTCGTGGTCATCATCGCCGCCGTTGTCTTCACGCTTCAGCACTCGTCCTACGGAAGACAGACCACCGCATGGCTGGGGTACTACGACTGGCGCGGGTCGCCGGCGATCCTCCGCCCCCACAAGGGACTGGCCGACATCATGGGCGGCCAGGTTTGGCGGGCGGTCACCCCGATCTTCCTCCACTTCGGCCCGTGGCACATCTTGTTCAACGGCCTGTGGATGATGGCGTTGGGCACGGCCATCGAGGTGAGACGCGGCTCCTGGAAGTTGCTGACGTTGATCGTCGTCTCGGCGATCCTGTCGAACTTCGCTGAGTACGCATACATTGAGAACTGGCAGGAGGGCATGCTGGGCCTGCGTGCGAGCCCACCCTGGGGCGGCCTTTCCGGCGTCGTCTACGCCCTCTTCGGCTATATCTGGATGATGGGCGAGAACCACCCAGAAGAGGGGTTGAACATCGACTCCCGGAACGTGGTGATCATGCTGGCCTGGTTGGTCATCTGCTTCACCGGCTTCCTCGGTCCCATCGCCAACGCTGCCCACCTGGGCGGTCTGGCCGTCGGCATGGTCATGGGTTTGATGAGGTTCTGACGACGGATCGGTTTCGGGCCGGTAGGCCGTCATTCCTCAACGAGCAGCCCCTTGGAGTCCGATAACCCTTTTGGTCGGTGAAGGACGCCTCGCAAGGAGTCGCAAGGCGATTCGCCCCGATGCGGAGGGTTTCAGGCCTCATGGGTACGCGCTCGGGAGGCAGAAGGAAGTTGAGGCCAGCCGTTGAGCGGCTGGAAGTCCGCGACGTCCCCTACGCGTCGTCGTTGCTCACCGGTTCGGCCTCCCTGGCCAACCTGCTGGCGAGCACGCGGTCGTCGACCTCGGCAGTTCCCACCGCCGACACGACGGACGTCGGCCAGCCGACGGCCCGTGAACTGGCCCGCCAGGCGTTCTCCGCCAAGTTTTCAGGCAGTTACGTCGCCGGTCCTGGTCGGTACACCAACCAGAAAGCCCAGTTCTTCATCGCCGGCGGAGGCATGTCGACGTCGTTCCTGAAGGGAGACGTCCAGATCGGCCTGTTCACGCCCGTCGACTCTTCGCAGCCCACGACGGGGATCGCCGCCCTGATCGACAAGAACGCCTCGAACAGCGGCAACATCCTGGTCCTCAACCTTCAGGGCGACACCAGTACGCTCGACTCCGCGGGCCGCCCCACCCATTTCAACTGGACGGTGGACGGATCCAGCGGCGGCACCTTCTCCGGCGCTACCGGCTCAGGGACGCTCGACATCCGCTACTGGGCGGGAGGCAAACGGCTCGCCAACGCCCCTCGTTCGGGCAAGGCCGGGGTCATGTTCAAGGGACTCGTCGACACCAACGGCGTCACCAACATCCTGCGGGTGTTCTGAAACGAGGGCGGCTTCGAAGGTCGTCCCTGGTGATTCGAGACTCGCCGCGCGGTAGTCTGGACCGGTCGACCCGTGGTTCGTCGGTCTCGTCGAGGCGCCCGATCATGCAACTGGGATTCGTGTCCGCCATCCTGCCGGATTATTCGCTCGAGCAGGTGCTGAGCTTCGCGAGCGAAGCGGGATTCGCCAGCGTCGAATTGATGGCCTGGCCGCCGGGCAAGGCTGAGCGTCGCTACGCCGGCGTCACCCACCTGGACGCCTCCGACCTTTCGGCCGGCGCGATCAAGGCGACCCACGACCTGCTGAAGAAGTACGGCGTCGAGATCTCCGGCGTCGGCTACTATCCCAACGCCCTCTCCCCCGTCAAGGAAGAGGCGGATACGGCCCAGGCGCACATCCTGAAGGTCATCGACCTGGCGGCGGCCCTCGGCGTTGGGCGGATGAACACGTTCATCGGCCGGGACTGGACCAAGTCGGTCGACGACAACTGGCCGCGGTTTCTCGAGGTCTGGCGGCCGATCATCGACCACGCCGACGCCAAGAAGGTGAAGGTCGGCATCGAGAACTGCCCGATGTCGTTCGGCAAGGACGAGTGGCCGGGCGGCAAGAACCTGGCGCACTCGCCGGCGATCTGGCGACGGATGTTCGCCGACATCCCCAGCCCGAACTTCGGCCTGAATTACGACCCCTCGCACCTGGTCCTCCAGCAGATGGACTACATCGCCCCGCTGGCCGAGTTCAAGGACCGCATCCACCACGCCCACGCCAAGGACCTGCGGATCGATCGGGCCAAGCTGAATCAGGTCGGCGTCTTCGCCCATCCCAACTCCTGGCACTCGCCCAAGCTCCCCGGTCAGGGGGACGTCAACTGGGGCGCGTTCCTTGGGGCGCTGGCCGACGCCGGCTACAAGGGACACCTCGCCATCGAGGTCGAGGACCGGGCCTACGAGGGAACGATCGAGGACCGGAAGGACTCGCTCATCATCAGCCGTCGCTACCTGGAGCAGTTCATCATCGGCAAGCGTGGGGGCGTCGGCGCCGGATCATGACGACGATCTCGCAGCAAAAGGCGACCGCGCCCGTCGAGCCCGGCGCGGTCGACCTCTCGGTCCTGATCCCGGTCTTCAACGAGGTCGACAACGTCGGCCCGTTGCATGAGGAACTGGACGCCGTGCTCCGGCCGTCGCGCTGGCGGTACGAGTTGATCTTCGTGGACGACGGCTCGACCGACGGCACGACGGCGAAGCTCGAAGCGATCCAGGCTCGCGACCCCGAGCACGTCCGCGCGGCGTTCCTCTGGCGGAACTGCGGCCAGACCGCCGCGCTCTCGGCGGCGCTCGACCTGGCCCGGGGAGATGTCCTCGTCCCCATGGACGGCGACCGTCAGAACGACCCGGCCGACATCCCCAAGCTGCTGGCGACGCTCGACCAGGGCTTCGACGTCGTCTCCGGCTGGCGCAAGAACCGCCAGGACGCGCTCCTCAGCCGAAAGATCCCTTCGAGGATCGCCAACCGCCTGGTGGCGAAGCTCTCTGGGATCCCGCTCCACGACTACGGCTGCACGCTCAAGGCGTACCGTCGCCGGGTTTTGGCCGGGGTGCGGCTCTACGGCGAGATGCACCGGTTCATCCCCATCTTCGCCGCCTGGCAAGGGGCGAAGGTCACGGAGCAGGTCGTCAACCATCGCGCCCGGACCGCCGGCAAGACCAAGTACGGGCTGGGCCGGACGTTCAACGTCGTGCTCGACCTGATCCTGATCCGGTTCCTCCAGAAGTACTCCCAGCGGCCGATCCACTTCTACGGCCGGTTCGGGCTCTGGGCGTTCGGGGGCGGGTTCCTCTGCTTCGCGGCCATGCTCTACCTGAAGTACATCTTTCCCTGGCCGGCGAGGCTCTGGTCGGTGCTCCTCTGGTCGAACGACCTCCATTCCAAGACGTTCATCGAAACCCCCCTGCCCTCGGTGGCCGTGATGCTGTTCCTGGCTGGCGGGATGAGCATCCTGCTGGGGATTCAGGCCGAACTCATCATGCGGACCTACTACGAGTCGCAGGACAAGACCACGTACCTGCTGCGCGAGGTCAAGCAAGGCCCGACGGCCGACTCGACGGATCGGTAGAGTCCGGGGTGTCTCGCAAGCGATGGACGTGCGATGATGGCTTGACGACGCGATTCCCACGGGGCCGCCATGAACGTCGAAGTACACAAGCCGGTGGACGATCCGCGCGTCTACCTGGCCGCCGAACGGACCTACCTGGCCTGGGTGCGGACGTCGCTGGGGCTGATGGGCTTCGGCTTCCTGGTCGCCCGTTTCGGCTTCATCATCCGGGGCTTGGAAGCCGGCGAAGGAGAGTTCGGGAGAGCTCGTTCGCCGTTCGCCTCGCTCCTGGGCTGCGCGATCGTCGTCTTTGGTGTTTACGTCTGCGTGGTCGCAGCCTTGCGCCACCGGGAGTACGTCGCGTCGCTGCAGGCCGGCGTCTCGAACCCGAATCTTCCCATGCAGACGTCTCTCGTTGTGGCGACGGTCCTGGCGAGCGCCGGCCTGGCGATGGCGCTGATGATTCTGACATCCTGATCGATCGATCCTGACATAAGAACCGACGAGCCGAACCATGCCTACCAACGCCGCCGATCTGTGGAAGCGCTTCCAGTCATCCCTCTGCGAGGTCCCCACTCTCGACGTTTCGCTTGATGTCAGCCGGATGGGTTTCGAGTCGACCTTCCTCGACCGCATGAAGCCGGCGATCGACGCGGCCTTCACCGCGATGGACGCCCTGGAAAAGGGGGCGATCGCCAATCCGGACGAGGACCGGATGGTCGGCCACTACTGGCTCCGCGCACCGAGGCTCGCCCCGACGGCCGAGATCACCAAGGAGATTGAGGACGCCCTCGCCGAGGCCGTCGACTTTGCCGCCAAGGTGCATTCCGGCGCGGTGAAGCCCCAGCGCAAGCCGAGGTTCACGCGGGTCCTCTCCATCGGCATCGGCGGCTCGGCGCTCGGGCCGGAGTTCGTCGCCGACGCCCTGGGCGAGCCGAAGGCCGACAAGCTCCAGCCGCATTTCGTCGACAACACCGACCCCGACGGCATCGCCCGCGAGTTGGAGCGGATCGGCGACAAGCTGGACGAAACGCTCGTCGTCGTCATGAGCAAGTCGGGCGGCACGCCGGAGACCCGCAACGGCATGCTGGTCGTCGCCGAGGCCTACAAGAAGGCGGGGCTCGACTTCGCCAAGCATGCCGCGGCCGTCACCGGAGCGGGCTCGAAGCTCGATCAGACTGTGACGAAAGAGGGCTGGCTGGCTCGGTTCCCGATGTGGGATTGGGTCGGCGGCCGCACGAGCGAGACCTCGGCCGTTGGTCTGGTCCCGGGGCTCCTTCAGGGGCTCGACATGAAGGCCATGCTCGACGGCGCCGCCGCGATGGACGTCGCGACTCGCGTCCACGATGCGAAGACGAACCCCGCCGCCCTGCTGGCCCTGGCCTGGTATCTGGCGACCGACGGCAAGGGGGCCAAGGACATGGTCGTCCTCCCCTACAAGGATCGGCTGCTGTTGTTCAGCCGATATCTCCAGCAGTTGGTGATGGAGTCGCTGGGCAAGCGGCTCGATCTGGAGGGGAACCGCGTCGATCAGGGGATCAGCGTTTACGGCAACAAGGGGTCGACCGACCAGCACGCCTATGTTCAGCAACTCCGCGACGGCGTCGACAACTTCTTCGTCACGTTCATCCGCGTGCTGGAGGACGGCGGCTCCGGCATGGAGGTCGAGCCCGGCGTGACCTCGGGCGACTACCTGCACGGGTTCCTGCTGGGGACGCGCGAGGCCCTCTTCGCCAATGACCGGACCTCGGCCACGATCACCGTCCCGCGGGTCGATGCGAAGATCGTCGGCGCGTTGATCGCGCTCTTCGAACGGGCCGTCGGACTCTACGCCACGCTCGTCAATATCAACGCCTACCACCAGCCAGGCGTTGAGGCCGGCAAGAAGGCCGCGGCGAGTGTCCTCTCGCTCCAGGACAAGGCCCGCGCCGCGCTCTCCGCCGGGCCGCAGACGGCCGACCAGATCGCCGCGGCCGTCGGCGAGCCCGACGCGGCCGAGACCGTCTATCTCGTCCTCGAACACCTCGCCGCCAACGGCCGCGCCAGGATGACTCGTGGTGAGAACCCGGGGCTGACGACGTTCCAGACCGTGTGAGGCTCCGAATCCGGTCCATATCGGCCTTCCTCCCTCGCGGGGGAAGGTGGCCCGAAGGGCCGGATGAGGGGGCGATCGGCAACGCCTCGTCAACTTCTTCATCCGACATCACGTCACATCCTCTGAGCACCTTACATGAGTTCGATCGTCGCGCTTCTGGAGAAGGCTCGTGAGGTCCTCGAAGGCCGGGAGGCCGCCGAGATCGACCGCGCGCTGGAGGCCTTTCAGACGCTCCGGGGTCAGGTCGGCGCCAAGTCGAAGCCGATCCCGGCCGATCTGCTCGCGTCGCACGTGATGACGGTCGTCCCCGTTGAGGAGTGGCCTGTCCGCGTCGATGCGCTCGACGCAGTCCTGCGGCGGTTGGACTCCGCGCGGAAGGAGGATCTGAGGATCAAGAGCCGACCCGAGGGAGGGAAGATCCTCGGCCTCTATGCGACGGCTCGAAAGGGGGCGAACGTCCGTCCCTATCAGACGATGCTCCTGGGCGTCGATCCGATTGTCGGCCGTTGCGATTGCCCCGACTACCTCAAGAACTCACTGGGGCTTTGCAAGCACGTCCTGGCCGTCTTGCTGCATGTCTACGCCAGGCCGAGGCATCTGGAGAAGGCTCGCAAGGAGCAGGCTGAGCGGGCCGCTTCCGAGGGGCTGACCTGGGATGCGATCCGCCCGCTCGTCGGGTCGGGAGATCGTCTCGACGGCATCGGCTTTGAGAACGGCGGCAAACTCCCCCGTCACTCCCAGGGAAAGGGAGACGTTCGATATCTGTTCAAGGAGGACGGCGATAAGAAGGCCGTCCTGAGGAATACGCATCACGACGCACCCGAGAAAAGGCTCGAACTGGTCGAGGCTCTGTTGAAGGCCGTTCCGGCGAAGCCCGACGCCTCACGCTTCGACCCGGCGCTGCTGGCCGTTCTCACGCGCGAGAAGTCGAGGCTCCGGCGCGTCGTCGACGCCGGGGTCTGGCCGTCCGAATTGAAGACGGCTTTCAACATCCTGCCGCGGACGCTCTACCCCTATCAAAAGGAAGGGGTCACGCGGTTCCTCCAGACGACCCGGATGCTCCTGGCCGACGACATGGGCCTGGGCAAGACGGCGCAGGCGATTTCCTGCTGCACGATTCTGAAGAAGCTGGGCCGGATCAAGAAGGGCCTTCTGATCGTTCCGGCCGCCCTCAAACCCCAGTGGGCCCGCGAGTGGCACAACTTCTCCGGCCTGCCGATCCGGATCGTCGACGGCTCGCCGACTGAACGCAAGGCGATGTACGACGAGACCCGCGAAGGGTTTCTCATCATTAACTATGAACAACTCCTCCGCGATCTCGACCTGGCGAGAGGCTGGGCGCCCGATCTGGTGGTGCTCGACGAGGCGCAGCGGATCAAGAACTGGCAGACGAAGACCGCGCTCTCGGTGAAGGGGCTCGACCCCAAGTATCGACTGGTGCTTACGGGCACGCCGATGGAGAACCGCGTCGAGGAGCTGGCGTCGGTCGTTGAGTGGGTCGACGACGACGCTCTGGAGCCGAAGTGGCGGCTCTCCTCGGTCCACGCGGTCCGGGCCGACGGCAAACGCGAGGTCGTCGGCGTCCGCAACCTGGAGACGCTTCGCCAGCGACTATCCCCCTGCATGATCCGGCGCGTTCGGCAAGAGGTGCTCGACCAACTTCCGCCCCGGACCGACGTCCGCGTGCCGGTCGAAATGTCTCCGCCTCAACTGGAAGAGCATGACGCGCTCAACCAGCCCATCCTTCAGATTCTTGCGATCGCTCGCAGACGGCCGTTGACACAGCAGGAATTCATGCGGCTGATGAGCCTGATGACGGCTCAGCGGATCATCTCGAACGGCCTCGCTCAGAAGGATTTCGATGAGGTCTGGCCGACCCTCAAGGGGAGGAAGCCGGACGATCCCCTGCTGCAGAGCCTGGCTTCGCCCAAGCTGTTGGAGCTGCGTCAGCTTGTCCGACAGCTTGTCGTCGATCAGGGGCGGAAGGTCGTCGTCTTCAGTCAGTGGCGGCGAATGCTTCACCTGGCGCACTGGGCCGTGGGCGACATCCTGGCCGAGGTCGGCGGCCGCGCGGGTTACTTCACCGGCGCGGAGAAGGCGTCGAGGCGGACTCAGAACATCGTCGAGTTCCACGACGATCCGGCATTCCGCATCCTGTTCGCTACCGACGCCGGCGGCGTGGGGCTGAACCTCCAGCGTGCGGCCAACAGCGTCATCAACCTGGAGCTCCCCTGGAATCCGGCCGTGCTGGAGCAGCGGATCGGCCGGATCTACCGGCTCGGCCAGGAGTCGCCCATCGACGTGTACAACCTCGTCGCCGAGGAGGGGATCGAATCGCGGATCGCCGACCTCGTCGGCTCGAAGCAGGCGTTCTTCAAGGGCCTGTTCGACGGCGAGAGCGACGCCGTTCACTTCGATCAGGCGGGGTCGTTCCTCAGTCGGGCTCAGAAGCTCTACGAGGAGAACGCCGCCGCGGCTTTGGGCGGCGACGGCGCGATCGACGGCTTCGATCCGTCCGACCTGGAAGTCGTCGACGAGGCGCCCGATCCGTTCGAGGAACTGGTCGAGGCCGGCGACGACGCCCCTGCCGACGAAGCTCCCGAGCCGGTCGTGACCGCGCCGACGCCCGTCGCGCCGACCGTCGAATCGGCCCGGACCGCCGTCCCGTCCCTATCTGACGGCGAGGTGCGACGATTGTTCTCGCAGTTGAGCGTGCGTCGGAGCGACTCGGGGGGCGTCGTCATCGAGGCACCCGCCGAAGCGGCCTCGACGTTGGGCGCCCTGTTCGAGGGGATGGCGGCCATGCTTCGCGAGTCGGCGGCCGCCAAGCCTCCCGAGTGATCCGACTCAGGGCTGCAGGCGAGGCTCCCGACCGCCTCGAAGTCGCGAGGTGCTCGCAAGGGGCTCGGCGACGTCGCTTGCCGGCTTTTTCGCAACCGTCGCCCCCGGGTTGAGGCGGGACTCAGCGTCGATCAGGAAAGCGCCGGCCGCTGCGACTCGTTCGCCAGACGCGAGGCCGGCGAGAACGGGGTAATCCCCCCCGGAGAGCGGGCCGAGATCGACCGACCTCCCCTCGAAGACCCCTGGAGCGGATTCGACGTAGACGATCTTGTGCGATCCTGTGTCGACGACCGCCGACTCGGGCACGCTGAGGACGACGTCCTCCGAAGAGGTGCCGGGCCTGGGGAGATAAGCCGCGGGATTGGATTTCAACTTCGCGATGCAGCCTTCGCAGCAGAGCCGGATCGTCCGCCCGTCCACTTCGGTTTCCACCGGATTTCCCATCGAACCGAGCCGAAGGCCCGTGACCGGACAAGTCGTCGGCTCCTTGGCCTCCCGAGACTCCGGCGCGAGATTCAACGTGACGGTCGCGTACATCCCGGGCCGGAGACGATGTCCGGGGTTGTCGATCTCGAAGCGGACCGCGGCCGTACGCGTGGTCGGGTCGAGCGTGGGGGCGATCAACGCGACGCGTCCCGTGAAGACCTCGCCGGGGAAAGTCGGGATGGTCGCTTCGATCCGACGGCCCACCTCGACGCGACCGAGTTGGTCCTCGAAGACCTGGGCGACGAACCAGACCCGGCTCAGGTCGACGATCTCGAAGAGGAACTGCCCCTCCGAGACGTATTGACCTTCCTGGATGGACTTGCGAACGATGTGGCCGCTGATCGGGGCGAGGATGGGAAGGAGTTCCGAGGAGAGACTCCCCGCGGCGATCGCTTCGATCTGGTTCTGGCGCACCCCAAGCACCTTCAGCCCCTGGATGGCGAGGTCGACTCGTTCCTTGGGGTCTCCGAGCGGGGTCGCCGGCAGGTTGTCCGCGGGGGCGGCCTCGCGCGCGACGACGGCGTCGCGGTAGACTCGGATCGCCTGGGCCATGTCGTAGCCATACAGGTCGGCGAGCCGTTGGCCCGCCTGAACGGTCACGCCCTCGGACGATGCGTAGACGCGATCGAGACAGAGGCTGCCGCGGGCGTTCGACGCAACCTGGAATCGGCGGCTCTCGTCGAAGCTGATCGACCCAACCGTCGTCATCCGCTCGTCTCGTCGTCTGAAGCCCACGGCGACCGTTTTGACGCCCGCCTGCGCGACCTGCCCGGGCGTCATGCGGACCAGCGAAAGGACGCCCTCAGGCAGAGCAACGGCGTCGCCGAGCGCCCGTTTCGCCAGCGGCATGCCGCAGATAGGGCATGAGGCCGACGTCGCGAGGACGACGGAGGGATGCATCGGGCAGTAATACTCCAGGCCGCCCACGACCTTCGCCGCTCCTCGCGTCGGCCGACTCCATTTCTCGAAATGATTGGCGAGCGTGTCCCAGTAGCCGAAGACCAGCCCCGTGCCCACCATCAAGACGACGAACCGAAGTCGCATCTCGACGACCTTCAGGATCGTCCAGCCGGCTCGCGAAGCTCCGTCCGCAGCGCGCACCGCCGACGAGTCGGCGCTTGGACGACCGTTTCGTTCGTTCGAGACGAGCGACGTCACGTGGACCGCCTTCCCCAGTTCCGACTACTTGACTGCGATGCCGTGCGGCCGGGCCGGGCCGCTCGGGAACGCCGTGTTGAAATCGAGCTCGAATCGCGGGTTCCGCGTCAGGCTGTTCCGCTGCACATCGATCACTTGGACCTTGTGGTCCCCCTCGAGCTCGACCTTCCCAGGGCTCGCGAACGGGAACATGTCCTCGACGAGGAAGTAGTCGGTGACGATCAACCGGTTGTCGTCGGTCAGCACCATGTTGTGCGGTCCGGCCCCAAGCCCCAGGTTGACAACGGCGACCTGTACCGGGAACGACCGGCTCGTCGTGTCGAGCATCACCACCTGGCCCGCCTGGAAGAGGCCCGTCAGCAAGCGTGTGCCGTCACTCGACACCTGGAGGATCTGCGGCATGGGCCCCATCGGGACGTCCATGTGGGGCTTCACGTTCTCGAAATCGTACACCCGCGACGCCAGGCCGATCGTCGGATCGATGAGGTAGAGCCCCCCGTCGAACATCCCCGCGCTGTAGGCTCGGCCGCGACCATCGCCCGGGATGAGGCGCACGTCCATCATCCCGACTCCGCCGGGCGCCTCGATGGTTTTGACGATTCGGCGTCTCCCAAGATCCCAGACCCGAATCGTGCTCCGGAGGACCGGCGGCCCCGGGACGACGCCGAGCGTCGAGGCGGGAAGGATGAAGTCGCTGGTTAGCATCAGGTTCAGGTCGGGGCGGACCGCGATCCCGTGCGGGTTGAAGCCGTCGACGGGAGGCGACGTCGGCCATGAGCCGACCCGGCGCAGCAGAGCGTCGAATTCGACGACGCGGCCGGGCGATCCGCCGTCGGCCGAGCCCATCTGCGTGACCAGGAAGCCGCCGCTGGGGAGTGGAAAGAAGTCGTCGGTAATGCTCGAGTTCGGGTCGGCCGACGAGAACAGGAACCGCGGGCTCCGCGGGTTGGTGACATCGAAGAAGAAGATCCCGGGCTGACCGCTGAGGACGCTCAGGAGGCCCCCGCAGGCCAGGATTTTCTTGTCGGCCGAAAGGTTGATGTGGTGGGGTTCGTTGAAGGTCGAGCCATGGCCGGGGAGGGGCACCGTGTTGAGAACCTTGCCGTAACCCGGCGAGGTCGCGTCGAAATCGATCACGGCGAAGAAGTCGGGGCTCGAATGATCGACGTGGCCGGCCCAGATGTAGAGATACTTCGCAGCGCCCAGAGCCGACGGAGACGACCCAAGCAAGAGGCCCAGGACGGCCAGGATGATCCAGAGCCTCGGATCGGTCACGAACACGGGCCGACGTCGACTCATCTCGGGGGCTTCCTCTCTATCGCGACGATCTCGACGAATAGCGGCTCAAAACTCTCCTCGACGCCTGGACGGAAGCGAGTCGATCGATCGCGATGGACGGAAGAGTTTCGAGGCGATCGGCGCCGAAAGGAGACTTCATTTCATAAGAGTCGATTCAACGTATCACGAGAACGTACGCCGTCTCAAGCGTATAGAACGGTTCCCGACGGAGGCGATTGAAAATCGTTGTAACGAAGCAACGGGGGCGAACGGTGCATGGGTATGATTCGCCGCGGAAGAGGCTCTCACAGCCCTCGGATCGGCGGCGATGTCCGCCGGATGCTTGCGGCGGGTCGAACCGCGCGGCATCTTGAGGGTCGACAGCCTACCGGCCTCGGTTGGAGGCCGCCCCTTCCCCCCGCGTTTCCGAGGAGTCGTGCCCGCCATGAAGCGACGTGATTTCCTGACCCAGTCCGCCCTCGTCGGGGCGTCCGGCAGCTTCCTCAAGGGCGCCCCGGCGATCGCGAGGGCTTCCGAGGAGTCGCCGAATTCCAAGGTCCGTTTCGCCTGCATCGGCGTCGGCGGCAAAGGCGACAGCGACAGCAACGACGCCGGCAAGTTCGGCGAGATCGTCGCCCTCTGCGACATCGACGAGAAGACGCTCGACAAGAAGGCCGAGAAGTTCCCCAACGCCAAGAAATACTACGACTACCGCAAGATGCTGGAGGAGATGGGCGACAAGATCGACGCCGTCACCGTCAGCACCCCCGACCACACCCACGCCGTCGCCGCCGTGCAGGCGATGCGGATGGGCAAGCACGCCTTCGTTCAGAAGCCGCTGACCTGGTCGATCGAGGAAGCCCGGCTGCTCCGGAACCTCGCCGCCGAGAAGAAGCTGTGCACGCAGATGGGCAACCAGGGCACCGCCGCCAATGGTCTCCGCGAGGGAGCCGAACTGCTCCGCGCCGGCGCCATCGGCCCGGTCAAGGAGATCCACGTCTGGACCAATCGGCCGATCTGGCCGCAAGGCATCGCCGGCTTCAAGGACTTCCCGGGCATCCCCAACAACGTCCACTGGTATGAGTGGCTGGGACCCGCCCATGACCGCCCTTATCACGCCGGCTACCATACGTTCGGCTGGCGCGGCTGGCTCGACTTCGGCACCGGCGCCCTGGGCGACATGGCCTGCCACACCATCAACGTCGCCGCCAAGGGCCTCGACCTGTTCGACCCGGTCGCCGCCGAGGTCATCGACACCTCCGGCATCGTCGACAACCAGACCTACCCCGCCTGGTCGATCATCAAGACTTACTTCGGCGAGCGCGACGGCCGTCCCCCGCTGACCCTCACCTGGTACGACGGCGGCAAGAATCTCCCCGAGGATAAGCGAGTCTTCAAGGAACTGCTCCACGGCGAAAAGCCGGCCGGCAGCGGCCTGCTCATCGTGGGCGAGAAGGGATCGTTCTACTCGGTGAACGACTACGGCGCCGAGTACACCCTGCTGCCCAAGGACAAGTACCAGGATTTCAAGAAGCCCGAGCCCACCCTGCCCCGCTCGCCCGGCCACTTCCAGGAGTTCGTGGAAGCGATCAAGACCAACAACCCGTCGAACGCGCAGTCGAATTTCGACTACGCCGGCCGCCTGACCGAGACCGTCCTGATGGGCGTGCTCGCGTTGAAGGTGGGCTCCAAGATCGAGTGGGACGCCCAGAACATGAAGGTCAAGGGCCGCCCCGACGCCGACCAATTCATCCGCCGCGACTATCGTAAGGGCTTCTCGATCCACGTCTGAGAAACGGATTCGAGCCAGCCGACGTCTTCCCTTCACGACCGCCCACGCCTTCCGCGTGGGCGGTCGTCTTTTCATTTCGGGTCGTCGTGGCGGTGGTAGAAGGCCGTCGCCTCCTCGACGGAGTCGAAGACGTCCCAGTAGTCGTCCATGTGCATTTCCTCGACCATGCGGCGGATAGCCGGGCTGGGGCGGGCGAGGACGACGTCGCCGCGCTCCTTGCGGACGGCCCGGGTGATCGTCATCAACAGGCCGAGGAATGCGGCGCCCGTCTCGTGGACGCCGTTCATCTCCATGATGAAGTTCCGCTCGCCCTGGTCGAGCCGGTCCTGAACGTCCCGCGCCGCGTCGACGTGCCGGGGGTCGTTCATGAGCCGGCCGAAGTTGCTGAGGATCGTCACGTCGTCTTCGACGCGGATGTTGAGAGACATGGGCGGGCCTCCGCCGAGCCGGGGACGCTTGAAATCACCGTCGATGCTTGAAGACGTAGCCGTAGGGGATCGGCCAGGGCGCCTCCCGGCCGGATTCCTGCAACGCCTTCACAACCCAGTATGGCTCGCGCAGCAACTCGCGTCCAAGGAGGACGAGATCGGCGTCGCCGTCGTCGATGATCTTCTCGGCCTGCGCTGGATCGCGGATCAGGCCGACGGCCGCCGTCGCGATCCCCGCCTCCTCGCGGATCCGACGCGCGAACGGGACCTGGTAGCCAGGAGCGACGGGGATCTTCGCGTGCGGGACGAGCGCTCCCGACGAGCAGTCGATCATGTCGACGCCCAGATCCTTCAGCCGGCGAGCCAACTCGACGGACTGCTCGACGTCCCATCCTCCGTCGACCCAGTCGGTGCAGGAGATTCGGACGAAGAGCGGCATTGAATCGGGCATCAATCCGCGAAGCCGCTCGGCCACCCGCGAGACGAATCGAATGCGATTCTCCAGCGGTCCGCCGTAGCGGTCCGTCCGCTTGTTGCTCAACGGCGAGAGGAACTCGTGCAGCAGATAGCCGTGGGCCGAGTGGATCTCGATCATCTTGAAACCCGCCGCCAGGGCTCGGCGAGCGGCGGCTTCGAAGGCGTCGACGTGAGCGTCGATCTCGGCTTCGCTTAGTTCATGAGGGACCGGCGAGGTCTCGTCGAAGGGAATCGGGCTCGGTCCGACGACCGGCCAGCCCCCCAGCGCCGGGTCGAGGATCGCCTTGCCGCCGCGCCAGGGGACGTCGCAACTGGCCTTGCGGCCGGCGTGAGCCAACTGAATCCCCGGCGCGGCTCCCTGCGACTCGACGTAGCTGACGATCCGCGCGAGGGGCTCGATGTGGCGGTCGCTCCAGATCCCCATGTCGCCGGGGCTGATCCGGCCCTCGGGAGTGACGGCGGTGGCCTCGACGATCACCAGGCCGACGCCTCCGGACGCCCTGGCGCCGAGGTGGACGAGGTGCCAGTCGCTGGCGAGTCCGTCCTGCGACGAGTACTGACACATCGGCGACATCGCCACGCGGTTGCGGAGCGTCAGGCCTCGGATCGTGTAAGGGGCGAAGAGCGAGCCGGCCGGAATCGACGAGGTCGAAGTGGTCACGTCGCGAATTCCTCGAGGGATGCGGGACGGGTCGGCGGTGGGCCCGCCGTTTCGATGGGGATTGTAGGAGAGCCGGCAACTCCCCCGCAGGGTCGAGGCTTGCCGATCCGGGGAGCGGCCGCTACAAATGAACAGGAGGGAATCCGTCCCCTGACCGATTCCCAGCCATTGAGGAGGCGACGAGATGGCGACCGCCACATTCGGGGCCGGGTGCTTCTGGGGCGTCGAGGAGGCCTTCCGCCGGCTCCCCGGGGTGCTTGAAGCGACTTCCGGGTACATGGGGGGAACGGTCGAGAATCCCACCTACCAGCAGGTTTGCACGGACCAGACGGGCCACGCCGAGGTCGTCCAGGTCGAATACGACCCCGCGCGAATCACCTATCAACAACTCCTGGACGCCTTCTTCCGGCTCCACAATCCGACGACTTTGAACCGCCAGGGGCCGGACTTCGGCAGCCAGTACCGCTCGGCGATCTTCACCTACGATCCCGATCAGGAGCGTGAGGCCGCTGAGACGGTTCAGCGTCTTGAAGAATCCGGCGCGTATCAGCGGCCGATCGTGACCCAGATCGTTCCCGCGGGGCCGTTCTGGCGGGCCGAGGAATACCACCAGCGCTACATTCAGAAGCACGGCGGAGCGAGCTGCCACATCTGATGCGTGGCTGTCGCCGCGCCGCTTTTCTCGGGCCGGCCCTTTCCGGTTACGACGACGGTGACTGAAACGGGGGGCTCGTGGTGTTGTTCCATGGTTCGACCGCACGAATGCTCGCTCGTTACCTGGCGGCGGCGGCCGCGGTTGCTGCGGCCGCCGGGCTGACGGCCGTGAGCTGGCCCCTGGCGGAGTCGACGCCGTTCGCCGCGTTCTTCGCCGCGGTGATGCTTGTTGCGTGGGTGGGCGGAGTCGGTCCCAGTTTGCTGGCGACGGCGCTCTCGATTCCCGCTGTCACCTACTGGTTCGTGCCGCCCTACCATTCGTTCGGCTTCAGGCCCGAATCGGCGGCCGGCGTCGTGGTTTTCGGGATCGTTGCGATGTTCATGGCGGCCTTCGCCGCGGCTCGGTCTGGAGTCGAGGCGCGCGAGCGTTCGCTGCAGCGACGGTTCGAGGAGATCGCCACGAGCATCGCCGACGCCGTGGCGACGACCGACGCCTCGGGCCACGTGACGTTCCTCAATGCGGCAGCCGAACGGCTTTCGGGGTGGTCGTCGGCCGAGGCCGCGGGCCGGTCCATTCGCGACGTTTTCTCGACGACCGTAGGCCCTGCCGACGAGGCGCTCGCCTCGGTTCCGGGCCCCGACGCGGTCCGAAGGTTCGACTGCGGCGTGATCACAGGGCGGGACGGAGTCGTCCGGGCCGTCGAGGGGAGCGTTGCGCCGATCTTCGACGAACAGGGGAGGATCGTCGGCACGGTCTTGAGTTGCCGGGACGTGAGCGACCGGCTCCGCGATCGCGAGGCCCTGCGTCGAACGGAGGCCCTCAACCGCGAGATGCTCGACGCGGGGCTCGACTGTCTCAAGACCCTGTCGCTCGACGGTCGTATCCTCTCCATCAACGAGACTGGCCTCCGGATGATGGACGTCGACGAGTTCGAGACGATCAAGGGCCGGGAGTGGGCCGAGCTCTGGCCTGAATCGGCGCGGTTTCGAGTTCGCGAAGCCGTCCGCCGCGCCGCCTCCGGCGAGCCCGATCGGTTCGAAGCCCCCTGCCCGACTGTGAAGAACGTCCCGAAGGAGTGGGAGGTCCACCTGACCCCGATCCTCGGGGCCGATGGTCGTCCCGAGCGGCTCTACTGCGTCTCGCGCGACGTCACCGATCGCATGAAAGCCGCGGCCGAACTGCGCGTGAGCGAGGAACGGTATCGCAGTCTCTTCAACTCGATCGACGAGGGCTTTTGCGTCATCGAGATGATCTTCGACGAAGCGGGGAAGCCGGTCGACTTCCTGTTTCTGGAGGCGAATCCGGCCTACGCCGGTCTGACCGGGCTCGGCCAGGTTGTGGGGAAGCGGATGCGAGAGATCATCCCCGACCACGATGAACATTGGTTTGAGACTTATGGCAAGGTCGCGCTGACTGGCGAACCTGTCCGGTTCGTCAACACAGCCGAGAAGATGGGCGGCCAGTGGTTCGACGTTTACGCCTCGCCGGCCGGCGGCCGCAAGGTGGCCGTCCTGTTCCAGAATGTGACGGCCGCCGTGCTGGCCGAGCGGGAGCGGGAGCGACTCCTGTCGAGCCTCAACCAGGAACGCGCCAACCTGGAGGCCGTCGTCCAGAGCGCGCCCGCCTTTATTTGCACTCTGCGGGGGCCGGACCACGTCTTCACGCTGGCGAATCGTCTCTATTACGAGATGGTGGGCGACAGGGATCTGATCGGCCGGCCGGTTCGCGAGGCGTTTCCCGACCTCGAAGGGCAGGGATTTTTCGAGCTGCTCGACCAGGTCTTCCGTTCGGGCGAGCCGTTCGTCGGCAAGGAGATGCCGATCCTTTTCCGCCGCGACGGAGGCGCGATCGAGAGGCGGTTCCTCAACTTCGTCTACCAGGCCGTCATCGAAGGCGACGGCGTCGTCTCCGGGATCTTCGTCCACGGGGTCGACGTGACCGACATGGTCGTCGCCCGCGAAACCGTCCGCGACAGCGAGGCCCGCTTCCGCCAACTGGCCGACGCCATGCCCCAGGCCGTCTGGGCGGCCCGCTCGGACGGAACGGTCGACTACTTCAACCGCAAGTGGCGCGAGTACGGAGACTATCCCGAGGGGGTGCTGGGCGGCCCTCGGTGGGCGCGCATCATCCACCCCGACGACGTCGACCGCGCCCGAGACGCCTGGCAGGAGTCGGTCCGCACCGGCCGTCCGTTCGAGGTTGAGTATCGACTTCGCCGCGCGTCCGACGGCACACATCGTTGGCATCTGGGGCGAGCCCTGCCGATCGAGGACTCGCGCGGCCGGATCGTCCGCTGGTTCGGAACCAACACCGACGTCGATGACGTCAAGCGGCTCTCCGAGGCGCTCCAGCAGGCCGATCGTCGCAAGGACGAGTTCCTGGCGACGCTGGCCCACGAGCTGCGCAATCCGCTGGCGCCCCTGAGCAACGGCCTTCAACTGCTCGAACTGGGACAGGCGGCCGACGCCGCGCGATCGACGATCGGCATGATGACCCGGCAACTCGGCCACATGGTCCACCTGATCGACGACCTGATGGACGTCGCTCGTGTACGGAGCGGGAAGATTTCCTTGCGCAAACAGCGCGTGGAGCTTCAAGCCGTGGCGGCAGGAGCCGTGGAGGCCGGCCGTCAGTACATCGAGGCCGGCCGACATGAGTTGACGGCGACGATGCCTCCAGAGCCGATCCCGCTCGACGCCGACCCGACCCGGCTCACGCAGGTGATCTCCAATCTGTTGAACAATGCGGCCAAGTATACCGAGCCCGGTGGAAGGATCGATCTGACGGTGACTCGCGAAGGCGCCGAGGCCGTCGTGAGCGTCCGCGATACGGGCGTCGGCATCGCACCGGAGATGCTCCCGAAGGTCTTCGACATGTTCACCCAGGTGGACGCCTCGCTCCATCGAGCGCAGGGGGGCCTGGGAGTGGGCCTGACGATCGTCCGTCGTCTGGTCGAGATGCACGGCGGTCGCATCGAGGTCCGGAGCGAAGGGGTCGGCAAGGGGAGCGAGTTCCGCGTCCACCTGCCGATCGCCGACGTCGCGCCCGTCGCAGCCAACCCCGCCCGCCCCGAGGTCGACGAGGTAGCTCCGGCCGGTGCGATCCGTGTGCTGGTCGTCGACGACGTCCGCGATTCGGCCGACTCGCTGTCACGGCTGCTCACGCTCGACGGCCACGACGTCCACACGGCCTACGACGGCGCTCAGGCGCTGGCCGAGGCCTCCGCTTTCCCGCCCGACGTCATCCTGCTGGACCTTGGTCTGCCCGACAAAAACGGCTTTGAAGTCGCCGCGGAGCTTCGGGCGGACCCCGCCTTTCGAGACGCCATGCTCGTCGCCCTGACCGGCTGGGGCCAGCCTGAGGACCGCCGCCGCAGCGGCGAGGTAGGCTTCGACCATCACCTGGTCAAACCCGTCGAGATCGACGTCCTCCGCAACATCCTTTCCGCAGTCGCTCAGTCGACTCCCAAACGTGGCCGCACCGCGCTGGCCGTTCGAGGGGGCTCGTGATCGCGAACGCGCGGCGGATGCTTCGCATTGCCCAGCGATTTTCGGAGAATGAGCGACTGCAGCGTCGATCGCCCTCCCCTCTCCAGGAAACCTGCCATGGCCCCGCATCGATTTCTCGCCGTGCTCGGACTTCCGGTTTTATTCCTCGGCGTCGCGGCAGCCGATGACGTTCGGCTCAATCAGATCCAGGTCGTCGGTTCGCACAACTCCTACCACATCGAGCCCGCGCCGGGCGTTCTGGAGGTGATCGCGCGAGCCAACGTGCGAGGGGCGGAGAACCTCCAGTACACGCATCCTCCGTTGGCGGAGCAGTTTCAGAGCCGAAAGATCCGGCAGATCGAACTCGACGTCTTCGCCGATCCTGAAGGCGGTCTGTTCGCCGATCCGCCGATCCGCAAGCTCGCCCTCCTGACGGGCAAGGACGCTGGGCCGGAGGCTGATCCCGACGGCCGCCTCCGCAAGCCAGGCATCAAGGTGCTGCACGTCCCGGGGGTCGACTATCGCACCACCGCGCCCACCCTCGTCGACGCTCTCCAACAGGTCCGCGCCTGGTCTCAGGCCAACCCAAGACACGTCCCGCTCATGATCCTTGTCGAGTTGAAGACGCCCGAAACCGCTCGAATCACCGGGAAGGCAGTCCCGTTCGACGCCGAGCGTCTGGCCGCGCTGGAGGCCGAGATCCTCTCCGTCTTCCCTCGCGAGGAGATCCTGACGCCGGACGACGTCCGAGGCGAATCCGCCTCCCTTCCGGACGCGATCCATACCCGAGGCTGGCCGAAACTCGACGCCGTCCGCGGCCGCGTCATGTTCGCCCTCGACAACACCGGGGCCGAGCGAGAAACCTATCTTCAGGGGCATCCCGCGCTGGCCGGCCGGCTGATGTTCGCCAGCGTCGACGAGAAGAACCCGGCCGCCGCCTGGTTCAAGATGAACGACCCTATCAAGGACTTCGAGGCCATTCAGCGATTGGTGAAAGCCGGATTCATGGTCCGCACCCGCGCTGACGCCGACACCCGACAGGCCCGCGACGGCTCCACGACCATGCGCGACAAGGCCCTGGCCTCGGGCGCTCAGTTCGTCAGCACCGACTACCCGGTCCCCGATTCACGTCTCACCGACTACCACGTCGCGTTGCCTGGCGGAGTCGTCGCCCACTCAAACCCCATCAGCGGCGACCGCGCCTGGGACGGACGCGACCTCGAAAAGCAGGACTGATCCAGGCTGTCAGGGCGCGGGGGGAGGCGCCGGGGCCGTTGGTGCGGCGGCGGCCGGCGCGGCGGTTCCGACTCCGCCCCCCGCCGGGTCGAGGGTGACGTCGATCGTGGTCAGATTCCGAGGCGGACGGACGTTGATGAGGACGATCCGCATGCGGCCGTTGGATGCGGTCAGGGCCTGGGCGAGGTCGCCGTGGCTCTGGATCGCCCGGTCGTTCGCCGAAATCAGGATGTCGCCCGGCTCGATCCCGGCCCTCTGAGCGGCTCCGCCGGGCAGGACGGTCATCACGTGAAGCCCGTACCGCGCAGAGCCATTCGTCGTCGCAACGGGCGTGGGGATGGTCGTCACCCCCAGGACGTAGGGCGACGGGCCTGGGGCTGGGCGATTGGCCGGCAGCATCAGCGTGGTCGACTTCGCCTGGCCGGTTCGAACGTCGACGAATTCGACGACGGTCTGGTTGACGTGCCCCAGCACGTCTTCTGGGCTGCGGATCGCCACGCCGTCCAGGGCGTAGATCTGGTCGCCCGGCTCGAAGCCGACCGAGGCCGCCGGCGAGTTCGGAACGGGCTGGCGCGTCAGGCTCGCCGCCAGATGATCGCGGTAAGGGACCAGCCGGTAGGAAATCCCCAGGTTCGACGCGAACAACTCCGCCCCGCCGCCGCCTCCGCCTCCGCCGCCGGTTCCCCCACGCGTGGGAAGCGCGAACGCCTGAGGCGTCTGATCGGGCTGGGCTTCGAGACTCTCCCGCAGCTCTGGACCGGCAGCCGGCTTGCCGTCCGGGCCGACTCCCAGGCGGCTGGATCGGAAGTCGTGGTAGATCTGATTCGTCTCCGACCGCACCCGCGGAAAGAACTCCTTCCACTCCACGAAGCCGTCGCGGGGGGCCACGTCCAGCACGTCCGGCGGAGCCATCATCAGGTTGGTCAGGGCGACTGTGAAGAAGCTGCCGGACGTCGACTCCGTCCACGACTTCTCACCGACCCCCAGAACCGGGTCGTACATCGACGAGGTCAGGTCCACCAGACCTCGATGTTCAAACAGGAGCATCTGGAGGGTTGTCGGCCCCGGCGGAGGTCCGGGGGCGCCGGGGGCCGGCGCGCCCACGTTCGGCGGCTCGCGTCGGATCGGGACGAGGTTCGCGCAGCAGTCGCTCAGGAGGACCGTCATCCGAGCCCCCTTGGAGAGCAGCAGCTTGCGGATCTCGGCGCGAGGGACCGGCTGCGCGACGGGCTCCCCGCTGGCATCTCGCCCGCCCATGAAGGCCATGACGTGTCCCGTCTGCTCCAGGGTCGCCCCGTGGCCCGTGTAATAGAACAGGAGGACGTCGTCCGGGCCGACCGGCAACGCGCGAATCGTCTGACCCAGGTTGGCCGGCGTGACCTCTCTCCCCTGCAAGACCTTGAACGTGACCCTGTCCCTGGGGCCGAGCCCCGCCGTCAGGGCCATCTGCATGTTCATCAGGTCCTTCTCGATCCCGGCGAGCGGCGCGTTGTCGTCGATGACGAGCACCGCGTGGACGACGTGGCCCGCCACGCCCTGGGCTGTGGCGCGAGAGGTCAGCAGCACGAGCGCGGCGAAGCTCAGGAGGCAGGCCGAACGTATCGGGCGAGTCGTGAACCAGGACATCGAGGCGTCTCCGTCGGCGGATCGGTCTTGGTGATAACTCAGGACGGGAATCGGGGGCCGGGACGACCTATTCGGGACTGGGCACCGGGGCGACCGGGCCGCCCGTCGGCTCGGGAGAGGTCGCCAGGAGGGCGGAGAAGTTGATCGTCATGTCCTCGACGGCTCCCGTCGCGACTCGACGGACGGTCAGCCTGACGGGGTTGTTGGAACGGGCTACCGCGCTTCGGAAGGAGTCGACGTTGTTGGTGGCGACTCCGTTGACCGCCGTCACCAGGTCGTTCACCTGGATGCCGGCCGTCTGGGCGGGCGAGGAGGCGACCAGGCCGGTCACGCGTTGAGTCGGCTTGCCCTCGAACAGGACGGTCTCGGTGTAGAGCCCCAGCTGCTTCCGCTTCGGCGGAGGCTCGGACGGGTGCGGTTCCTCGACGTCTTCGGGACGGGCCATCTCGGCCGAGGTGCGGTCGAACCAGTCGGGGTAAGCACCAGCGTACCCCCCCTGGGGACGCGGGTAGAGGTAGGCGCGGATACGCACGCCTTCGTCGGCGATTTCGAGGTGTCCTCCCGCGGCCGGCGTCGGCGGCGTTGTGGGCTGGGGTGTGAAGCAGTGTACGTAGATCGTCTCATCCGCCTGGGGAACCCTGATCGCCGGGGCGACCTCCGCGATCTTGACCCCTTGCCGCTCGCCCGGGGCCGACGTGCGAGTCTGGAGACGCGCCGACTGGACGCGAACCTCCACGAGGTAGTGAATGTTGGTCAGTCGGGCGCTCCGAAAGACCTCCGCGACTACCCCCTCGACAACCAGGGGAGCCTGCGACTTCCATTGCGGTGCCAGATCAGCCCGAACCGCGCAAACTGCCAGGTTCATTGCCAGTATCGCCTGGGTCAGGCGGACTATCCGAGGCATTTGGAGCGTCTCCCGGAACGAAAACCATGTTGGGCCCCACTCGCCAAAACCGTTCAACTTGGCGGCGGCCATCAATCTTAACACGATCATCCATGGCCCACTTCCAATCATTCGCGGCAGATTCACTGAGAGAATTCAGATGCGTGCGTGGATTGCTTTGTTCGGGAGAATCGCTACAAACGGGCTGGGCGGATGAATCGTTTCAAGCCGGCCGTTGGGTGGGGTCGATAACGTCCGCAGAGGCCGTGCGCCCGAACGACTTTCGGAAGGCGCGGGGATTCAAAGTCGAGGCCGGGGGACGAGACTGTGACGTCAACGGCGATCCAGGACAGGCGGCGAGGGGTCGGGGTCGGGGCATACGCCCTGGCGCTGGCGTTCGCGCTGTTTGGGCCGGGGATCGCGGTCGGCGAGGACGGGATCGCGCCGATCTATCACAAGGATCGTTCGTTTCGGATCCCGTTCGACCTGAACGGCAAGGACATGAGCCGCATCAAGGAGTTGCAGCTCTGGTCCTCGGAGGATTCGGGTTATCACTGGAACCCTACGAGCCAGGCGACGCCCGACCAGCAACAGTTCATGTTTCGCTCGCGACGCGACGGCGAGTACTGGTTCGCCGTCCGGATGATGTCGTCGAGCGGCCAGATCTCGCCGCCGGTCGACGAACCCGTCAAGCCGGCGTTGAAGGTGATCGTCGACACCCGGCAGCCGACGCTGGTGCTGGAGTCGGAAGGCCGCCAGGGGAGTCGCGCCCGGGTGCGCTGGGAGGCCCGCGACGAAAACCTCGACCTGAAGTCACTGGCGGTGGAATACCAGGTCGCCGGCGCCCGCGACTGGAAGCGGGCGCGGATCAACGCGGTCGCCGTGGGTCGGGCGGAATGGGATGCTAATACGGTCGAGTCGATTCGCGTGCGCGGATCGGTCGCTGACCTTGCGGGGAACGTCGTCGAGACCGAGGTCGAGCTGCCCGAAGGGGCGTCCTCCCCGCCCGACATGGCAAGCCTCGATCCCGACGCCAATGCGGCTCCCGCCGTGGAGCCGTTCCGCCGGGGACGTTCGCCGATCGTGGCCGATCCCAGCTTCACGCCCGTGCAGGAAGACCCGGCCGCCGCTCCGGTCCGCTCCGCCTCGTCAGGCTGGAACGGCAGCGGCGGCAATCGTCCAGTCGCCCGCCAGGCGCGTGCTGGTGCCGATTCGCTGATGTCGTCCGCACCGCCCGCGCCGAATTGGGAGTCGGCCGGCAACGCCTCGTCCGCGTCTCCGGCCTTCTCGTCTTCCACGACATCGACCCGCCCGCCTGGTTTTCCGGACCCCTTCCCGAATCAAGATGCTCCGACCGCTGGTGCGGCGGGGGCGGGAGCTGGGGCGGCGGCCAGTCGTGAACCGGCCCAGGCCGGCGAAGGCGAAGGGGCGACGATGCTGGTCGGCGGCCCTCGGTTCCGGCTCAAGTACGACGTCCAGGATCCCGGCCCCGACGGCCGTGCGGCGATCGTCGAATTGTGGATGACTCGCGACGGCGGCCGGACGTGGATCCGCCGCGGCGAGGACCCCGACCGCACGTCGCCGATCGACGTCGACCTCGGCGGCGAGGGTACCTTCGGGCTTTCGCTGGTGGCTCGTTCGAGTTCTGGGCTCGGGGATCAGCCCCCGGCGGCCGGGGACCTCCCCCAGACCTGGGTCGAGGTCGATTCCAGCCCGCCGAGCGTCCACCTGTATCGGCCGACGATCGGGACCGGCGTCCATTCGGGCAAGATCGCGATCGCCTGGCGTGCTGAGGACCTTCACCTGGGGGCGAAGCCTGTCTCGCTCTCCTGGCGGCCCGACCAGCCGGGCGCGGCGTGGGTGCCGATCGCCGACGCCGGCCCCCAGGACGCCGTCGGCCAGTTCGTGTGGTCGGTCCCCCCAAACTTCCCGCCGAAATTCCACGTCCGCGTCGAGGCCTTCGACGGCGCTGGCAACCGTGGATTCGCCGAGACGCCCGAGGGCGATCCCGTGATCGTCGATCGCAGCCGGCCCAAGAGCCGGATCATCGGTCTCGACGCCAACGAGCGTTCCGGAACCGGCCCGAGCGCCCGCATCAGCCGATGATCAGCCGATATCTCTTGTCCCGCCCGGCGCGAGCCGCGACAATCGGCGACGGCGGCCCAATCATGCCCAGCCAGGCGGCGTCCCGGAGCGAGCGAGAATGGCACTCGAATTGACGTACGACCTGATCGCCAAGCGGATCGATCACTCCCTCCTTCAGCCGACGCTGACCGAGGAGGAGATGGAGAGCGGTTGTCGGGTCGCGGCCGAATACGGCGTCGCCAGCGTCTGCATCAAGCCGTTCGCCGTGGCGATGGCTTCGCGACTCCTGCGCGGGACGGGCGTCGAGGTCGGGACGACGATCGGCTTTCCCCACGGCGGCCACGCGACCAGCGTGAAGGTCTTCGAGTCCAAGCAGGCCATCGACGATGGAGCGACCGAGCTGGACATGGTCGTCAACATCGGCCAGGTCCTCGGCGGCCACTGGGCGGCCGTCGCCACCGACATCGAGGCCGTCGTCGAGGCCGCCCACGAGCGCGACGCGATCGTGAAGGTCATCTTCGAGAACTGCTTCCTCAACGACGAGCAGAAGATCCGCCTCTGTCGGATCTGCGGCGAGGTCGGCGCCGACTACGTCAAGACCTCCACCGGCTACGGCACCGGCGGTGCGACCCGCGAGGATCTGATCCTCATGCGGAAGTCCTCCCCGCCCCGCGTGAAGCTCAAGGCGGCCGGCGGCGTCCGGACGCTCGACCAGGCCATCGAGGTCGTCGAGTTGGGCTGCGACCGTTTCGGCGCATCCAAGACCGCTGAAATCCTCGACGATCTCAAGGGGCGTCTGGCCCGCTGAGTTCTCGTTCGTTCGCTTGCCGAGGCCCGTATCTCCCGACAGGCGGCTCGCGGTCCCGTTGTCCCGTGCACCTGGCAAAGGTACACTGGTGGGCCGCATGAATCCCCGGGGAAGATTTCGAGGCTCGACGCGATGGCTACTCCGTTCGTGAAGTCCCAAAGGCTCCAGAAGCTGCCGCCGTACCTGTTCGCCGAGATCGACAAGAAGAAGAAGGCCGCCATCGCCGCCGGCAAGGACGTCATCAACCTGGGCGTCGGCGACCCCGACCGGCCCACGCCTCGGTCGATCATCGAGAGCCTCCAGAAGAACGTCGAGAACCCGGCGTTCCACCAGTACGCCCTCGACCAGGGCTCGCCCGAGCTTCGCAAGTCGATCGCGGCCTTCTGCAAGACGCGGTACGGGCTCGACCTCGACCCGGAGACCGAGATCCTGCCGCTGATCGGCTCCAAGGAAGGCCTGGCGCACTTCCCACTGGCCGTGCTCAACCCGGGCGAGATCAGCCTGGTCCCCGACCCCTGCTACCCGGTCTACCGCTCGGCCAGCCAGTTCGCCGGGGCCGACGTCTACACCATGCCGCTCGAGCGTTCGCTGGGCTTCCGGCCGGACCTCGACGCGATCCCGGCCGACGTTTTCTCGCTCGCCCGGCTGATGTTCCTGAACTTCCCCAACAACCCGACCGGCGGCACGGCGGATCTCGACTACTTCCGCAAGGTCGTCGACCTGGCAGGCGTCCACGGCTTCACCGTGGCCCAGGACGCCGCCTACAACGAGATGTACTTCGACGAGCCGGCCCCGAGCATCCTCCAGGTGCCCGGCGCGAAGGACGTCGCCGTCGAGTTCCACAGCCTCTCGAAGACCTTCAACATGACCGGCTGGCGCGTGGGCTTCGCCATCGGCGGCGAGCCGATGATCTCGGCGCTCAAGCAGGTGAAGGCCAACTGCGACTCGGGCATCTTCACGGCGATCCAGTTCGCCGCCAAGACGGCGCTCGACGAGTACCAGGAGCTGACGCCGCCGATCCGGGCCCTCTACAAGGAGCGTCGCGACGCCTTCGTCGCCGCGATGCGCAAGCTGGGCTGGGACGTCCCCTCGCCGGAAGCCACGTTCTACGTCTGGATCCCCTGCCCCAAGGGCTACTCCTCGACCGACCTCTGCGCGCGTCTGCTCGACGAGGCGAGCGTCGTCACGACCCCCGGCCTCGGCTTCGGCCGCACGGCCGACGGCTACATCCGAGTGGCTCTGACGGTCGAGACCCCGCGGCTGCTGGAAGCCGTCGACCGCATCGGCAAGCTCTCTCTGTAAACCCCGGCGGACGCGACGCGAATTGAGGACGGTATGAGCGAGGGCTCGCTGGCGATCATCGGATTGGGGAGCAACCAGGGGGACCGCGAGGCCATCCTGGACGAGGCCGTGGAGGTTCTCAAGGCCGCGCCTCACATCCACGTCTGGACCGTCAGCAATCTCTACGAGACGTTCCCCGTCGGCGGCCCACCCGATCAGGAGCCGTTCCTCAACGCGGCCCTCCTGGCTGAGCCCACGATCGACCCGCTGTCGCTCCTCGAGCGGCTGCACCTGATCGAAGAGAAGTTCGGGCGGGTCCGCGACGAGCGTTGGGGAGCGCGGACGCTCGACCTGGATCTACTTCTCTACGGGCAGGAGATCCGTCGCACTCCGCAATTGACGCTGCCTCATCCTCGGCTGCCGTTCCGCCGGTTCGCCCTGCTGCCGGCCGTTGAGGTCGCCCCCTGGTCGCTCGACCCGCTGACCAATATGACGGTCAACGAGCTGCTGGCGAGTATCGACCGTCGGCCGAGCCTCGTGGCCGTCGCCGCCGCGAACCCGGACGACCCGGCGACCGTCGAACTGGCCGCGGAGGTCCACGCCGGAGTCGTCGAGGCTCTTGGGGCCGAGCCGCTCCTTCGACGCGACTTGCAATCGGCGGGAGCCGCTCACCCGGCCAGTCCTCGCGACCGGGCCTTCGCCGAGGTTCAGGCGACGGCTCGCCGGACGCCCGAGTCGAAATGGCTGAATTCCGGGCTGGGCGACCGCTGGCTGGCGGCCGACTTCGCGCTCGATCTCGACCTGCGCCGGGCGGCGGCGATCGAAGACGGAGTCTCCCACGAAGGTTGGAAAGAGGTCTGGAACCTGTTCACCTACGAGCGAGCCGCCAGGGCCGCCGTCGACCACGCTCTGGCGCCGACGTTCGTCGTGCTGCTCGGCCAGGGGGCGGCCGCGATCCGAGACGGCGGCTTCCCGCGCCCCGTCTACGTCCCCGAGGCGACCGTCCCGGCCGAAATCGTGGTCGAGGTCGTCGTTACCTGCCACGCGACGCGAGCCTGACGCGTAGAATACAGGGCGAGCATATCCACGGGTCGTAGACGGGGTCGCCTAGGTCATGGCCAAGAAAGACGCAGGGAAGTCCGCCGGCAAGGCGAAGGACGAAGGCGACGCCATCAAGATCGTCGCCCGCAACCGTCGGGCCCGGCACGATTACGACCTGATCGAGAAGGTGGAAGCCGGTATCGTCCTGACCGGCACCGAGGTCAAGAGCCTGCGCAACGGCAAGGCGAACCTGGAAGACGCCTACGCCGAGGTCACCCGGGGCGAGGTCTGGCTCAACGGTTGCGACATCCCCGAGTACCTCCAGGCCAACCGGATGAACCACATCCCCAAGCGGCCCCGGAAGCTCTTGCTCCACCGCCGCGAGATCGAGAAGCTCGCCGGTCGAACCAACGAACGCGGCCTGACCCTGATCCCCGTCTCCATCTACTTCAAGAAGGGGATGGCCAAGGTCGAAATCTTCGTCGCCAAGGGCCGCAAGACGTTCGACAAGCGGGAGGCCCTCAAGAAGAACGAGGCCAAGCGCGACATCGATCGCGCCATGCGCCGGGGCTGAGGCTCAACGTCAGATCGGCGCCTGTGGGGAGCCGGCGGCCCGTTCGGTCCACTTCGGGAGGTTCTCCTGGAGGCGGCGGCGCATGCTGTCCGGGAGCTTCTTGTCGGCGTGCGGGGTGAGGGCGTCGAGGCGGATCGCCTCGTTCGCCTCGTCGGCGGCGTCCCGGAACATGGACATCTCGGCGCTGGCCTCGGCGAGCCGGCCGTGGAGCACGGGGTTGTTGGGGTAGAGCCGCGTCGCCACGCGCGTCGCCTTCACGACGTCCGCCTGGAGTTGGAGGATCTCGCGGGGCGAGAGACTCGGCCCGACGATCCGCAGCAGGTCGCGCACTGTGCTCGCGCGTTCGCTGTAGAGCCCCCAGGAATCAGGATTCCGCGGAGGCTTGACGGCCTGCTCCAGGAGAATCCGGATCGTTTCCCAGCGCAGATCGGCCGCCTTGGAGCCGCGAGACTGCCAGGCGAGCAACTGCAGGTACGCGTGCCCCAGCCAGGGGCGGACGTTATAGCGGTCGGCGGTTTCGGCGGCCTTGTAGGCGGTCTCGGCGCGATCGTAGTCCGGCGGCAGGCTCTGCATGGCGGCCTCGGCCCGCGCCACGGCGGCCTCGGATTTCCAGAACGGCAGCGTCGCACCGAAGAATCCGCCGATGAGCGCCGCCCAGGCCAGGGACAGAGCGCCGACGGGGATCAGCGTCTCGACGGAGTGCAGCCGGCCGCTGGGGGCCGGATCGCGGAGGTTCAGCCCCAGGGCCAGGCTCCCCCAGAGCATCATGGCGATCGCGGGGAAGCTCACGCCGCCGGAGGTCAGCAGGGCGATCGTCACGCCGGACATCGCCGCGCCCAGGGCGTAGGGCGTCGGCCAGGCCAGTCGCCAGAGCGGGGACAGCAGGGCGGCTGAGAAGACCCAGAAGACAAGGAGCACCAGCCAGCGCGTCAGCAGGTCTTCCATGAACAGGTTCATGCGGCCCAGGAAGAGGACCATCACCAGGCCCAACCCCGACGCTACGAGCAGCCAGGCGGGGCGGTCGGTGGGGGATGCGTCCTCATCCTCGGACTGGCCGCCGCGCGTCAGCAGGATCCAGATCCCCGAGCCGAGCGCCGCGACCAGCGCGAGGAAAGCCCACACGCCGGCCGTCGACCAGACGTCGAGGAAGAGGTTGTGGGGGTCCTGGATCTCCTCGCTGGCCTCGGGGAGCTTGTAGCGGACGTAGTGCGTGCCGAAGTTCCCCGGGCCGACTCCCTTCCAGAAGTTGCCGGTCTGGATCGCCTTGCCGAAACTGGGGGCGTCCTCGGTGATCATCGCCCAGGTCGACCGCCAGTACTCGAAGCGGTATCGGAGCGAACGCGTCGCCTGGGTCAGGATCTGGACGTCGAGGCGGCGGGTCGCCACGCCGGCGACGACCAGCCCAGCGACGGCCACCGCGCCGGCGACCCCCAGCACCATCAGGACGCGCCGAGGGACCAGCCGCAGACCGCGCAAGACCAGCAACCCTGAGGCAACCGCCAACCCCAACCAGGCGCTCAGCCCCTTGGCCATCACCAGGCAGGTCAGCAGGATGAGGCCAGGAATCGCCGCCCCCAGGATCGCAGGCCATCGCGAGGCCCCAACGGCCGGCTTCCGGGCCAGGGCTTCGAGCGCCGTCGCCATCAGCAGCACCAGCGGGGCGACGAGGAAGCCGGCAAGGGAGTTCGCCAGGCCGAAGGTCGCGAAGACCTCCGTCGACTGGAGCACGCGGTTCTCCAAAGCCTGACGACGGACCTCGTCGGCCGGATCCGAGCCTCCCGAGACGCCGATCTGTTCCCGGGCCGCTTCGGGGTTGCGCCGGTACTGCTCCTGGATCTGGGGGATCTCCACCACCCCCTGGTAGATGCCGTAGGCCGCGACGGCGGAAGCGGTGACGACCATCCCCAGGACGAGGGCGGCGGACTCCCCGCGGGTCCTCGGCAACCAGCGTAGGAGCAGATAGGCGACCCCCATCGCCGCCCATTCCCACGCCAGGTTCACACCGATCCGCCAGTCGAGCGAACGCTGCGAGCTGACCGCGACCAGAAACATCAGGGCGGCGACAGCGGCGTCGGGGACTGCCAGCCGGAAGACGAACCGGCCGGCGAAGATCGAGGAGACGAGGGCCAGCGCGGCGACCAGGAAGATCGCCAGGTCCCAGCTCAGACCGGCGGCGGCCCCTTCCTTGTAAGCCGGCTCGCTGGGCCAGTAGGCGCGAGCGGCGATCAACGCCGCGAGCAGCCCCAGCGCCAGGCGGCGGAGACGCTCGGCCCAGAATTCAGTCCCGGGTCCGAGGTCGAGATCGTCAGGAAGATTCGGCGACGACGGTTTCGTCGCTCCCCGGCGGTCGCCCGGCCCCTGTTTGGAGGGGCCCGGCGGTTTCGAGCCGCGCCTGGCCAAGAGTCCGCTCCGTTCTCGTCCCCGCCCCCGACATCTCCAGGATCGCGACGATCCCCAGCAGGCAGCCGGTCTGGGCCAGTACCACGGCCGCCCCCCAGGCATCGAGCCGGTGGAGCAGCAGAGCCCCCAGGCCGCACGCCAGGGTCACAAGGTCAATCGTCCAGACCGCCTGCGGCGGCGTCAAGCCGCGCCCGACCAACCGGTGCGAGAAATGGCGACGGTCCGGCTGGAACGGGCTGCGGCCCTCGCTCAACCGGATCAGGATCACCGAGGTCATGTCGTACAGCGGCACAGCCATCACCAGCAAGGGCGTGAGCACGGCGTAGGGGGACGCCTGCCCCGCCTGGAAGAAGTTCCCGGCCACTGTCAGCGAGCCCAGCAGGAACCCCAGGAAGTTGCTGCCGGCGTCCCCCATGTAGAGCCTCGCTGGGGCGTGGTTGTGGACCAGGAATCCACCCAGCGCCCCCACCAGGATCAGCAAGACCGCCGGTGCGAACAGCCCGCCGACCGCCGCCTGGGCCGCCCCGAAGAGCAAGGCCGCGATCAGGCCGACGCTCGCGGCCAGGCCGTCCATGTTGTCCAGCATGTTGAAGGCGTTGGTCATCGCCGTGATCCAGACCGTCGTCACCAGCCCGCCGATCAGCGGATGGGTGAACGGTCCGAACAGCGTGACCCTCACGCCCGCCGCCGCCACCAGCGCGGCACAGCCCAGTTGCAGCCCCAGCCGAGGCTTCCAGCTCAGGCTGACGCGGTCGTCGACGAACCCCATGACCATCATGACGGTCGCCAGCCCGAGGATCGTCGCCAACTCGCCGGCCCGTTCACGGACGCCGCCGACGTGTCGCGCGACGGCCTCCGGCAGTTGGGAGCCGGCCAGCAGGACGACCGCCCCGCACGCCCCCACGACCAGCACCACGGCCAGCCAGATCGCCACGCCGCCGCCCAACGGTACCGGCGCTTTATGCCCCTTGTGGCCGCCGGGACGGTCCAGCAGCCCCCATCTCGGGGCCATCGTCCGCGCGACGGCGCAGGAGCCCGCGCAAAGGGCGAACGCCGCCCCCGCCAGCAAGGGGCCGAACGTCAACAGCAGGCGGAGGTCGTTCGGCTTCCCACTCACGAGGGCAACCAGACTTCAGTCCCGATGGGCGGGATCTCATTTTCAGTCGATTGTGGCACGGTGATTTGGAACGGCATTTCAAGGATATTCTTGGAAAGACTCATGCCGACGGGGACTCGAACCCCGTAATTCACGATCGCGGCGCGGCGATTGGTTCCATCGGGGAGTCTCAACTCGATCATCGTCCCCTGTTTGACTCCTTTCACCTCGGGGTGGTTGACCAGCCCCGAGGGTATTCCCGGCAGGAGGACGACGCCCCTGTCCGAGCGTTCGCAATTCGTGATGGTGTAAAGGAAGGTCGACATCGGCAGCCCCCACCGACTGTCCATCGCATGATTATGCCGTGAGTCGACCCTCAGCTATCCCAAACGGTGTTCTCTTGGGAGCAGAATCCACTCACGATATCCATGACCTCCAGGATTCGATCCTCCATCGCCTCGTCCCGTGCCTGGTCTCGCAACGCTTCAAGAGCGAGTTGGATTTCCTGGCGCGTGACGCCGCGACGTTGGTACTGGCGCAGGGCTGAGACGATCTCTCGGAGATTGTGCCCAGCCATGATGACTTCTTCCAAGTCCTCGGAAAGACGTCCATTCCTCATAGCTTGAACCACCTGGATACTAGATCCGCGAGTGCCTCTTGAAACTCCCCGATGGACATCTCCCTTGCAGGTTCGAGAAGTCCATGTGTTGGTTTGTCTTGCCGGAAGACGATGTCTTCCCCCAATGAATCGGTGCCGATTCCCCAAACTGGATCCTTGCCAGTGCCTCCGAATTCAGAAGGACGGCGATGCTCCGGGAGATTCGTTGGGCTGTCGGGTGCGACCGACATGCCACCAGTGCCCGGTTGGACTCTGTCACCCACCATGGGGATGTCATCCCCCGGCCTGACTCCCAGTGTTCTCGCCGTCGGGCCTGTCAAAGGGCCGCCGCTCGGATCCTCTCGCATCCCCCGGAATAGAATGCGACCTCCACCAGACGCGCCGTCGGGTGAAGCTGGTTTCGGGATGCCGCACTCACCACCCAAGCCGTTATGTACGAGGACGCCGCCCCGCTCTCGGCCGACGAAGTAGGTGTGAAACTCCTCGACCTCGATATTGTGCAGTTCGACGAGCCCATATCGGAGCGAACTCTTCCCCTCGACAGTGACGGTCGCGCCGTCGCCGGCCCGCAGGCGCTCACCGATTCGCAATGCCCCAGCAGCAATCCAATCCCCCCGGTCCACCGACCAAAACGGATGGCCCGGAGTCGTTGTGATGGTCTGACCGCCGACCGCTAGATCGAGAACGACGAAGCCAGTCCGCTTGATCTTACCCAGGACCCGCCGTGCGTAACGACCATCCGAATCGGGCGTCCGCGACGGGGGATCCCAGGTTCTCGGCTCATCGACATTGGTGATGGTGGCGATGTGGCCGTCCTCCAGCCGCATCCGCATTCCCGGCTCTAACCGCTCGACCGGCAAGACGAATCCGTCGTCGAGGATGACCAGTTGACCCGAGGGGAAGCAGTAACGAACCTCGGCGCGACCGAATAGCTCATCGAAGGTGTAGTCCACGCCGATGCATACGATCGACTTCGGTTGAGGTGGGTCGGGGCATTCCGACCTCGTCCGATTGAGCATCGCTCCCTCGCCGTAGACAGGCTGAGGATGCTCGACGGAGTAGTCCTGCCTCGGATACTCGTCCGTGGCGAGGCAGCATTTTTTGTACTTCCGCCCGCTGCCACAGTGGCAAAGGTCATCTCGCGAGAGTTTCCGGGTCGCCATCGCCCTTCCTCTCTTCACCGCCGTTAACGAACGTCAACCCATGGTGGTATTTGAGCAAGCCTCGTGATCATCCAGCAAGTGGGTAGCGAACATGGCATTCCTTTCTCGCGGATGTGAATTCCAGATATCCTGGAATCAAAAGGGATAACCAGCGGCATGGGGGCGGCTCAGGAAACGGCCGGACGGTCGTCGTCGTCGGGCGGCGTCGGCTTCGTCGGTTTGATCAGCCAGAGGCGGATCGTCAAACAGGCAAGGAACAGGACCGTGAACAGGGCGAGCAGGCCGTACATCCCCACCCATTCGACGGTGCGGTCGGGAGGCCATCCCGACCGCTCGCCGCCCGAAAGGAGCAAGGCCAGCGCGAACGGACCGCCGAAGCAGACCAGCGACATCAGCCCCAGCAGGATGTAGGCCGTCTGCATGGGGCTGGCCGGCTGCGACTTGCGCGGTTCGGCGGTCGGCTCGGTCATGATGACGACTTCGCCTCCCGGCGCTTCTCACGATTGACCAGACAGGTGCTGTGGAGCTTCTCCTCGGCGGCCTTCAACTCGGCGAGGATCGAGTCTGCGGCGGTCTCCAGCGGTACAGTCTTCGGCTCGGCCTCGGCCCGCCACTTGATCTCGATCTTCCCTTCCTTCAGCCCACGCTCGCCGATGACGACGCGGAGCGGGAAGCCGACCAGGTCGACGTCCTTGAACTTGAAGCCCGGACGCTGGTCGCGGTCGTCGAGGATCACGTCGAAGCCGGCGGCCGTGAGCTTTTGCTCGATGGCCTCGGCCGTCTCCATCACGGCGGCGTCCTTGACCTGGAGCGGCACGACGGCCACCTGGTACGGAGCGAGGTTCAGCGGCCAGATGATGCCGTTGGCGTCGTGGCCGGCCTCGACGGCCGCCGCGACGATCCGGTTCACGCCGATGCCGTAGCACCCCATGATGACGTCGACCTCGGTCCCCTTCTCGTCGAGGTAGGTCGCGCCCATCGCCTTGGAGTACTTCGTCCCCAGCTTGAAGACGTGGCCGATTTCCAGCCCCGCCTTGACGACCATCGCGGCCCCGCAGCGCGGGCAGGGGTCGCCCTCGTCGGCGTTGCGAACGTCGACGACGCGGTCGAGCTTGAAGTCGCGGCCGGGGACGACGCCCGTCAGGTGGACGTCGACCTCGTTGCCGCCGACCACGACCGTCTCCAGCGCGGCGACCGCCGGGTCGATGACGAGCGGGATCTTGATGGCGACCGGACCCAGGAAGCCGATCGGCGCCCCGGTGGACTTGAGGATCACGTCGGCGTCGGCCGGCGCGAGCGTCGCCGCGCCGAAGGCCCGGCGGACCTTGGCCTCGTTGGCCTCGTGGTCGCCCCGCAGCAGCACGGCGACTGGCTTGCCGTCGGCCACGTAGACCAGCAGCTTGCCCGAGGTCTTCTCTTCAACCTTGAGGAACGCGCAGACGTCCTTGATGGTCTTCTGGCCCGGGGTCGGCACGGCCTGGTAGGGCGGAGCGTCGGCGACGGCCTTCGCGGCCGGCTCCTTCGACGGGCCGACCTCGGCCTTCTCCTGGTTGGCGGCGTAGCCGCAGGAGAGGCACTGGATAACCTTGTCCTCGCCCGTCGAGCAGGGAACCATGAACTCGTGGGAGGCGTCGCCGCCGATCGGGCCGGACTCGGCCTCGACGATGACGTACGGCAGGCCGCAGCGGTCGAAGGTCCGGCAATAGGCCTCGTACATCGCGTCGTAGCTCGAGTTGAGCTGGTCGACGTCGGCGTCGAAGCTGTAGGCGTCCTTCATGATGAACTCGCGGGTTCGGAGGATGCCGAACCGCGGCCGGGGCTCGTCGCGGAACTTGGTCTGGATCTGATAGAGCGTGATCGGAAGCTGCTTGTAGGAGTTGATCAGGTCGCGGACGAGGTCCGTGATGACCTCTTCGTGCGTCGGCCCGAGGGCCATGTGGTGTCCGCCGCTGATGTTCAGCTTCATCAGCAGGTCGCCGAAGGTCTCGAACCGGCCGGACTCCTTCCACAGCTCGATCGGCTGGAGGGCGGGCATGAGGAGTTCGAGCGCGCCGGCGGCGTCCATCTCTTCGCGGATGATGGCCTCAGCCTTCCGAAGGACGCGGAGCCCCAGCGGCAGGTAGGTGTACGCGCCGGCCCCCAGTTGCCGGATCATCCCGGCGCGCATGAGCAAGATATGGCTGGGCGCGACGGCGTCGGCCGGGGTTTCCTTGAGCGTCGGGATCAGGGCGCTGGACCACCGCACGGGGGCGTTCCTCCGGGATTCTGGCCTGCAAGCTAGGGACGAAGTCGTCCCGAGCAGTCTACCAGATGGAGACGACCGAGGAGAGACGGGTTCACCTCGCAGACGCGGGGGCTTCCGGGGTTGCGGTTCCTTCTCGAACCACCACAGGCAGCGGCTGGGCCTCCTCGAAGTAGAGCACCGCCGAGGGGGGAAGGAATGCCTTGCGGCCGTCGGTCAGTTGAAGGACCAGCCAGTGCTGGAAGTGGTCGACGCCGTAGCCGTCGCTCGAGGACGAGAGCTTCAGATAGGTCGATCCTCCCGACCCTTCGCCGCGCGCCTCCGACTCGCCGATCTCAAGGCCCCGATCGGTGAAGCCCAGGAACATACAGCCTCGATAGACCGAAGGCTCACCCGATCGGAACGAGTAATACACGTCGTAGCGATTGCCGGGGCTGACGTGGAACGACGGTTGATCCGCCTTCTTCGTTTCGGGGCTGGGAGCCACGGCCCCCGCCGGCAGCTTCGGGGATGTCGCCACCAGCAGGCCCATCAGGGACGTGGTGCCGAGGACGAAGACTCCGAGAAGGATCAGTGCGTTCCGCATCATCGCCGATCTCCTGATGTCGATGGCCACTCGCCACGTCGTTGGCTTTGATTTTGGCTTCGATCGCTCCGAAGGCGAGCCTGGGTTTCAGTTGCAAGTTGCTATTTTCAAGCATGTTGCGGTTGTGCGATCAATGGCTTCGCTCGTCCGCATTTGCGTGTTTTCCAACACTGTGACAACGCCGCAGAGGCCGGATTTCAGAGGGGAGGTCATGTTGAGCCCTGCTCTGCCTCTGCGCCCCGTCACTTTCGGCTTCGACTGGGTCCGTTTGCTCATGCTTCGAGTCTCGACGACGAACGCAAGGCCTGGTATTCAGGCTATTTGCGACACGATGCGTTTGGCTTCGTTTGGCGATAAGCCGAGTCTCCTCCTCCACCAGCTAACTTCGGAACGCCCGTCCCGGGAGGCATACGGTCGGCGACCGTCTTGCGGTCGACGCACGCCGATGAGCGGCCATCGTCGTAAGCCGGCCGAGGTTCCGAAGGACTCGCGTCGGGAGTCTCTCCTTACTCGAAGTTTACCCCCAACACGGGATTTCTGTTCACAGGTCTCCACGGATTCGGGCGGGGACTTCAGAGGCCGACTGTGGTGGGTTCTCGTCCGGTCCGGGGACGCGAGCGGCGGGACTTTCTGCGAATCTCGATGGAACCCGATCATCGGTTGCGGGCAGACATTCGCAGACGCAAGTCGAACGACGAGGGCCGAGGATGGGCGAGCGCGACGGCGGATTGATCGCAGACCTGGACCGGCTGCTGAATCGGGGCGTCGAGCCTTCGGGCGACGGCGATCTTCTGGCTCGGTTCCGAGCCAACGGCGACCACGACGCGTTCGCGACGCTGGTGATGCGCCACGGGCCAATGGTCCGGGGCGTCTGCCGTCGGCTCCTGCGCGACGCCAACGACGCGGACGACGCCTTTCAGGCGACGTTCCTGGTCCTGGCTCGCAAGGGAGGCGGACTCCGCGACCCTGACCGGCTGGGCCCGTGGCTTTACGGCGTCGCTTCGCGCGTCGCCGCCAAGGCTCGGACCCGATCGGCCCGGCGGAAGGATCGGCCGCTGACCGACGACCTCCCGGCGCGGGACGACTTCCCCGCCGAGTGGTCCGACGTCCTGCCGATCCTCGACGCCGAGCTGGCTCAACTGCCGTCGAAGCAGCGCGAGGTCCTCGTAGCCTGCCTCCTGGGTGGGGCCTCCGAGCAGGAAGCCGCGAGGTCGTTCGGCTGCCCCGTCGGCACGGTCAAGAGCCGCCTCTCGCGCGGTCGCGAGACGCTCCGCGCCCGGCTCGTCCGGCGTGGGATCGCTCCCGCAACGGCCCTGGCGGCGGCTTCGGCCGAGTCGTTCGCGTCCAGCGTGTCCACCAACGTGATCCGCGCGACGATCGCGGCGGCCTCGGCGAAGGCGGAGGTTGCGCCCGCCGTCGCCGCCTTGATGAAGGGAGCCGTACCGATCATGAGCCTGAGATCAACCATCCTGAGTTTGGCCGTCGCCGGTGGCCTGGGCGTCGTCACGGTGGCGACCGCCTGGACAGGCGGCCCATCGGAGCAAGAACCGGCTAAAGCCATTGAGCCTCCCAAGAACGCCCCGGACGCTCTCCAGCGCCAGGCGTCCAACATGCGGGAGATTCTGAAGGCCCTTCGAGGCTACGAGTCGAAGACCGGAGCGTTTCCCGTCTCGGCGATCTACGGGAGCGATGGCGCTCCAAAGCTAAGCTGGCGGGTCGCCCTATTGCCCTATCTGAATGAGGAGGCTCTCTACCAGGAATTCCACCTCGATGAGCCCTGGGACTCTCCCCATAACAAGGCGTTGATCTCCCGAATGCCCACCGTCTATGAGACCCCGAATGCGCCGGCGCCCTTGGGATCAACCCGTTTCCGCGGTTTCTCTGACAGCCGCACAATGTTTCGTGACGGGGCTGAGCGTGACCGGAAGGGGGTGAAGCTTCAGGACGTGGTTGACGGTCAGTGGAATACCGTATTTCTGGCCGTTGCCGCCGACTCTCAAGAATGGACCAAACCAGGCGAGCTGCCATTCGCCTTTCCGACGCAGACGCTTCCCGCAGTGGACCTCAGCGATCAACGCAGAGCTATGCTCGGTATGGTGGACGGCTCCGTCCGGCGCCTCGCAGGGCCAGATGCGCGGCCCATCAATCCGATGAACCTGGGCGCCATGATCACGCGAAATGGAGGCGAAGTCGTCTTCCCCGAGTTCATGGGGGCCGTCGTCTTGGCTGGGGACATCCCGAGACCAGAGCCGAAGCCGGTCGGCATCGACGAGGATTCCGCGGCAGTCCAGGATCGCCTTCGGCGGATTGAGGAAAAGCTCGACCAGGTCCTCAAGAGACTCGACGGCGACAAGCCCTGAGGGGTGATCTTTCCCTGGCTTGTGTTCGAAACGCCGAAGGCCGGCGGTGTGGCATAGAAACCACACCGCCGGCCTTCTTGCGTTAAGTCAGTTCGCCATCGTCCCGAACCTCGGCGCAGGCCCTGTCGTGCTCCACGTCAGCCATCGGGCGCGGCCTGTTGCACAGCGGGCATGAGGTCGTTGAACTCTTCGATTCGGAGCATGCGGATGTCGCGAACGGAGGCGGCGAACCAGGGCAGCACTCGGGCCAGTTCGATCGCCGCCAGGACGCATGTGACGGCATTGATGTTCTCACCGCCGAAATAGACGCTCCCCTGCTGCCAATTGAACCCCTGGCGCTGGAGAACCTTGCGAATCTCAGCATAGGCGTTGTTGTAAGGGTCGCCGTAGTTGAGCTTGAGCGAATCGATGTCCATGTCGAAGGAGATCGCGTACACCCGTCCTCCCTTCGTCGGGATCGTCGGAAACGGATTCAGGCTTTGCGTCGCCTGCTGTTTGACGAGCGTCTGGGGTGCCATGACGCGACTCCCTCCCGCTGGAGATCAAATGACGGGGCCGGCCGACTCACACCCGATTGTACAGGGCAGGCTGAAACACGTCATCTCGACGGCCGACGAATCCTTCGAAACGCCGAAGGCCGGCGGTGTGGCATAGGAACCACACGGCCGGCCTTCTTGCGTTGAATCAGTTCGCCGGGGCGAGGGTCACCAGGCGAAGTGGGCGAAGGCCTTGTTGGCTTCGGCCATGCGGTGAACGTTCTCGCGGCGGGTGACGGCGGCGCCTTCGCGGTTGAACGCGGCGATCAGCTCGTCGGCGAGCTTGATGTGCATCGGGCGGCCCTTCTTCTCGCGGGCGGCCATGAGGACCCAGCGGATGGCCAGGGTCTGCTGGCGGGTCTTGTTGACCTGCATCGGGACCTGGTAGGTGGCGCCGCCGACGCGCTTCGAGCGGACCTCGATGATCGGCTTGACGTTCTCGATCGCGCGGGTGAAGACGTCGATCGGCTCCTCGTTGGGGAGCCGCTTCTGGATCAGCTCGACGGCGTCGTAGAAGATCTTCTGGGCGACGCTCTTCTTGCCGTCGTGCATGACGCAGTTGATGAACTTGCCGGCCAGCTTGGACCCGAACCGCGGGTCGGGCCGGAGGTGGGTCTTGCTCGCCGTGAACTTGCGGGCCATGAATGTCGATCCTGCGGAATAAGGGGCACGAGGAGTACGGGGAGATCCGTCGCCGTCGGCGCGAGCCTGGGCTCAAAGCGGGCCGGGGCGACGGGGGCGACCGGTGTCAGGTCTTACTTCTTCTTGGGGGCGCCCTTGGCGGGGGTGCCGGCCTTCTTCTTGGGGGCGCCGTACTTGGAACGGGCCTGCTTGCGGTCGCCGACGCCCTGGCAGTCGAGCACGCCGCGGACGATGTGGTAGCGGACGCCCGGGAGGTCGCGGACGCGGCCGCCGCGGATCAGCACGATCGAGTGCTCTTGCAGGTTGTGACCCTCGCCGCCGATGTAGGCGGTGATTTCCTTGCCGTTGGAGAGCCGCACGCGGGCCACCTTGCGGAGGGCCGAGTTCGGCTTCTTGGGGGTCATCGTCTTGACCTGCAGGCAGACGCCCCGCTTGAACGGGCACCCTTCAAGGACCGGCGACTTCGTCTTGTACTGAACGGGCCGGCGCGGCTTGCGAACGAGCTGATTGATGGTCGGCATAAGTCTTCGTCGTTTCCCTGGTCGTCCTTGCTTGGTCCTGGTGCGGCCGCCGGCCGCTGGGGCCAGGAACGACCGAATTCGCCGCGAGGCGGGCGGCTCCGTAGAACCCGCGACGTGTCGGCCCGAGACGATTCTGCGTTCGGACGACGCTCCCCGGTCGGATTCAGGCGGTCTATCCCGAGCCAAAGCAACTAGTTTAGCGATCGCGCCGGGACTGTCAAGGCGATTGACATAAGGTTTCCCCCGCCTATATGCTCGCCCGGGCCAAGGATCGCCCCCCGCACGACACGATGGAGCGTCGATTGATCCGGGTCGCCTGCCTCTACGACATGAACGCGTGTTACGCCCCGACTGGCGTCACACGACACGCACTCGCTCAGATCGAACGGCTCGCCGCGCGGCAGGACGTGGATCTTACGCTCGTCTCGGGCAAGATCGCGCGCCCTGAGGGCCGGGAATACTGGGAGGCCCTGAACGGGGTCCCTCGACGCGAGCTGTCCGTCCCGACCCGGCACCTGCTGCGGTGGTGGCGGTTGGCACCGCTCCCTCCGATGGAGTGGCTTTCGGGGCCGGTCGACTGGATCTACTGCCCGGCCGAGTTCCACGTCGCGCGTCGCCAGGCGCGCGTCGCCGTGACCAGCCATGACGTTTTGCAGGGGTTTCGGTTCGGATCGGAGCGACTCCGCAAGAACATGTCCGAGGCGTTGCGGCGAGCCGACCTGGTCCTCTCGGTCTCCGAGTTCAACACGGCGAGGCTGCTGGAAGCTCTCCCCGAGTGCGCGGGGAGGATCGCCTACGTCCCCAACGCGGCCGACGACCTCTTCTTCGAGCCCGCACCGGACATCGACAGGGCGGGCGTTCGCTACGACCTGGGCCTGCCGGCGGGCGTCCCCTTCCTGCTCTCGGTCGCCAACTTCCAGCCCCGGAAGAACCTGGCCCGCCTGATCCGAGCCGCGGCGACGCTGCCGGAAGTCGCCTCGGGGGATCTGGCCCTCGTGATGCTGGGCTCGGGCGTTCCCGAGGAGGAGCGAGCCCTGCGGGACGAGATCGCTCGACTGGGCGATTGGGCCTGCGTCCGGCTCCCCGGCTATCGCCAGGGTGAGGCCCTCCGCGCCATCTACGCCGAGTCGACCGCCCTTGTCTTCCCGTCTCTCTGCGAGAGCTTCGGAATTCCGGTCGTCGAGGCCATGGCCCAGGGCGTCCCCATCGCCCTGGCCGACTCCACCGCCCTCCCCGAAATCGGCGGCGCAGCCGGCTGGTACTTCAATCCCGAAGACGAGGAGTCGATCGCCTCCACCCTCCGCAACCTGCTCGATCATGCCGAAGATCGAGCCCGCCTCTCCACCATCGGCCTGCAAATCGCCTCGCGATACCGTTGGGACGCGGCGAACGAGCGGCTCGTCGCGGCGCTGTCCAAACACTTCTGAATCCGACCAAACCTCCTCCATCCGTCACGTCTCGGCCGAGACGTGTTCGGCGTCGGGGCGATCGGACCACCAGTCGGAGGCGGGGGCGGGGTCGTCGGCGGGGCGAGGGCGTTTGGGGGCCGGAGGATCTTCGGGCTCGGGGGGGTCGTACCCGCCGAGCGACCAGACCAACTCGCAGTTGTGGTGGACGTCCAGCATCGTCAGCGTCTGCACGGCGCGGAGGATCAGGATCTGGTCGCTCCAGAGGTCGGTCTTGAGCAGGACGTCCATCAGGCGGCTGCGGACCTCGGCCCAGGGATCGACTCCCCCCTGCCCCAGCACGACCCGGAACCAGCCCCGGCAGACGCGACGGTGCCGACGCAGGAGTGAGACGATCCGCTTGCGGGCGGCGGCGTCATACCCGGCGAACGCGGGGAGGTCGAACAGTCGCTTCGGCGAGGGGATCAGTCGCGGGGCCGGCCGCCAGAGCCTCCGTGCGTTGACGACCGGATCGGGGAGGCCGGGAGGCAGCCGCTTCAGGTCGGACGTCGGGTCGGCGGCGTAGTCGGCCAGCATCGTCAGCCCCTCCATCGAGAGGGCGAGCGTCGCGACGTCGTCGTGGTCGAGCACACAGGCGGCGACCAGCGCGCGGAGGGCCTCGCTGGCCCGGTTCGCCAGGTAGGGGATCTCGTCCGCCAGGAAGCCGGGAAGCTCGCCGAGCGTCCAGCCGAACCGCGAGAGCCAGCGGCCCGTCCAGGCCAGCCGGCGCTGGTGGTCGCGGCGAATCCCCTCGGCGACGATCCGGTCGCGACGCGAGGCCCCGATGAAGTCGAGGTCGGCCTCCATCGCCGAGTCGAAGCCCATGACGGTCGGTGAGGTCGGCAGTTGCAGCCCCAGGTATTCGACGTCCAGCCGAGCCCGCAGCCAGAGCGAACCCATGAACACAGGCTTGCGCATTCGGTGGATCTTGCGGTGGGCCGCCGCATAAGCGTCGGCCGGGATGTCGCGGTCGCGGACGACGCGGGGGTTGAGGATCTGATGGACGCCGTCGTAAACGCCTCGGACGGCGATCCAGATGCTTTTGAAGAAGGCCGCCGCCACGACGATCGGGAAGAAGACGATCCGACCGCCCGACAGCCGGGCCTCGTAGAAGGCGTAGGGGTTGATCGTCCGCTCCGCCTGCGGGAGGTCCTGCAGCGGGAAGCTCCAGAACGCCCGCCGGACGTTCTGCTGGCGGTCGTGGTGCAGCAACTGAGCCACCTGGGGCCCGAACCGTTCGAGGATCTCCGCATCCCGCGCAGGATCCTGGGCCAGGAAGTCGATTGCGGTGAACTCGACCGTCTCCAGAAAGGCCAGCGTCTCCTGCCGTCGGGCTGTCGCCGACGCGGTCGGCGACGGTTCCGAAGAGGTTTCGGCGCCGTTAGGCGCGGGGAGACGGACGTGGTCGGGCGGGATCCGCAGGCGGCCCCCCAGCCATCGCTGATACTCGCGGCGACGCTCCGGCGGCGAGCACGCCAGGCGGTCCAGCGGTACGGCGTTGGCGTTGTAGTCCAGCAGCAGGACGGCCGTCTCCTGGACGATGATCCGGGTGATGTAGTTGAACCAGAGATAGGGCCCGCCCAGCAGGCCCCCCGCCCGACTCAGGTCCAGGTTTCCCATCGCCCGGGCCTCGCGGCGGACGAACTCGATCCGGCTCCGCCTGAGGTTCGAAAGGGCCAGGTTTCCCAACAACTGCACCGAGGTCTTCACGTCGTTGCGGTGGAAGGGCGAGCCGTCCAGGTAGTCCTGGTACAGAAGCCGGATGTTCCGCAGGAACGACAACTCCCGGTTCGGGAATGAGGTCTGTCGGCTCGCGAAGACGGCCTCCACGTCGGCCGCGGCCGTCGGGCGATCGCGATAGAGGTCCGGGTCGAGGTCGTCCGACGAACGCAGGGCGATCTCCGGGTCGACGACGCGTTCGGCCAGGAATCGAGCATCCTGCTGGGCGCGGCGGGTCTTGAACATCTTGGTCTGGGCGGCGAACTGGGCCTCGACGATCCGCTCGCAGAAGTCGGCCGATTGGTTGGCGATCTTGCGGAGCCAGGCCCCCAGCGTCCAGAACCCCAGGCAGATGCAGCCCAGCACGATCACCGGCCACCCCAGCCGCTGCTGCACGGCGTCGATGAACGGGCGGAACGCGCTCAGGAAGCCGACGAGGTTGACGACCACGAACAGAAACAGGAACGCCGAGCCGAGGAAGAGCAAACGCTTGGCCGGCGTGCGCGTCGCGTTGACCATCGTCAGCCCCAGGCGGTCCAGGAAGATCGCCGGCGAGAGCGTCGCCTGGAGGTCGGCCAGGAAGTAGATCAGGTCGAGCGCCCGCTGGGTGGCGAAGCCCACGTAGTTCGCCGCCAGCGCCACGGCCTCCGCCGGCGATTTCTCGCGATGGGCGACCAGGTTGCGGATCAGCGGCAGGCGGCGGACGATCGGCGCGTCGAGAACCCGCAGGTAGGAGTCGACCGACCCCACGAAGGCTGGCCCCATTCGGTCGACGAGGGTCTCGGGCGTGAGCTGGATCAACTGTTCGACCAGGGACTCGACGGGGATCTCGCGGTCGTCGCGGTGCTCGCTGAGGGGCTCGATCAGGTGGTCGGGAAGGCGGCCCAGACGCACGGCCAGGTCGGAGAGCCTTCGGGTCGCCAGGGCGTCCTGCCGGTCGCGGTGAAGGCGACGTCCCAGGGCCGCCTCGGCGTTCTGAAGGTCGCCACGGAGTATTGCCAGGCGGTGGCGGTCGCCCGATTCGGCCTTCGGCGCGGCCTCGTGCTCGAAGAGGACGATGTTCCGGTTGAGCAGCCCGGCGTTCTTCCTCACCAGGCGGTCACTGAGCCGGAGAGCGAAAAGCCCCAGCCGTGCCAGGCGGACCACCGGCATCACGAGCCGGAGCTGCGAGAGGACTTCCAGGATGCGCGCGAACCGCAGGTAGCGCATCAGCCAGAACGTGTCGCCGCCGACGGGCGACGCCGCGTGCTCGGCGGCGATGTAGGCGAGGAACCCGAACGGCAGCGACGCCAGGAAGTCGATGACGAAATGCTGAAGGAAGTACGTCCCCTTCGCCGGGGCGAGCGCCCATCGCATCAGGAACTCGATCATCAGCCCGGAGCAGACCAGCAGGTCGAGCCACGCGAGGATTTCGCGACTGCGGGTCGTGAGCATCCCCGCGCGGTCGAGCAGCGTCTCGCCGAGGATCACGACCGTTAGGGCCGCGATCAGCACCAGCGCGGCGTTCTCCAGAAAGACGGCCCCGCGACGCCCGAAGATCGTATGCAGGCGGAGCGTCAGTAGCTTTTCCTGCCATTCGCCGCGGATGGTGGAGCGAAGGCGGCGGACGTCCGAGAGGGCGTCGTCCAGGCGGTGGACGTCCTCGGACGACAGGCGACGCTCCCCCTGGGCTCGCCGGCCGGCGCGACGGAGTGTCTGGATCGAGTCGGCCATCCGATCCATGTCTTCCTCGGCCGTCTCCAGCCGCAGGACGGCACGCCGCAGCGGGGCGTCCTGGAGGAAGGCCGTCATCTCGCCGAACTCGTCGCGGGCGTTCTGAACGATCTGCGAGCAGCTCTGCGACGCTTCGGCCGGGGGCATGGCGGCCAGGCTCTCGTCGATCCGATCGGCGACGGCCTCGCGACGTTCGCGCAGGGCCTCGGTCCAGGAGGCCGGATCGTCGGAACCCCGCTCGACGTCCAGGTCGACGGCCGATCGCGCGCCGGAGTCGGTCGCGTCGTCGGCCGGGTCGTTGACCGGCTCCATGGCGCCGACTCGGGCCTGGAGCCGCGACAGCTTGTTACGCACGGTCGCCAATCGCTCGGGCGAGGCCTCCACCAAAGCGACGTCCAACTCCCTGCGGACGCGCCGTTCCAGCAGCACGCCGCGCATCCGCTCGCAGCGAGCCCGCAGGGCCGCCCGGCGGGCGCGGGACTTGGGGCGGCGGGGTTCGTCTTCCAGCAGTCGGCGGATCTTGGCGAGCTCGACCTCGATCCAGGCGCCCGGTCCCGGCCCTGGCGTGTTCTCCAGACGGTCAAGGAGACCGCCGAACCACTCCAGGTCTCCTCGGAGGGCGTCCAATCCCAGGAGCCTGCGGAACGGGTCCCCCTCGTTGGAGAGTAGCCCCTGAAAGGCCGACCGCTCGCGGGCGATCCACTGTCGGAGCCGGGCCGCCATCATGCGGAGGGAGTCGCCCTCGGGCTCGGCCGCGGCGAGCAGATCGTCGATCGCCAGCCGGAGGTCCGCCAGCGCGCGGACGACGGCCCGGCGGAGCCGCTCGACGCCGTGCTCGTCGACCTGGACGTCGAGCGGGGCCCGCAGCCGCCAGCCGGCCTCGACGTGGGCGAGCATCCGGCCCAGCCTGGCGGCGCGCGCCGGCTCGCTCTCGGCCGCCGCCCCGGCCTCGCCCTTGCGGACCAGGGCTCGGGCCTGTTCGCACCACGCGCGTTCGTTCCAGACCACCTCGGCAGCCACTGGTCGGTCGCCCCTCGTCCGCCCGGGATGGAACCTCGCGGCCCATCATACCAGGTCGCACGCGCTCGCGCACCGATCGGCCGGCTCAGGCCGGCAGGTGTTCACGGAAGAATCGCAGCCAGTTGCCGTGGAAGACGGCGTCGATCGCCTCGGCGGGGTAGCCTCGCGAGGCGAGGATCGCGTCGAACTTCTGGAGGTCGGAGATCCGGTCCAGACCGGTCGGCGTTTGCTCCGTGCCGAAGCCGCCGTCCAGGTCGCTGCCGATCGCCACATTCCGCACGTCGCCCGAGAGCTGGCAGATGTGGTCGATGTGATCGGCCACCGCCTCGATCCCGACGACCTCGCGCGAGGTGGTGCGCCGAATCCAGCCGGCGGGATAGAGCATCCAGGCGTCGAGCGCCACGCCGATCACGGCGTTTCGGCCGATCAGCAGCTTGATCTGCTCGTCCGAGAACTGGCGCTGGGCCGGCACCAGCGCCCGGCAGTTGTTGTGGCTGGCGAGGACCGGCCCCGAGAAGGCGTCGAGAGCCTGGAAGAAGCCCTGGTCCGACAGGTGGGTGACGTCCAGGATCATCCCGAGTCGCTCGAACTCGCGGAGCAGCCGCAGGCCGTCCTCGGTCAGCGGGCCTTCCTCGCCGGTGCCGACCGCGTATCGGCTCGCGCCGTAGTGGGCCAGGTTGACCGAGCGGAGACCCAGATCCCACCATTCGGCGGCCTGGTCGGGCTCGACGATCGGGTCGGCCCCCTCCATGGCCAGGATGTAGCCGATGGGCGTCGTGTCGGGGGCGGCGGCCCACTGGTTCCAGTGGTCGTCCAGGTCGCCGCGCGTCCGGACCTGCCGCAGCAATCCCCGGCGTTCCAGCCGCTCGTAGTAGGCGAGCTGCCCCCGGCCGGCGGCCGAGGCCGCGTCCTGGACGCTCCAGTCGAGGTTGGCTCTCGGCGGCCCCTGGGAGTATGTGTCCCAGAGGCTCACGGCCTTGGCGCGGGCGAGGACGGTCGCCTGGCAGAGCCCCACGCCTCCCCGACGCATCTCGGGAAGGCTGACCGTCGCCCTTCCCCGCCCCGGGTGGTCGGACAGGTTCGCCTCGCGAGCGTTCATCGCATCGAGGTCGAGCGTGATGTCCCGATTCCAGCCCAGGGCGTTCCAGGCGAGGTCGAGATGGCCGTCGATCAGATGCCTCATCGTCGGCGCGCCTGGCGGGGACGTTCGCCCGTCACCCAGTAGGTGTGGGACGAATCCATGTAGTTGTCCACGATGTATCGAGCCCCGAAAACCGCCGCCAGGTTCAGGAGAACCACGAGATACGTCTCCCACTTCCCTAGCTCGAACAACCAGAAGAAGCCCACGACCATGACCGTCAACTCCGCCATGAGGGAGAAGAACGGGATCGGGACCCAGCAGGCGACTCCCTCGGCGAGCACGGTGATCGCGGCGATCTTCAGCCCGGCGACGGTGATCGGCCCGAAGTCGACCTCGATCAGCTTCGCGGCGACGACCAGCGCGACGATCCCGGCGGGAATCTGGATCAGGAGCTTCTGGAGCGAGCCCTTCACGGCGAACTGGGCGGCGTCCGGTCCGGCCACCTGATACGCCTCGGCCCCGATCAGCGCGAGGCCGACCAGGAGCATCAGGAACGGACTTCGGTAATGGTCCTTCGCACGCAGCATCGACGTCCTCCGGGCTTCCTGAAACGGCTCGCGGCCCGCATCGGCCGCCTCAACACTCTGCCAGAGCGCAGGGACGCCCGCAATGGAGGGCTCGCCGCGGCGGCCCTTGATGGCGCCTCCGCTGACCCCTAGAATCGGACGGCCCGGGGCGTCTCGGCGGTCGCGACCCCTCTCCCAGCACGCAGCCTCGCGAGAATCCCAACCATGGCCGAGCCCCGCGACGACGCCAACCCGCTTCGACAGGCTCTCCCCCGCGCCCAGGCGCCGCAGCCCTGCGCCATCGTCCTCTTCGGGGCGACGGGAGATCTCGCCCACCGCAAGCTCGTCCCGGCCCTGTATCACCTGTACCATCGGGGGAACCTCCCCTCCGAGTGCGCCGTGGTCTGCTTCGGGCGTCGCGACTGGACCGACGAGGACCTCCGCCGCGAGTACGAGAAGTCGCTCTCCGAGGAGGAGAAGGGGGACGACTTCAAGCAGGTCTGGCCCCAGTTCGCCTCCCGCCTGGTCTTCGTATCGGGGACGTTCGACGACGAGGATTCGTTCCAGCGGCTCAAGGCGAAGCTTGAGGAACTGGACGGCAGCCACGGCACGCGGGGCAACCGAATCTACTACCTGGCCGTCGCCCCCGAGTTCTTCAGCCCGATCATCGACCAGCTTGGCCGGGCGAACCTCGTCTATGAATCGCACCAGGAATCGCCCTGGAGCCGGGTCGTCATCGAGAAGCCCTTCGGCCACGACCTGGAAAGCGCCCGGGCTCTGAGCCGGGACGCCTCGCGGGTGCTGGACGAGAGCCAGATCTACCGCATCGACCATTACCTCGGCAAAGAGACGGTCCAGAACATCCTGGCTCTCCGGTTTGGCAACGCCATTTTCGAGCCGATCTGGAACCGTCGGCACGTCGCCTCGGTGCAGATCACTGTGGCCGAGGAAGTCGGCATGCCCGGCAACCGAGGGACCTACTACGACTCGGCCGGCGCGATCCGGGACATGGTCGAAAACCACATGCTCCAACTGCTCTGCCTGGTGGCGATGGAGGCCCCCGTCGACCTCTCGGCCGACGCCGTCCGGAGCGAGAAAGTGAAGGTCCTCCAGGCCCTCCCCCACTGGGATCCGAAGGACGTCTACGAGCACGTCGTCCGCGCCCAGTACACGGCCGGCTCCATCGACGGCAAGGAAGTCCCCGGCTACCTCCAGGAGAAGGGGGTCGCCCCTGACTCCAGGACCGCCCCCTACGTGGCCATGCGGTTGACCCTGAACAACTGGCGGTGGGCCGACGTTCCGTTCTTCCTTCGGACCGGCAAACGCCTCCCCAAGCGGGCGACCGAGATCGCCATCCAGTTCAAGAAGCCCCCCACGCAGTTGTTCGACGTGGAGCACGACGGCCCGGCGATCGGCAATCAACTCGTGCTGCGGATCCAGCCCAACGAGGGCGCCAGCCTGACCTTCGAGGCCAAGATCCCCGGCTCGCGGCGGCGGCTCCAGGAAGTCCGCATGGACTTCCGCTACGGCACCGCCTTCGCCGCGCCGCCGCCGGAGGCCTACGAGCGGCTCCTGCTGGACGTGATGCTCGGCGACCCCACCCTCTTCACCCGCACCGACGAGGTCGAGAACGCCTGGCGGTTCGTCACGTCGATCCTCGACGCCTGGCAGCAGCCCGACGCCCCCGCGCCCGTCACGTACCCCGCCGGCTCCTGGGGACCGCCCGAGGCTGACGAACTCGTCCGCCGCGACGGCGCCCGCTGGCGCCGGCTCTAAAAGACACGGTCGCCGGAGGCCTCTCCCATGTCCGTCGCCCTGTACGTCGACCGCCGGATGACCGAGCACAAGCCCCCGGCGGGCCATCCGGAGAAGCCCGAGCGGCTGGAGACGATCCTCCGCCACCTGAAACGGACGGGCCTGCTCGACGCCTGCCCCGCCGGGACCGTCCGCGAGGCGACCGACGATGAGCTGAGGCGCGTTCACTCAGCCGGCTACCTGGCCTCGCTGGTGGACGTCGACGCTCGCGGCGGCGGCTGCATCGAGGCCGACACCTGGATGTCCCGCGGTTCGCTCACGGCCGCCCGGCTCGCGGCCGGTGCGGCGATCGAGGCCGTCGGCGACGTCCTCTCCGGCAAGCATCCCCGAGCCATGGCGCTCGTCCGGCCGCCAGGGCATCACGCGATCCCCTCGGGGGCGATGGGCTTCTGTCTCTTCTCGAACGTGGCCGTCGCCGCCCGCGAGGCCATCGCCAGGCACGCCGTGAACCGGGTGCTGATCGTGGATTTCGACGTCCACCACGGCAACGGGACCCAGGACGTCTTCTACGAGTCGGCCGAGGTCGCCTTCCTCTCGGTGCATCGATTCCCGTTCTATCCGGGAACGGGCCGCAAGGACGAGACGGGAACCGGCCCGGGGCTAGGTCTCACGACCAACATCCCCCTCCCCTTTGGCACCGCGCCCGCCGACCTCCGCGCTGCGTTTCGGGCCGGGCTCCACGCCCTGGCCGATCGCCACCGCCCGGAGCTGGTGATCATCTCCGCCGGGTTCGACGCCATGGCCGAGGACCCGGTCGGCGGCCTGGGCCTCGACTTCGCGGACTTCGACATCCTCACGCGCGACGTCGTCGACGTCGCCGAAACCCACGCCAAGGGGCGGATCGTCAGCGTTCTGGAGGGCGGTTACAACCCATCCCTGCTGGCCGGCTGCGTCGAGACGCACTTGAAGGCCCTGGGAGCGGGGCCGGCTTGATTGAATTGAAGGGGAGGGAATACTGGCGGAATGACCCCGACGGGAGTCGAACCCGTGCTGCATGCGTGAAAGGCATGTCGTCTGATGCCCTAAATCCTTGCGTTCGAAGGATGTTGCGGATTCCAAGGAAGGCCCTTGCCCACCAATTGCCCCACCACAAACGTAAAGGGGTCGGAGACCCGAGGTTGTCCGCGTTGGTGGAGGCATGGCCCAACCTGCCGGAAGCCGTCAAGGCAGGGATCATCGCCATGGTAGATGCGTGTAAACCGCAAGCTAAATAGCTTCAGGCACCCAGACGGTCGCTGGCGGCAATCAGGATGCGGGAGAACACTGCATCAGGTTGAAAACGAGGAACTCTTCAAAGAAGCCGTGCAGGACAAGAGCTTACGTCGCGAGAATAGCCAAGGATCCCCAGAGCCCCTTTCTTGTTCACAGTGGATAAACAGCCTGTTTTCACTGGTTTGCCTGGCTGATTGGCACGCGATAGGGCCGGCTTCTGCTCAAACTCGTCTCATATATAAGGTCGAGGCTCTCCCCGCTCCGAGGACTGCGACCAGACGCGGTAATGTCGTGAAGTCGAAGTTCTCCTCATGGATGGGAACGACCCCTTATCGAAGCCGAGCCTCGCGGGAGGCGATCCGCCTTGACACTCAACGCCTATCCTCAAGAATCGCCCAACCCCTCGCGACAGGAATTAGACGCAGGGGATGCGGGACCTAAGACACCGCCTCAAGCCAGGAAGGCCGAGACGAGACTGATGGACCAGTCCACCCACTCCGCGATCGTGAACTTCATCTGGTCGATCGCCGACGACGTGCTGCGGGACGTCTACGTCCGGGGGAAGTATCGGGACGTCATCCTCCCCATGACGGTCATCCGGCGGCTGGACAGCCTCTTGGAGCCGACGAAGGATGCGGTCCTGAAGCAGAAGGAGATCCTGGACAAGGCGGGGATCGTCAACCAGGAGGGGCCGCTCCGACAGACGGCGGGCCAGGCGTTCTACAATGCGTCGCGATTCACCCTGCGTCGCCTGCTCGACAACCCCAAGCAGCTCCGGGCGAACTTCGTCGACTACCTGGACGGGTTCTCGGCGAACGTGCAGGAGATCGTCGACAAGTTCGACTTCCACAACCAACTCAAGAAGCTCGACCAGGCGGACGCCCTCGGTCACCTGATCGAGAAGTTCCTGTCGCCGAGCATCAACCTCAGTCCGCAGCCGGTTCTCGACGGCCAGGGGAATATCAAACTCTCCGGCCTGGACAACCACGGCATGGGGACAGTCTTCGAGGAACTGATCCGCAAGTTCAACGAAGAGAACAACGAGGAAGCGGGGGAACACTGGACGCCCCGGGACGTCGTCCGGCTGATGGCGAACCTGATCTTCCTCCCCGTCAACGGCGACATCCAGTCCGGAACCTACCTGGTCTATGACGGGGCGTGCGGCACGGGCGGAATGCTAACCGTGGCTGGCGAGGTGCTCACCGAACTGGCCGAGTCGCATGAGAAGAAGGCGTCGATCCACCTCTACGGCCAGGAGATCAACGCCGAGACCTATGCCATCTGTAAGGCCGACCTGCTGTTGAAGGGGGAAGGTCAGGAGGCGGACAACATCAAGTTCGGCTCCACCCTGGCGGCAGATGCCTACCCGTCGCATCACTTCGATTTCATGCTCTCGAACCCGCCCTACGGTAAGAGCTGGAAAACAGACCAGGAACGTATGGGCGGGAAGAAGGATCTCAACGATCCCCGATTCGTGATCCCGCACGGCGACGACCCGGAACTCTCCCTGGTGACTCGGTCGAGCGACGGCCAGCTCATGTTCCTGGTGAGCATGCTGAGTAAGATGAAGGACACCCCGTTGGGGAGTCGCATCGCCGAGGTCCACAACGGCTCGTCCCTGTTCACCGGGGACGCCGGGCAGGGGGAGTCCAACATCCGGCGTTGGATCATCGAGAACGACTGGCTGGAAGCCATCGTCGCCCTACCGCTGAACATGTTCTATAACACAGGCATCGCCACCTACGTTTGGGTCCTGACGAACCGGAAGGCGAAGAAGCGTCGCGGCAAGATCCAGCTCATAGACGCCACCACCTGGTTCGAGCCGCTCCGCAAGAACCAGGGGAAGAAGAACTGCCGGTTGGGCGAGGAGCACATCAAGCAGATCTACGACGCCTTTCACAACATGACGGAGTCCGAGCAATCGAAGGTCTTCCCCAACGAGGCGTTCGGCTACTGGAAGGTCACAGTGGAACGTCCCCTGCGGGTCGTCGGCATCGACCCCCACCAGCTCTACTCGCCGAAGGAGATCAAGACGTTCAAGGCCGAGGGCCGGGTAGACGAGTCCGGGGTCCCGGTCGCAAAGAAGGTCCACAAGAAGACTCTCCCTGACCCCTTGCACGGCCTCTTCGAGATCAAGGTCGGCGGCAAAACCCAGGTCGTCGAGTACGAACCCGACCCCGACCTCCGAGATTCCGAGCAAATCCCCCTCCTGGAAGACGGCGGTGTCGCGGGCTTCCTCCAACGCGAGGTGCTCCCCCACGTCCCCGACGCCTGGGTCGACCCATCCAGCACGAGGACCGGGTACGAGATCTCGTTCGCCCGGCATTTCTACAAGCCGCCCCAACTTCGGAGTCTGGCGGAGATCCGAGCGGATATTGAGGCGTTGGAGCGGCAGACGGAGGGGCTGCTTCAGGAAATCTTGGTGGATGTGGAGGCGGCAAACGGATGAGCAGCCTTCGGCCATATCCAAAGTACCAGAAGGCCAACCTATCGTGGGCCGGATCCGTTCCGGCACATTGGGATGTTCGCCGGACCAAATACGTCCTTCAAGAGAGGAACCAGAAGGGATTTCCTGACGAACCACTTCTGGCTGCGACGCAGACCCGAGGAGTCATTCGGAAAAGTGACTTCGAGACTCGCACGGTGGTGGCGTCCAAAGACCTTCACCTTCTGAAGCTGGTCTGCGTCAATGATTTTGTGATCAGTCTCCGCTCGTTCCAAGGCGGAATCGAGTACGCTCGGCACAGGGGGATCATCAGTCCTGCTTATACGATTTTGCGTCCAACGAATCCGCATCACCATGGCTATCTCGCATGGCTCTTCAAGGCTGCACCATACCTGAGCAATTTGACCCTCCATGTAACTGGCATTCGCCAAGTCCAGAACATCGACTACTCAGGCCTCAGCCGTTCCAGCTTGCCTGTTCCCCCGCTCGACGAACAGACCGCCATCGTTCGTTTCCTGGATCATGTCGACCGGAAGATCCGCCGGTTCATCCAAGCCAAGCGGCGGCTCATCGAGCTTCTCCAAGAAGAGAAGCAAACGCTCATTGAACAACGAGTTACGAGAGGCATGTCAGCCTCCCACACGCTCTCGGCAACGAATGCCGCCTGCCTCGACATGATACCGGCATCTTGGCGACTCACTCGTCTTCGCTCGATCGTCAGACGAATTGACCAGGGAGTTAGTCCACAGGCCGAATCACGAAAAGCCGAGGACGCAGGAAGTTGGGGTGTTCTGAAGTCCGGCTGCGTCAACCATGGGGTCTTCAGAGATACCGAGCACAAACGCCTTCCAGACGGCTTTCGGATCGATCCTAGAATTGTGGTCAACGTCGGCGACCTCTTGGTTTCGCGAGCTTGCGGCTCCCCCAAGCTTGTTGGATCGACCGGACGAGTTGCTTCGCTTCGATATCGGCTCATTCTGTCGGATAAAACGTTTCGCCTCATCCTCAAGGAACAAGAACTAGCCGAGTTCATCCTGCTCGCCATGAATTCCCGCTACTATCGTACTCAAGTCGAACAAGCCATAAGCGGTGCGGAAGGCCTTGCTAACAACCTGCCACTGTCATCGTTGAGAGACATGTGGTTCGCCATACCTCCCATAGAAGAAGCAGCAGAAATCGTTGCATCGGCAGGTCTTGAAACAAGTCAAATCGAGTCAACGATTGTCTCTACCCGTCAACAGATAGATCTCCTGATGGAGTACCGCAACCGCCTCCTCGCTGACGTCGTGACCGGCAAACTCGACGTCCGCGAAGCCGCCGAACGCCTCCCACTGGAGTTGGATGAGTTCGAAACCGGAGGCGAACCCCTCGACTACGAGGACACGGAAGAACTCGACGACGAAACCTCCGAACTGGTCTCGGCCTCCGCCGACGAGGACTGACCCATGAGTCCTCCTCCCCGCCGGCTACAGATCTTCCACATCACTCACGGCAAGCACCTGGAGCGGATCATCTCTGAGGGCTGCCTGTGGTCGGATGCGGAGATCTTCGCCCGGGGTGGGCCGGAGAAGCCGATCGGGATGGCGAAGATCAAGAAGCGGAGGCTTGAACAGCAGGTCGTCCACTGCCATCCGGGAACGAAGGTCGGGGAGTACGTGCCGTTCTACTTCTGCCCCCGGTCGGTCATGCTCTACCTTCTGAGCATGAAGAACCACCCGGACATCACGTACCGAGATGGCCAGCGACCGATCCTGCACCTGGTCGCCGATCTACACGAGGTGGTCGCGTGGGCTGAAGGTCAGCGGCGAGCCTGGTCGTTCACCAACGGCAACGCGGGGGGCCAGCTCTATCAGTCGTTCAACGACCTGGCCGATCTCAGCCAACTGAACTGGGAGTACATCGCCAGCGACGACTGGCGTGAGCCTGAAGTCAAAGAAGCCAAGCAGTCCGAATTCCTGGTCTTTGGGTCGTTCCCCTGGTCGCTGGTCCGGACGATCGGCGTTCTGGATGAGAAGCTCGCCGCGAGGGTACGTGAGATCGTGGCGAAAGCCGATCACCGGCCGGATGTCGAAGTTCAGTCCAGATGGTACTATTGATCAAATGGTCAACTTGGGGAAGACACTGACATGATCCATCTGGCCCACGGCGACATCCTGAAGCACGAAGCGGACGCCCTCGTCAACACCGTGAATTGCATGGGTGTGATGGGTCGGGGGATCGCACTACAGTTTCGCCGTGCGTTTGAGGACAACTACGAGGCCTACCGCAAAGCCGCCAAGGCCGGCGACGTCATCCCTGGTCGAATGTTCGTCTTCGATCGTGCCACGCTTGAACAACCTCGCTGGATCATCAACTTCCCCACCAAGCGGCACTGGAAGGCCGACAGCCGGGTCGAGGACGTTGAAGCCGGCCTGGTCGATCTGGTCCGCGTCATCCGGGAGCAGGGGATCAAGTCGATCGCCATCCCTCCCCTGGGCTGCGGCCTGGGCGGCCTGGACTGGGCCGAGGTGCGTCCCCTGATCGAGCATGCTCTGTCAGCCGTCCCCGAGGTCGACGCCTACCTGTTCGAGCCCGGCAACGCCCCCCCGGCCCGGGAGATGGTCAACCGGACGAAGCGTCCCAAGCTGACGTCCGGCCGGGCGGCGGTCCTGGGATTGATGCGGAACTACCTTTCCGGGGTGATGGACGTCGGGGTCTCCCTCCTGGAGATCCACAAAATGATGTACTTCCTCCAGGTGGCCGGCGAGCCGCTGAAGCTCGACTATAGGCAGGCGGGCTACGGCCCGTATGCCGAGAATCTCCGCCACGTCCTGAAGACCATGGAAAGCCACTACATCCATGGGTATGGTGAAGGTGGGGACGACCCGAGGAAGCCCATCGAACTGGCCGATGGGGCCGCCGAGGAGGGGATTGAATTCCTCCACAGTCACCCCGATACGCTGGAGCGGTTCGACAAGGTCAGTGGTCTGATCGAGGGGTTCGAGTCCCCTTACGGCATGGAGCTGCTGGCCACCGTGCATTGGGTGGCCGATCGTCAGGGAGCGAAGACGGTCGCCGAGGCCGTCCGGAAGGTCCACGACTGGAACGCCCGCAAGACGATGTTCACCCCCCACCAGATCCAGGCGGCGTGGGACCGGCTTCGTCGGTCGGGCTGGATCGATGGACCCCTCGATGCCGACGGACACGTCTGAAAAGGGCCTTGAGTCACTCGTCGTTCAATCGCTTGTGCAGGAAGCGGGTTACCTGCCAGGCTTTCCCGAGGATTACGACCGCGACCACGCCGTCGACCTGTCTCACCTCTTCGCCTTCCTCCAGGCCACCCAGCCGGACGTGGTCGGGGCGTTGAACCTGGGAGATCCGGGGCCGTGACGCCAGCAATTCCTGCATCGGATCCAGGGGGAAGTGACCAAGCGGGGCGTCGTCGACGTCCTCCGCAAGGGGATCAAGCACGGGCCGGTCTCCGTGGACCTCTACTATGGGATTCCGACGCCTGGGAATCAGAAGGCCGCCGAACTCCACGCCGCCAACCGCTTCAGCGTCAGCCGCCAACTCCGGTTCAGCAAGGACGAGACGAAGCTGTCGCTGGACGTTGCCATCTTCCTTAACGGGCTCCCCTTCGCGACGTTTGAACTCAAGAACTCGCTCACGAAGCAGACCAGTGCCGACGCGATCAAGCAGTACCAACGGGACCGGGATCCCAAAGAGCTGATCTTCCTCGCCGGCCGGTGTGCCGTCCATTTCGCCGTGGACGAGTCCGAAGTCTGGATGTGCTCGCAACTGACCGGCAAGGACAGTTGGTTCCTGCCGTTCAACCGGGGATGGAACCACGGTGCGGGCAACCCTCCCAACCCGAACGGCATCAAGACCGACTACCTCTGGAGAGAGGTGCTGACCAAGCCGAGCCTGGCGGACGTCCTAGAGAACTATGCCCAGGTCGTCGAGACGAAGGACTCCCACGGGAGGACGCGACGGACGCCCGTCTTCCCCAGGTATCATCAGCTCGACGTGGTTCGGAGGATCCTGACGGACGCCGGCACCAACGGGGCGGGCTGCAGTTACCTGATCCAGCACTCGGCGGGATCCGGGAAAAGCAACTCGATCACCTGGCTTGCCCACCAACTCGTGGAATTGACGCAGGGGGGTAAGCCGGTCTTCGATTCGATCATCGTCGTGACCGATCGAACGGTCCTGGACAAGCAGATCAGGGACAACATCAAGCGGTTCGCCCAGGTCTCGGCGATCGTCGGTGCCGTCACCCAGGGGTCGGGACAACTCCGGGGGTTCATCGAGCAAGGCAAGAAGATCATCATCTCGACGATCCAGAAGTTCCCGTTCATCATCCAGGAGATCGGCGACGACCACCGGGACCGGCGATTCGCGATCATCATCGACGAGGCCCACTCCAGCCAAGGGGGCCGGACCACGTCGGCGATGCACGTCGCCCTCGGCGAGCACGGCGTCCCCGAAGACGAGTCCGACGAAGACCGCATCATTCGGGCGATGGAGTCGCGGAAGAAGCTCAAGAACGCCAGCTACTTCGCCTTTACGGCCACCCCGAAGAACAAGACGCTGGAAATCTTCGGCGTCCCCCAGCCCGACGGGTCGTTCCGCCCCTTCCACGCCTACACGATGAAGCAGGCGATCGAGGAGAAGTTCATCCTCGACGTGCTCAAATCCTACACGCCGGTCGCGAGCTACTACCGGCTGATGAAGAAGGTCGAGGACGACCCGGAGTTTGACGTCAAGAAGGCCCAGAGGAAACTGCGGAAGTACGTCGAGTCCCACGACCACGCGATCCGGCAGAAGGCCGAGATCATGGTCGACCACTTCCACGACCAGGTGCTCGCCAAGCAGAAGATCGGCGGAAAGGCCCGGGCCATGGTGGTCACCAGCGGGATCGCTCGGGCCATCCAGTACAAGCGGGCCTTCGACGCCTACCTCCTGGAACGTCGGAGTCCACACCGGGCGATCGTCGCGTTCTCGGGAGAGCACGAGGTCGACGGCCAAAAGCTGACCGAGGCCTCGATGAACGGGTTCCCGAGCACCCAGATCCCCGAGACGTTCCGCCAGGACCCGTATCGATTCCTGATCGTCGCCGACAAGTTCCAGACGGGCTACGATGAGCCCCTGCTCCACACGATGTACGTGGACAAGGTCCTCGCGAGCATCAAGGCTGTGCAGACGCTTTCACGGCTGAACCGGGCCCACCCCCAGAAGCACGACTCGTTCGTCCTGGACTTCATGAACGACGTCGACACGATCCAGGCCGCGTTCGCCGACTACTACCGGACGACGATCCTCAGCGAAGCCACCGACCCGAATCGTCTCCACGACCTGAAGGCCGACCTGGACGGTTACCAGGTATACGACCCGGCCGACGTCGCGACGCTGGCGGACCTCTACCTCAAGGGGGCCGACCGAGACAAGCTCGACCCCATCCTCGATGCTGGGGTGGCGGTCTACAACTCAGAACTCGATGAAGACGGCCAGGTTGCATTCAAGGGGAAGGCGAAGGCGTTCGTCCGCACTTACAGCTTCCTCTCCTCGGTTCTCCCGTACGCGAACGTCGACTGGGAACGCCTCTCGATCTATTTGAACTTCCTCACCCCCCGACTTCCCGCCCCGAAGGAGGAAGACCTGTCGAAGGGGATCCTCGAAACGATCGACATGGACAGCTACCGGGTCGAGGTGCGGGCCCAAATGGCGATCGCACTCCCCGATCAAGACGCCGAGATCAATCCTGTCCCCAACGCCTCAGGAGGTCGTCGGCCAGAACCCGAGCTGGAGCGGTTGAGCCAGATCGTCCGGGCGTTCAACGACCAGTTTGGCAACGTCGAATGGAAGGACGGCGACAAGATCCGCAAGCTAGTCGCGGAGGAGATTCCCGCCAAGGTCGCCGCTGACAAGGCTTACCAGAACGCGATCAAGAACTCGGACAAGCAGAACGCCCGGATCGAGCACGACAACGCCCTCCAGCGGATCATGCTCGAACTCATCTCCGATCATACCGAACTCTTCAAGCAGTTCAGCGACAACCCGACGTTCAAGAAGTGGTTGTCCGACATGATCTTCCAGTCGACGTACCACCCGCCCGTCCCAGGCCAAACTGTGAGCCCACCGGGCACTTCTACGACCTGACGAGTGGATTGCTCACGTTGTGCTGAGCTATGGCTGAACGGGCAAATCGCCCAAATCGCCCGAGGCGACCTTTCGGAAATGTCCCACGGGATTTAAACGCACCTGGTCGGCTTCTTGATCGATCTCCCACGATCACCGTCCGAACATAAAAACCCCCCTCCCTTCGGGCACCAGGCTTCGCTTCCTGCCTAGAGACCCTATGTCGACGATCGGGTATCGCTCGACGACGGCCCCCCCTCCCCTAAGTGTGTGCAGAACGCTTAAGCGTTCCTGATCCTCGTCGACCTGGTCGAGCTGGCCGTGTTGAGCCTCAAAGGCCAACCTGCAGGACTTCATCCCGCCCCACGCGTTCCCATCGTTTGATTTCGTGGGTGGCGTCCTAGAAGAAGAGCGGGCGTTGCATCGGGTGTATTCCCTGGCGAGCCCTGACGAAAGGGGGGTCGCCATGGACATCGCCGTGCCCGTCAGTTTGATCAACCTCGCAATGCTCGTCAGCCTTCGCGAGTTCGTCAACGAGTTCAAGGTCGACCGAGCCGGCGTAAGTTGGTCGGCCCAACAGAGGAGCGAAAGAATGCTTGCACTCATTAGGTCGCTGGACGAGGCGATCGTGATTCAGACGCAGGAGGGTGAAGTCGTCGTCCGCCTGGATCGCATCCGGCGAGACAAGCGTTCTGCCGTGATCACCGTCAAAGCCCCTCGCTCGATGAACATCTTCCGCGAGGAAGGCGACCGCACCCCGCGATAAGGTAACCCCACCAGAAGAAAGGTGATGACCATGCCTTGCGAAATCGATTGGTCCGTCGACGCCCCCGCCCGGATGCCTACGCTTACGACGAAGCAGAAGGCGAAGCCCAAGCGGAAGAAGAAGCGGGCCCCTTACCTCTATACGCCCGCCGACTTCGACTTCGCGGACTACGGGATCGGCCCGAAGGACGAGTCGGCGGCCCGCTGGCTGATCAACTGCATCTACTTCAACCACGTCGTTGGTCGGTATGAACGCCACGAATACTGTCCGCTGAACGCCAAGCTCCTGGCGAAGGTGATGGGCGACGGCGTGGCCAGAATCCGCAAGATGTGCGTGGAAGCCGGACTCGTCGACTGTATCGAGCGATACAAGCCCAAGGTCGAGTCCTTCAAGTTCAGGCTCGGCTATGTCCTCCGCGATCGCAAGTTCGTCAGGTGGTCTGGAGACGACCAGTGGTATCTCAACCGCTTCAACGCCTGGAAGGAACTGCTGTCGGCCCCCGACCTCGGCGACCTGGGGAACTACCTGCGGGCGTGGGCGAAGAAGGTCAAGGTCGACAAGACCGGCCTGGAAGAGACGCTGGCCGGGATGAAGCCCGACAAGCGGGAACTCGCCGAGCAGCAGGTGGGCTGGCTCGATCAAGGGGTCGTGCGGGCGACCTGGTGCAAGTACGGTCGGTTCCACACCAACTTCACGAGGCTATGTAAGGAAGTCCGCCAGAAGCACCTGACGATCAACGGCGAACGGCTGTTCGAGATCGACATCCAGGAAAGTCAGACGCTGTTCCTGGGCATACTCCTGATGAACGCCAACGCTTACCTGGATTCCTGCTCACTCCACTCATCTCCCAGTCACAGATACCAGTCCTCTCGTCACCATCCCTGTGAGAACTCCTCCTTCCGCTCCCTTCGCTCCCCATATGATCTGGGTTCTTCCGACAAGTACATTGCAGCCGTAGGTCAGGCAAGGGTTTACGACGATTTTCAGCGTGCGTTCTCGATCGCTGAGCGGGGGGACGCGAAGGTCGAATTCTTCCGGGCCGTCTACTCGGGAAAGCTGGCCAAGTTCAGGGGAGTCTACCCGAAGGCGGCCAGGGTCCTCGCCAAGCTCGTCCGCCTGCATGGCTACAAGTGGGTGAGTCGGGAGATGCAGTGGCAGGAGTCGGACGTCGTGCTCAGGAAGGCCGTGGAACGCCTCAGGGTCGAGCATCCGGACATCCCCGTGGTCACCGTCCACGACTCGATCATGACGACGCAAGTCCACCTGGAGACCGTGTACCGCGTGTTGAGTGAGTCGTTCCAGGGATTGCCGCTGCGACCCCGCTTCCGGGTCGACGGCGAAGAAAGGTGAGCAAGATGAACTACCGCGAAGCCTACAGGAAGATTCGCCGGAAGAACCCCGGACGAGTCATGGGCGAGCACTGGGAGGGCGTGGGGGCTTACCTGGCCGATGGCGTTTGGGCCGATCCCGACTGGTGCGGCCTCCCCGGCGAACTCGAAATCTTCTGGGGCTTCGACCATCTTAATCCCTCTCGTACAGGGTGAGTCGGGCAGGCGGAAGTTGTCGCCGCGTTCTTCGTTCCTTGTGTAGTCGAGTGCGTAAGTGTGAACCGTGGATCGAAGCCCTGGGGAGTCGACGCGGGGAGGTTGACCGAGAAGAGCACGGGCGAAAAGTCCTCACCCCCTGCGTCGTCTCCGTTCGCTCGACTTGTCCCGAGACCGGGCGTCCTAAAAGGAGTAGTGCCGCCAATGGCCGACTACCGGCCGGCGTTACCCTTAGGACTCCACGACATGCATTGTGATAACCCCAGCCGCGATCTTCGCTCGCCCGTCGCCGGTGTCGAGCCCATGCTCTCGATGAGCGACATCGCCCAAGTGCTTGGATGCTCGACCCGGAGTGTTGAACGGATGAGGGCCGCCGGTGAAGTTCCCCCGCCGGATTTCCGGAGGTCGAAGATCATCCGCTGGCGTAGCTCGACCGTCACGAAGTGGATCGGGGCGAACGCCAATTGAGAGACGGTGAATTGGGCCCTATACTGGGGTAGGGCCCTCGTCTTAAAGGATCTTGGATCAAGGGGTTAAGCCGTGGCGAGCTTCCGGAAGCGTGGGAAGATCTGGTACTACCGTTTCGTCGACGCTGACGGCGTCCGTCAGGAGCGGAAGGGGTGTGCCGACAAACGTAAGACCGAGGAGATTGCCCGGCACGTGGAATCGGAGGCCGCAAGCGTCAAGGCGGGGCTCGTCGATCCAAGAGATGTGGCCCGCCGTGATCATGCGAGGAAGCCGATCGAGGTCCACCTAGCGGCCTACGAGGAGCATCTGAAGGCGACCGACAAGACGGCCCGGCACGTCAAACAGGCGATGCAGCAGGCTCGGGACCTGGCGTCGGCCTCGGGAGTGAACCGGCTTACCGACCTGGACGGGGAGCGTGTTCAGGCGGCTCTAGCGAACCTGAAGGCCGGCGGATCATCTCATTGGACATGCAATCATTATCGGAAGTCTCTCAAGGCGTTCACGAAATGGTGTGTCCAATCCGGTCGGCTTGCCTTCGATCCGCTCTTCGGGGTGGTTGGGTTCAACCCGGAAGAAGACGTGCGTCGAGACCGGAGGACGCTCTCGGCTGACGAACAGATGAGGCTGATCCAGGCCGCCCACGACGGCCCCGTGTGGCGTGGACTGACTGGGCCGGTCCGAGCGATCTGCTATCGGTTGATCTTCGGGACCGGACTACGTCATCAGGAGATCGCGTCCTTGAAGCCCGAGAGCTTCGATTTCGATTCCAGTCCGGCCCGACTCCGCCTCCAGGTGAAGGACAGCAAGAACCGCAAGGGGGCCGATATGGTCATCCCCGACGACGTGGCCGAAGACCTGCGGCTCATCGTGGCGGCCTTGCCCCGTGGGTCGGCCGTGTTCCCCCTGAAGAAGACCACCGGGTCGAAGATGATCCAGGCTGATTTGAAGCGAGCCGGCATCCCCTTCGTGGACGAAGCGGGGAAGCAGTTCGACTTTCACTCCACCCGGGCTCAGTACGCGACGACCCTAGACGCGACCGGAGCCACACTCCGAACGATGCAGACGCTTATGCGGCACTCGACGCCGACCCTGACGGCCCGGTACATCAAGCCCCGAACGTCCGACCTAGAACAAGCCGCCTTGTCGGTCCCCTCTCTCCGCCCCCAAGGACGCATAAGCGAAGGCCTTGCCCACTATTTGCCCCAGGCAGGGGACGCTTCGTGTCGGGACCTGTCGGCCGATGGCGGAGTGGGGGGTTTCGGCGATCCCCGGTCGAAGGATCGCAAGTCGTGCCCGAATCGGCACTTGTCGCCTGCTGGCGGCGTCTGGCGGGAGGGAGAGGCAAGTGACCCCGACGGGAGTCGAACCCGTGCTGCATGCGTGAAAGGCATGTGTCCTAACCACTAGACGACGGGGCCGTCGTTTCGGACAGGGACCAATGTAACGACCGGCTCCCCGGGTGGTCAAGCCGAACCGCTGATGGATCGCGCCGAAAGCCTGGTCGGCTAGAGTCTCCGCAGCGGGGTATAGGCGTCGGAGTAGTCGGGCGGGGTTTGGACGTCGGTGCCGACGACCTCCCCGGTACGCTCGTTCCGCCAGTAGTAGTTTGAGCTGGCGGGGACCTCGTACTGACGGCCCAGCTGGTCGTCGGCGAGGCGCTGGCGATCCATCATGGCGTCGCTTCGATCCTGGCTCAGCCGGTCGTAGACGGCCTGATTCCGTTCCCAACTCCGGTACAGTCCGTCGTTGGCCGCCTGCTGAGTCCAGTAGTTGGCGACGAGCATGTCGCCCACGGCTGACTGTGCTTGGTGGGCCGCCTGCTGGCCGGCGAACCAGTTCCACTGGGCGGCGTTGGCGGCCTGGCCGTTCGCGGCGATGATCGCCTCGTCGCGTTGGGCGATCGCGAACATCCTGGGCGTATTGCGGTAGGACCCGATCATCCGCAAGGTCGTCTGCTCGGCGAGCGCCATTCGGTCGGCGGGGGCGACCGTCAGGTAGACCGTCGCGTTCCAGAACGCCCACATCCCCATCGTGTACTCGCCGTTGAAAGCCGAGGTCGCCAGGATCGAGGCCGCTTTTGGCGGCCCGCCTGGTGGAGGGGCGAGGCGGATCTCGGTCGCCTCGATCCGGAACGATCGGGGAAGGGCCATGCCTTGCTCGCGGATTCCGTTGGCGACCAGGGCCGCGACGTCGGGACGTGGCCGACGCGAGACGGCCTTGGCCCCAGAGAGACGTTTCGGCACGAGGTTTTTGACGTACCAGTCAGCCGCGCGATCGGCGGAGGGGGTGAGGTTAAGGAACATCCCCCCCGCGGCGAGCGGGACCACCTGGCCCTCCCACTGCCCCGGAAAGTGGCAGAGGCTTTGGGGAAAATCCGGGTCGGCGAGGATGGCAACACCATCAGGCGAGATCGCTTCCACCCAGGGCCGACGATCACCGGGTTGGGGATGCGCCAGCCCGCCGCGGGTCCTCCAGCCCCCCGGGACGTCCATCGTGAACGTCCCCTGAACTGGGTCGGTGAAGCGACTGAAGGTCAAGTCGTCGGTGGACGTCCGGTTCGCATCCATGTACGGCCTCCCTTTCCGTGGGATACAGGCGAATCGGGGTGGGCCTGCCCCTTTCAGACCCGCTCAGGCGCACCGTCGGACCGATCGTCACAATCGCGGAAACGCCCAATATCACTCGGAATTCCCGCCCCCTCCACTTAACCCCACGGGAAGCCGATTCGGCTTCGACGCAACGTCGGCGGTCCGACTTGGCTTCGATCCGCGAACGGAGCCAAGCCTAGGCTTCGACGCAAGTCTCGGCCCGTCTGAATGTTAACCTCAATTATCCTGCAACGGGTTTGGGTTCGTCCGCGCGCTTTTCACAGTGCGCGACACGTCGTCGCTGCATTGCATTTCGATTCCGGGATGCCAAAGAGCAAACTCCACCGAAGAGAATTTACTCCAGGATCGCCACTGTGGTCTCAGGTCGCCGCCGGATTCAGCCAGCGAGACGTTCGATTCGTTCGACCTCTCCGGGGGTGAGCTGGAATTGGAGGACTTCGAGGTCCTCGGCCATGTGGTGGGCGTCGGTTGTTCCGGTTAGCGGGATCATGCCGACCTCCATCGCGAACCGGAACACGACCTGTTCGACGGTCCGATCGTGACGCGAGGCGATCCGGGCGATCTCGGGGCGGGCCAGGGCGTTTCGGTTGGCGGTCAGGAGCGAGAAGCCCTGGTAGACGATCCCGTTCGCTGCGCAGAAGCCCCGGACGTCTCGATCCCAGCCACGCTCGGCGTAGCAGCGGTTCTGGACGAAGCGGAGGGGGACGCGGGCCTCGCGGTGGAACGCCTGGAGTTGGTCCAGGCCGACGTTGCTGACGCCGAGCAGCCGGGCGCGACCGTCGTCGTGGAGCTTCTCCATCGCCCGCCAGGCTTCCCAGTCCTCCTCAACGAGACCGAACCGGCGAGAAGGCCCGTGGAGCACGAAGGAATCGATGACCTCGACCCCCAGGTGATCGAGCGAGTTGGCGAACGACTGCTGCACCTGGACGCCGACCGGCGCGGCCGGATCGTAAGGGAGGCGGTGGTCCTGGCCATTCACGAACGTGAACTTGGTCTGGAGAAACAGGTCCTCCCGGTTGACCAACCCGGCTTCGATCGCCGCCGCGACGCCCCGCCCGACCTCAGCCTCGTCGTAGTGGCGGAGCTGGTTCGCGGTGTCGATCCCTCGAAAGCCCTGGCGAATCGCGAGTTCGGTCAGGCGCTGAGTCTCCTGCTTCTTCCAGGCGGTGCCGTAGAGGAACCGGGGCACGCGAACGCCGTCGATCAGCAAGTTTTGTAGGTCCATTGCCCAATTGTACCGGCGGCTCGACGATCGGCGTCAGTAGGCGTTGCCGCTGCAATCGAGATCACCGTCCAGGCTTGCTCGGGTGGCCATCGCGCGAAAGACCTTGGGATCGATCGTGTCTCTGACGAATCGGACCACGCCGTCGAAGAAGACGAAGTTCGCTCCGCCGCCGTGAAGGCTGCCGAAGGCCGATTGATGAGCCCGTCGAGACCCCGGGACCACCGTGGGATAGGCCGAGACCCCGGGCAGATCGGTGACGCCCAGTACCATTCCCCACGCCGGGCCGCACGAGCGGACGGGCCAGGAAGGATCGGTGCAATGCTGGACGCCCGGGACGACGCCCGCCCAGGTCGCGTCGGAGAGGGCCCGCGTACGCTCGCCAAGCATGAGCGTCTGGCCCAGCCCGTCGGTGATGTCAGACAGTCTCCACGAAACGTTCCGTCCGAACGGGCCGTCCGAAGCCCCCGTCATCGGATCGATTGAGGTCCCCGCGCAGGCGACGTACGACGAGGGCGAGAGATCGCTCGGCACGCCGCTGACCGATCCGGCTGCGTGGAACGACGCCGGATCGCGCCGGGGCTCGCTCGGGCAGAGCAGGTTGCTCAGGACAGTCGATCGCCCCGTCTGCGAGCCCGGCGCGGCGATCGAAAGGCTGAGATTCAGGGTGTTATAGAGATCCCCTCGCGAGAGAAACGGAAGCGTCAGCGTCCCCCAGCCCCATCCCGGACCAAACTCGCCGACAGCGGGATTCTCCGCACTGACGTAACCGGCGGGGAGCGTGTTCCACGCATCGTGGTAGCTATGAATCGCCAACGCGATCTGCTTGAGATGGCCCGTGCATTGGGCCCTCCTCGCCGCCTCCTGTGACGCGCGAATGGCGGGTAGGATAATCGCCAGGAGGAAGGCGATCACGGCGATGAGGGCCATCATCTCGACCAGCGTCAATCCGCGACACCGTGCAGCGCGATCCGTAAGTAGGCTTGCCATCGACACCTCGGGTTCGATCTCGGAGTCGTGACCCCTCGTGACGCCATTCTACGACCGTCGTCGGACGAGGCAATCGATGGGTGCCGAATGGTGCGGTTTCGTGTCTGTCAGCCTTCGCGGAGCTGCTCGATGACGGCTTTTGCAACGCTGTGGGTGCTGGTGGGGTTTTGGCCGGTGATGAGACGGCCGTCGACGACGACGTGGTCGCCCATCGCCAGCCAGGCCTTGCTGTAGGTCGCGCCTCGGGCCTGCAGTTCTTCCTCCAGGTTGTACGGGACGGCGTCGGCCCGGTCGAACTTCACCTCCTCGTTCCAGGAGAAGCCGGTGACGGTCTTGCCGGCGAGGAGGTACGAGCCGTCGGCCAGCTTGACGTTCAGCAGTCCCGCCGCGCCGTGGCAGACGGACGCGACGACCTTGCCGGCCTGCCAGAAGTCGGCCACGAGCTTCTGAAGCTCGGCCGAATCGGGGAAGTCGAACATGACGCCGTGGCCGCCGGTCATGTAGATCGCGTCGTACTTCGAGGCGTCCACGTCGGCGAGCTTGAGCGACGCATCGAGGCGGTCCATGAACGCCTTGTCCTTGTAGCGTTCGATCGTCCCGCCCGTCTTCAGGAACTCGTGGGCGAGGCTCTCCGGGTCGAGGGGGATCTGCCCTCCTTGGGGACTGGCAAGGTCCATCAGATACCCGGCCTCCTCGGCGACGTCGTAGAAATGCGTCAACTCGCCGAGCCAGAGGCCGGTTCGATATCCGACCGTTTGGTACTCGTCCGCGCTCGTTGCAATGATCAGAATTCGGCTCGTTCCGGCCATGGCTCACCCCCGGTCCATTCGATGCGATCGGCGTCCGCACGTTGGAGGTTCATGCAAAAGTCGATCCCAGTCGAATGGACGGAGGCTCGTGTTGAAATGGATCAGTAGGCGTCGGCGCTGACGATCTCGCCCCCCTGGGTCGTGCTGAGGGCTCGCCAGGTGTTGAGGTTCAGGGTGTTCTTGGCGAACTTCACGCTGCCGTCGCAGAAAAGGGTGTTGACTCCGCCGGGATGCCGGCTGCGCGCGGCGTACGTCGGCCCCTGGGTGGCGGTCGTGTTCATGCAGGGCGGGTTGGGGGCCTGGATATTCGGGAAGATGGTGGTGCAGTATCCCTGAGTCACGTCCGGGAGTGCGCTGTTGGGGGCCAGCCAGGTCTCGAAGCAGGCGGCGTCGCCCCACCAGGTGTAACCGCGGTACGAGCCGTCCTGGCTCTGGATCACTTCCGAGGCCATCAGCGTGTTGCTCGTGCCGTCAGTGATGGCGGAGATGTTGTAGGTCCGCTGCCGAGAGGGGTAGTACGACGGGTCGCTGTCTGAGAACGGGGCCCCCTGCCACAAACCGCCCGTGTAGTAGGGCGTGGCGTAGGCGGTTCCCGTGGAGCCGGTTTGCAACTCCTGGAAGAATCCGGCGTTGCCGAAGTTCACCGCGTAATTGTGCTCGGTGACGCTGCCGAGCCTCGTCTGCGTGTCGCTCGGACAGGAGAGCGAGGTGAAGAACGAGCCGGTGACGGTGGTGTTCGCCGCGCCGCCGTATCGGAGCGTGCCGTCCGGGTTCTTGGTGCCGTCCGGAAGGAGGTAGCGGCCGGCCGTGTTGTAGGCGTTGTACTGGTTCGTTCCCTCGATGTAGGGAAGGATGAACGTCTGCCAGGTGCCGCACACCGACGACCGGTGGCCCGGCGGGAACGTCCCCACCACGTCGTGGTAGTTGTGCATGGCGATGCCGATCTGCTTCAGGTTGTTGACGCACTGGGCCCGTCTGGCAGCCTCGCGGGCGGCCTGGACGGCGGGAAGCAGCAGGGCGATCAGCACGGCGATGATCGCGATGACGACCAGCAGTTCGATCAGCGTGAAACCGCTTCGCGGGCGACTCATGGGTTTCTCCACCTGGGATAAATTGATGAGTGATCACATGGCGATGATTCCTGGCCGACGGTCGAGCCGCGGCGTCCGGGGATTGGCGCAGGCCGGCTGGGGGCCGGGCCGCGGGGAGGGTGAGAGTTGACGTGAGAACGCCGAGGAGCCGGCGTCGCGGTCACTTGGACTTCGACGAGAGGTCGAAGTCGAAGGTGTTGGGGCCTTCGGGGGTCACCCTGGCGGTGAGGGTCGTCTTGGCGTTGTACTTGCCTGGGATCGGTTCCTTGGCCGGCGGGGCGGGGTCGCCTGGCATCGCGCCGGCGGGGGCCGTCTCAGAGCCCTTGGAACTGGTGATCGAGACCTTGTACGAGCCGGGGACGAGTCCCGCGGCCTGGGACACGGAGTATTTGCCGTCCTCGACGGCGGCGGCGGCGGCCGTGGCCGCCCCCTGGTCGGCGGGCATGAACTGGATCATGCCGCCTTTCAGCGGGGTCCCGTCGAGCTTCACCGCCCCCTCCACGGGCTTGCGCGGCAGTTCGTCGACCTCCCCGCCGCACCCCCCCATTCCGAGGGCGGCGATCAACGCCAGACACGATGAAACCCGACTCGATCGACTCCGAGTGCGCATACGCATCGCTCCTGAGATAGGGGCGGAGAAGGCGATGACCAAGGCGGAGGCGGATCGCGGACGACGCGCCGTGGGAGTGAGAGCCGGCGCGTCCTTGGGAGGGAGAGGTCGACAGGCCCGTATGGAGCGAGAGGTCGGGCCGTCGGTCGCGGCTGTTGGACGCCGCGACGCCCGAACACCTTAAGCGGGGGCGAAGCGCAAAACAAGGCGCTCCGCGAGAATTTCCGAAGAATCGGTGGATTCTTATTCGTTGGGCCGTCAGACCTCGAAGCTCTCGTGGAGGTCGGGGGTGCGGACGGGGTTCTTGACGAACCGCTGCATGACGGGAACGAGGGCGTCCATCGGGCCGGGCTCGCCGTGGACGAGGAAGCCGTGTTCGATGTTCCCGCCGGTCTGCTCGTACCACCAGGCCAGGTCGTTGCGGTCGGCGTGGCCGGAGAAACCGTCGAGGACGTAGACGGCGGCGTTCAGGTCGTACCAGTGGTCGAGGATCTGGACCCGCTCGACGCCGTCGGCGAGCTTCCGGCCCAGGGTGTCCTCGGCCTGGTAGCTGACGATGACGATGGCGTTGTCGGGGTCGGAAACGATGTGCCGCAGGTGATGGCGGATCCGGCCGGCCTCGCACATGCCCGAGGACGAGATGATGATCAGCGGCCCCCGCTGGTAGTTCAGCCGTCGGGAGTCCTCAAAGGTCTGGCAATACTCGACGTACTTGGACCCGAAGTACATCGGGTCCTTGTCCATCAGGGCGCGGGCCTCGGGCGTGTAGGCGTCGGGATAGTCGCGGTGAATGTCGGTCAGGCGGTTGGCCAGAGGGCTGTCGACGAAGATGGGGATCGGCCGGAGCTTGTGGGTCGCGTACAGTTCCTGAAGGCAGTAGACCATCCGCTGCGTCCGCCCCAGGCTGAACGCGGGGATCACGACCTTCCCCTGGAGCCGAATGGCGCGGGCGACGATCGCGTGGAGTTGCTTCAAGAGCTTCTCGTACGGGTCCAACTCCTTGTCGCCGTAGGTGCTCTCGGAGACCAGGATGTCGACGTCCTTGACGATCGCCGGATCGGGGAGAAGGCCGGTGTTGCGGCGGCCGAGGTCGCCGGTGAAGACGAAACGGCGAGGCCGGCCGTTTTCCTCGAAGTCGATCTGAACGATGGCCGAGCCCAGGATGTGGCCGGCGTTGTGGTAGGTGAGCATCACCCCTGGCGCGATCTCGCGGGGCTCGCCGTAGGGGACGCGCGCCAGCCGCTCGATCATCCACTCGACGTCGTAGAGTTCGAAGAGGGGCTCGGGGGCCTCGATGTGAGGGTGGCGGATGTGGGCCAGCCGAACGTCCTCGCGCTGAATCCGCGCGCTGTCGCGAAGCATGACGCTGGTGATGTCGCCGGTGGCGGGGGTGACGTAGAGGTTTCCCTTGTACCCTTGCTTGACCAAAAACGGCAGCCGGCCGATGTGGTCGTTGTGGGCGTGCGAAACGACGACGGCGTCAAGGCTCTCGGGATCGAACGGGAGGTGCCGGTTCTGACTGGCGGGGTCGATTCGATCGGAGTCGAACAGACCGCAATCGAGCAGGATGCGCGACGAGCCGATTTCCAGGAGATGAGCGCTGCCCGTGACCTGCCGGGTCGCACCGTGGAACGTGATTCGCAACCCATGTCCTCCTGACGCTCGCCCCCGCAACCGCTCGCGGGGTGAGGGGACGGCTTCGCCCCCATGCGCCTACGCGATCCCCGGCTGGATCTTCCACCTCGCCATCATGACAGGATCCGAAGATCCGTTCAAGGCTGCCAATCGGGGAAAAGGGGACATTGCTAATATTCATGGTAAAATGTAGAATATAGGACAACGTGCGATCAAACAGAAAGGGGCTAGAGAATGCCGCGGACGGGTCGAGCCTCACTCGGCGGCTACTGTTACCATGTGATCAACCGTGGGAACGCGCGGGCTGAGGTC